>NZ_JBQCEE010000358.1:0-6569 GCF_051960575.1 Jatrophihabitans sp.
GTCAGCCGAAGTTCTTGCCCTCGCCGCGGTAGGAGGGCACTGACGCGACGGAGCGGTCGCTGTCCACGACGTGAACGGTGTCGAATCGCTCGAGCGCATCACCGGCCTTCGCGTGTCGCAGCCACACGCGATCGCCGATCGCGAGGGACGCGCCGCGGACCGGTGTCTGCACCTCGCCGGCACCCTCCGTGCCGAGCAGCTCGAGCCCCGGCGTCGCGAGCCGCGGCAGGCGCGAGTCACCCGCCGGACCCGAGGCGATGTAGCCGCCGCCGAACAGCGTCGCGATGTCCGGCGCCGGCCGCCGGACGACCGACAGCGCGAAGTAGAGCGCCGGGCGTGACTCGAAGGCGTCGTAGCCGTCGAAGATGCCGGGCATGTACAAGCCGGAGCCGGCGGTCACCTCGGTGACGGCGGGGTCGGCGGCGCTGATCTCGAGACTGCCCGTGCCGCCGGAGTTGACGAGCTCGAGCGGGCCGGCGACCTGCTCGACCGCCTGCACCACCGCCCCGCGCCGCTGCCGCAGCTCACGGGCGGACAGCCTCTTCACCAGTCGCACGGCGGGCGAGGTGTCCTGCAGCCCGGCGATCTGCGCCTCGTAGAACATGACGCCGACGACGCGCTGCCCGTGCCCGACGGCGGCGCGCGCCACGTCGGCGGCCTGGTCGGGCGTGCGCAGCGGCGAGCGCCGGACACCGAGGTGCACGCTGCCGACGCGCAGCGAGGCGTCGACGTCGAGGCACACCCGCAGCGGCGCGCCACCGAGCAGGTCGAGCTGGGCCGCATCGTCGACCATGAGCGTGATCGTGTCGTGCAGCGACGGGTCGTCGGCCAGCTCGCGCAGGGCACCGCGGTCGGCGCTCGGGTAGCCGAGCAGCACGTCGGTGACACCCGCCCGCGCCAGCCAGATCGCCTCGCGCACCGAGTAGGCCATGACGCCGCGGAAGCCGGGCCGGGCGAGCACGCGCTCGAGCACCCAGCGGCAGCGCACCGACTTGCTGGCCACACGCACCGGGGTGCCGCTGGCGCGACGCACCAGGTCGGCGGCATTGGCGTCGAGTGCCGCGAGGTCGAGCGCCGCGAGCGGCGGGTCGAGGTCGACGGTCGCCCGCGTCAGCGCGGCGAGGTCGGTCATGCCGTGCCCTCCGCACCCTCGACGGACGCGACCGCCCGCAGGCGGCGGCGCACCGGACGGGCATTCGGCGCGACCTGCTCGGCCATCGTCGTCAGCCGCGCCTTCGCCGCAGCGCCGTCCCGGTCGACGAGCCAGCGCAGGGTGACGCCGTCGACGAGCGCCAGCACCTCGGCGGCGACCTCGGCGACCGGGCGGCGCCACTGCGCGCCGGCGGCCTGCGCGGCGGCGACGAGCACCGACTCGACCACCCGGTGCGACACCTCGTACTGCCGCGCCGCGACGTGCGCGAGGCCGGGCGTGCGCAGGGCGAAGGTGGTGATCTCGTAGGTGAGCAACTGCTCGGCGGGTGCGCGCTCGACGAGGTCCCACAACCCGTGCACCGCGCAGCGCAGCGCCGTCGCCAGATCACCGGGCGGCTCGTCGTCGTCGAACCGCAGCGCCGCGGCCGCGGCCGCGCCGAGGTCGTCGACGATCCGTTCCGCGAGCGCGACGACGAGCGCGTCCTTGTCGGCGAAGCAGTAGTGGACGACGCCGAGCGCGACCTGTGCGCGCTCGGCCACCCGCCGGACGGTGACCGCCGCGATCCCCTCCTCCGCGGCGATCGCCAGCGCGGCCTCGACGAGTTGGGCGCGGCGCTGGTCGACCGGCAGGCGTGTCGTCACGGGCCCAGCCTGAACTGGACGACCGTCCCGGTCAAGTCTTGTCCTGGACGGTCGCCCAGGTCATAGTCACCGGCATGGCGACCCGCACGACCACCGCGACCCCGTGGACGAACTGGGCGGGCACGGTGACGGCTCACCCGGCCGCGGTGGCGCATCCCGCCTCGACCGCCGAGGTGCAGCAGGTGGTGGCCCGTGCCGCGGAGGACGGCCGGTCGGTGAAGCCGATCGGCTCGGGCCACTCGTTCACCCCGATCGGCGCGACCGACGGCGTGCAACTCGCCCTCGACCGCCTCACCGGGGTCGTGCGGGCCGACAGCACGACCGGGCTGGTCGCCGTGCGGGGCGGCACGCGGCTGCACGACCTCACCGAGACGCTCTGGCACCTGGGCCTGTCGATGACCAATCTCGGCGACATCGACGTCCAGACCATCACCGGCGCGATCTCGACCGGCACCCACGGCACCGGCGCGCGCTTCGGCGGCATCGCCACGCAGGTGCGCGCGCTCGAACTCGTGCTCGCCGACGGCACCGTCACGCGGTGCAGCCGCGACGAGCAGCCCGACCTGTTCGCCGCCGCGTGCGTCGGGCTGGGCGCGCTCGGTGTCATCACCGAGGTGACGCTGCAGTGCGAGCCCGCCTTCGCGCTCGCCGCCGCGGAGGCGCCGGAGGATCTCGACGCCGTGCTCGCCGACCTCGACGCGCACGTCGACGGCAACGACCACTTCGAGTTCTACTGGTTCCCGCACACCCGCGGCGTGCTGACCAAGCGCAACAACCGCGTGCTGCCGGACGCCCCGATGCGACCACTCGGCCGCGCCCGCGCCTACGTCGAGGACGAACTGCTGTCGAACCGCCTGTTCGAGGGCATCAACCGGCTGACCACCCGGCGTCCGGACCTCATCCCCCGCGCGAACCGCCTCGCCACGCGCGCCCTCGGCGCCCGCGACTTCGTCGACCGGTCCTACCGCGTCTTCGCCTCCGTCCGCTCGGTGCGCTTCCGCGAGATGGAGTACGCGGTGCCGCGCGCCGCCGTGCCGCACGTGCTGCGCGAGATCGACGCGTGGCTCGAACGCAGCGGCGAGCTGATCGGTTTCCCGATCGAGGTCCGGTTCGCCGCGGCCGACGACCTGTGGCTGTCGACCGCCACCGGCCGCGAGACCGGGTACATCGCGGTGCACCAGTACCACCGCCGCGACCACCGCCGGTACTTCGAGGCGGTCGAGGCCATCGCCCGCTCGGTCGACGGACGGCCGCACTGGGGCAAGCTGCACACCCGCACGGCCGACGACCTGCGGCCGGTCTACGACCGCTTCGACGAGTTCGTCGCGCTGCGCGACAAGCTCGACCCTGACCGCCGGTTCGGCAACGACCATCTCGAGCGTGTCCTCGGCTGATGCTCCAACCGGCGAAGGGGCTGAGGAAGCCCTGAGGCTCGACTGCTACCGTGCAAGCGTCCGCCGGTGCCACTCGTGCCGCCGCACCGCCCGGCGGCCGACAGCCGGACCGCGCCGGCCAGTGATCGAGGAGTGCGTGTGTCGAGTCCGGTGCGTCATCCGGTCTACGTCCACATCGGCGAGGCGAAGACCGGGACGACCTACCTGCAGAACCTGCTGCAGGACAACCGCGGCGCCCTGCTCGACGCCGGGTTGCTCTATCCCGAGACCGGCGGCAGCGGGCATGTGTACGAGGCGCTCGCGCTGCGCCGGGTGCGGTTCCGCGGCGACCCCGACCCGCGCGTCGAGGGGGCGTGGCTACGGGTCGTCGACACCATCGAGCAATGGCAGGGCCCGGCGCTGCTGAGCTCCGAGCTCTTCGCGCCGGCCAGGCCGGTCTGGGTCGACAGGCTGTTCGACTCGCTCGACTTCGCCGACGTCCACGTGATCTGGACCGTCCGCGACATGGCCCGACAGCTGCCCGCCGCCTGGCAGGAGTGGATCAAGAACAACGGCCGCGAGACCTTCGCCGAGTGGCTGACCGCCATCCACGATCCCGAGGGTCACGACGGCGACGCCGGGATGGACTTCTGGAGGCTGCACGACACCGCGGGGATCCTCGCCAGGTGGGCGGCCCACGTGACGCCGGACCGCGTGCACGTCGTCACGGTGCCGCCGGCCGGCTCCGACCCCTCGTTGCTCTGGTCACGCTTCGCGCAGGTGCTCGGCATCGACCCGGACACCTGCCGCCAGCCGTCCGGCCACGTGTACTCGTCGCTGGGTGCTGCAGAGGTCAGCGTCGTGCACTCGTTGAACCTCGCGCTGCAGGCCGACGGCCTCCCGTGGCCCGACTACGACAAGCACATGAAGTGGTGGGTGTCGACGGAGCTGGCGCAGCACCGCAGCGCGCCGATCGAGCTGCCCGAGGCGGAGTACGAGTGGGCCGCGACGCAGTCGCGCGAGACGATCGCGGCGATCGAGGCCGCGGGCTACCACGTCGTCGGCGACCTCGCGGACCTGGTGCCGACGAGGCGGCCGACCGGCATGGATCCTGCCGCCGTGCCGGCCGAGCTGCGCGCGGAGGTCGCGCTGCTGGCCGCCACCCGCCTGGTGCACCGCCTCTCGGACGTGGCGCGCCAGGCCGACGAGCTGCGGCGCATCGTCGACGAGCACCGCGCCCTGCCACCGGTCGAGCGGACGAAGCGCCTCGTCGTGGAACTCTCCGACGACGTGCGCTGGCTCGGCGCCGCCCGCCGCGGCTGGCGCCGGGTGCGCCGCACCGGCCGCGGCTGAGCGCACCGCGTCAGTCGCGCGGGGACAGCACGCAGAACTCGTTGCCCTCGGGGTCGGCGAGCACGACCCACGTCCGCTCACCCTGACCCACGTCGACCCGCGTCGCACCGAGGTCGAGCAGGCGCTGGACCTCGGCGGCCTGGTCGTCGCCCGCCCGCGGCGCGAGGTCGAGGTGCAACCGGTTCTTCACCGTCTTGCCCTCGGGCACGGGCACGAAGACCAGCCCCGGCCCGCGTCGCTCGACCGGCACCTCGTCGGCGCCCGGCTCGACCGCGTGGGGCGGCACGAGCACCACCTCGTCCGGCGCCTCGTAGACGGTCGGCCAGCCCAGCACCTGCCCCCACCACGCCGCCTGGGCCGCGACGTCGCGACAGTCGATCACCACCGTGTACCACCGGATGCTCATGGGCGGCACCATACGAACCCCCTCTGACAACAATGGGAGGATCGGCATCGTGAGCGGTGCCCTGCTGCAGATCCCCGACGAGCTCAAGCCGGTCGACGGCCGCTTCGGTTCCGGGCCGTCGAAGGTGCCCGCCGACGTCGTCGAGGCGCTCGGTCGGACGGGCGGCACGCTGCTCGGCACCAGCCACCGCCAGCCGCCGGTCAAGGCGCTGGTGCGCCGCATCCGCGACGGCGTGGCCGACCTGCTGAGCCTTCCCGACGGCTACGAGGTCGCCCTGGGCAACGGCGGCTCGACGGCGTTCTGGGACGCCGCCGCCTTCGGCCTCGTCGAGCGCCGCGCGCAGCACGTCGTGTGCGGCGAGTTCTCGGCGAAGTTCGCGGCCGTCACCCGCGGCGCGCCGTTCCTCGACGACCCGTCCGTACGCGCGGTCGAGTACGGCGAGGCCTGCCTGCCCGAGCCGGAGGCCGGCGTCGACGTGTACGCCTGGCCGCACAACGAGACGTCCACCGGGGTCAGCCTGCCGGTGCAGCGGGTGCCCGGCGACGCGCTGATGCTCGTCGACGCCACCTCCGCCGCCGGCGCCCTCGCCGTCGACATCGCCCAGACCGACATCTACTACTTCGCCCCGCAGAAGGCGTTCGCCGCCGAGGGCGGGCTCTGGCTCGCGACGCTGTCGCCCGCGGCGATCGAGCGCGCCGTGCGCGTGCGCGAGCAGCGCTGGGTGCCGCCGTCGCTCGACCTCGTCGTCGCGCTCGAGAACAGCCGCAAGGACCAGACCTACAACACGCCGGCCATCGCCTCGCTGTGGCTCATGGCGCACCAGGTCGAGTGGCTGCTGGCACTCGGCGGACTGCCGTGGGCCGTCGCGCGCACCGCCGACTCGGCCGACCGCCTCTACGGCTGGGCCGAGCGGTCCGAGTACGCGTCCCCGTTCGTCGCCGACCCCGGCGTGCGCAGCACCGTCGTCGGCACGATCGACCTGCGCCCGGAGGTCGATGCCGCCGTCGTCGCCGCGACCCTGCGCGGCAACGGCATCGTCGACACCGAGCCCTACCGCGGCCTCGGACGCAACCAGCTGCGCATCGGCATGTACCCCGCGGTCGACCCGGACGACGTGTCGGCCCTCACCGCCTGCATCGACTACGTCGTCGGCCGCCTCTGACGTGTTTCGCCGGGCGAATCGCCCGCGGCGCGCGTGTGCTCCCCTGCATCGGGGGGCGGGACGCCTAAGGTCGGCGCATGCGAGAGCTGCGACTTCTCCGGCAGGACGCGGACAGCGCCACACTCGTCTTCACGACCCCGGACGACGACGAGCAGTTCCTGCTGCACGTCGACGACATGGTGCGTGCGGCCGTCCACTTCGACGTGGCCCACGCGAAGGTGAAGCGCGCCGCGCAGGCACCGCCGGCGCCGGCCGCGCCGAGCAGCCCCGTGTCGCCGCGCGAGATCCAGACGCGCGTGCGTGGTGGCGAGACGGCCGAGGCGATCGCCGACGAGTACGGCGTCGAACTGGCCAAGATCCTGCGCTTCGCCGGCCCGGTGCTCGAGGAGCGGGTGAGAATCGCGAGCGAGGCGCGCCGGGCGCGGGCCCGCGGCGGACCGGGCGAGGGGCGCCCGGTCGTCTTCGGCGACTTCGTCGACCG
>NZ_JBQCEE010000359.1:0-7493 GCF_051960575.1 Jatrophihabitans sp.
GGTGACCAGCGTGTAGACCAGGGTCGTGGTCACCGACGCGTGCCCGAGCAGCTCCTGCACCTCGCGGATGTTCGCACCGCCGTCGAGCAGGTGGGTCGCGAACGAGTGCCGCAACGTGTGCGGCGAGATGTCGGCGGTGATGCCGGCCCGCTCGGCCGCGGTGCGCAGCACCGTCCAGGCCGACTGCCTCGACAGTGGGCCTCCACGGGCGTTGAGGAACACCTTGGGCGTGCCGCGCCCGGCGGCCGTCAGCTCGGGACGCCCCCGGGTGAGGTAGGCGCCGAGCGCCTCGACGGCCATCGACCCGAGCGGCACGCGACGCTGCTTGCCACCCTTGCCCGAGAGCAGCACGGTGCGGTCGGTGAGGTCGAGGTCGTCGATGTCGAGCCCGACGGCCTCGCTGATGCGGGCACCCGTGCCGTAGAGCACCTCGAGCAGCGCACGGTCGCGCAGGTTCAGCGCCGTGCCGCCGTAGCCCGCCGCCTCGAGCAGCGACTCGATGTCGTCGTAGGTGATCGCCTTGGGCAGCCGCCGCGGCGGCGCGGCGGGCCGGACGTCGCGCGACACGTCCACCTCGACCACGCCGTCGCGCACCGCGAAGCTGTGCAGGCCGCGCACGGCCACGAGGGCCCGCGCCGCGCTCGCCGCGGACAGGGGCGGGTGGTCGGCGTCGCCCTCGCGCAGGTGGGCGACGAAGTCACCGACCTGCGGGCCGGTCACCGCGTCCAGCCGGCTCACCCCGACCGCGTCGAGATAGGCCACGTAGCGGCGCAGGTCGCGGCGGTAGGACGACAGCGTGTTGCCGGCCGAACCCCGCTCGACGGCGAGGTGGTCGAGGAAGCTCTCGACGACGGCGGCGACCGACGTGCGCGCCGCGGCGAGCGCCGTCACGCGGGCCCTCGCCGTGACGGCCAGGGGGCGTCGGCCGGGCGCAGGTCGCGCCAGCCCGTCGCGCGGCCGTGCGCGACCGCGAGCACGCCGGCGACCGCCGAGGAGTTGAGGATGTGCCCGGCGAACACCCGGCGCAGCGCGTCCGGCACCGGTTCGTGCGAGACCGTCATGCTCGCCTCCTCGCCCTCGGCGGTGAACCCGTCGTCCGGGTCGAGCGGGTGGAGGTCGCGCGCCAGGAAGATGCGCACCGACTCGTCCGAGAAGCCGGGCGACGAGTACAGGTCGAGCAGCACGTTCCAGGTGCGCGCGCCGGTGCGGGTCTCCTCGGCCAGCTCACGCTGCGCGGCGACGAGCGGGTCCTCGTCGGCGTGGTCGAGCAGGCCGGCGGGCAGCTCGTCGAGCCGGGCGCCGACCGCGTGCCGGTACTGGTTCACGAGCAGCAGCCGGCCCTCGTCGTCGAGCGCGGCGATCGCGACGGCGCCGGGGTGGCTGATGATCTCGCGGGCCGCCACCTTGCCGTCGCCCAGGCGCACCTGGTCGCGGCGCAGCGAGATGATCTTCCCGTCGTAGAGCGTCTCGGACGAGACCAGATCAGGCTCGGGCAGGCTCATCGGGCGGCCGTCACCGGCTGACGCCCTGCAGGAGGGCGTCGTCCTCCGGGATCTCGACGGGCAGCAGGTCGGCGTCGTGGTACACCAGCGCGGCGCCGACGAAGGCGCGGAAGAGCGGATGGGCCCGGGTCGGGCGCGACTTGAGCTCGGGGTGGGCCTGCGTGCCCGCGTAGAACGGGTGCACGTCCGGCGGCAGTTCGACGAATTCGACGAGGTGGCCGTCCGGCGACGTCCCGCTGATCACCAGGCCGGCCGCCTCGAGCTGCGGGCGGTAGGCGTTGTTGACCTCGTAGCGGTGGCGGTGCCGCTCGGACACCGTCGTCGTGCCGTAGGCCTGCGCCACGACCGACCCCTCGCGCAGCTGGGCCGGGTAGGCACCGAGGCGCATCGTGCCGCCGAGGTCGGCCTCGCCGGCCACCGCGCGCACCTGGTCGGCCATCGTCGCGATCACCGGGTGCGGCGTGTCGGGGTCGAACTCGGCCGAGCTCGCGCCGGCCAGCCCGGCGAGATGCCGGGCGGCCTCGATGACCATGCACTGCAGGCCGAGGCAGAGCCCGAGCGCGGGCAGCCCCTGCTCGCGGGCGTGCCGCAGCGCGCCGACCTTGCCCTCGATGCCGCGGATGCCGAAGCCGCCGGGGATCACGATGCCGTCGACGCCGGCGAGCTGCGCCGCGGCACCGGCCGGTGTCTCGCACGAGTCGGACGGGATCCACCGGATGCTCACCTTGGTGCGGTGCGCGAACGCCGCGGCCCGCAGCGCCTCGGAGACCGACAGGTAGGCGTCGGGCAGGTCGATGTACTTGCCGACCAGCCCGATGGTGACCTCGCCCTTCGGGTGGTGCACCCGGTCGAGCAGGTCGCCCCAGACGGTCCAGTCGACGTCGCGGAACGGCAGGCCGAGCCGGCGCACCACGTAGGCGTCGAGGCCCTCGGCGTGCAGCACCTTCGGGATCTCGTAGATCGACGGCGCGTCCACGGCGGCCACGACGGCCTCGGCGTCGACGTCGCACATCAGCGAGATCTTGCGCTTCACGCCCTCGGGCAGCTCGCGGTCGCTGCGGCACACGATGGCGTCGGGCTGGATGCCGATGCTGCGCAGCGCGGCCACCGAGTGCTGGGTCGGCTTGGTCTTCAGCTCACCCGACGGCGCCATGTAGGGCACCAGCGAGACGTGCAGGAAGAAGACGTTCTCGCGGCCGACGTCGTGGCGCACCTGGCGGGCGGCCTCGAGGAACGGCAGCGACTCGATGTCGCCGACCGTGCCGCCGATCTCGGTGATCACCACGTGCGGGGCCTCACCGGACGCGTCCGGCCCGGCCATCGCGCGGATGCGCGCCTTGATCTCGTTGGTGATGTGCGGGATGACCTGCACCGTGTCACCGAGGTACTCGCCGCGACGTTCCTTCTGGATCACCGACTGGTAGATCTGGCCGGTGGTGACGTTGGCCGACCCGACCAGGTCGGTGTCGAGGAAGCGCTCGTAGTGGCCGATGTCGAGGTCGGTCTCGGCGCCGTCCTCGGTCACGAAGACCTCGCCGTGCTGGAACGGGTTCATCGTCCCGGGGTCGACGTTGATGTACGGGTCGAGCTTCTGCATCGTGACCCGTAGCCCCCGGGCTTTGAGCAACGTGCCGAGGCTGCTGGCCGTCAACCCCTTGCCCAGCGAGGAGGCGACGCCTCCGGTGACGAACAGGTGTCGGGTGACGATGGTGTTGCCGGCGGCCGCTCGATCCACGGAAGTCCACGCTAACACGCTGCGACCGACCTCCGGGTCACTTGGCTGGGCTGGGGAACAGCGCGTCGGCGCCGGCGCCGGTGCCGTAGTGGCCGACCTGCTGCTGGTCGGCCGCGGCGAGGGTCAGCACGGTCGAGACCTGACCGGCGCCGGAATCGGCGTTGTCGACGGTCGACGCGCCCGCACGGGTCGCCGAGCCGCGGACGAGCGCCACGATGCCGCCGGGCTTCGCCGTCGCGGCGTCACCGGCGACGACGACGTGCGCCTTGTACTTGGTGAGCGCGGTGACGAGGGCGAGTTCGACCGCCCCGGCGTACGAGTCGGGACGCAGCCCGCCGTTGCCGACGACGACGATCGACTCGGACGGCGTCACCGTGTTGCCGTCGGTCGAGAGCACCTGCAGCTGCGCGAACCCGCCCAGCACCGACCGCAGGTCGGTGCCCTGCCCGTGCCCGGTGAGCACGTAGCTCAGCAGCGCGCCGGCGAGCTCCCCCGCGTCCTGACTGGTGGGCAGGGTGAGCCCGATCGGCCGTGCCGGGCCGACGGCGAACTGGCGGATGCGGTCGCCCGACCCGGGGTCGACGTACTGCGAGTTCAGCCCGACGCGGCCGCTGACCTTGCCGCCGGCCGCGGCGATGACGCGCGCGATCGCGTCCTCCTCGTCGGTCGAGGCGCCGGGCAGCGCGAGCAGCACCACGTTGGTGTTGGCGAGGCTGCCGGACACCAGCTGGCCGCCGTAGGTGGACGCGAACTCCCCCGCGTCGTCGACCTGGGTCTGCAGCTCCTTGAGCTGGTTGTTCAGGTCGGTGCGCTGCTGCTTGAGCGAGTTGACGTCGTCGCGCAGCCGGTTGGTGACCGGACCGTTGAGCAGGGTCGTGCCGACCACGATGCCGAGGGCCAGGGCCAGGAAGACGGCGATGATCGAGACGAGGTGGTACCGGAAGGAGATCACGAGAAGAGGTCCCGGAGCTTGTGCACGGCGTCGTTCCAGCCGTGCTCGACGTTGTGCAGGTAGGTGTGGCCGACGTCCGAGACGGCCAGGGCCACGACGATCGCCACCAGTGCCGCGAGCACGAGCAGCAGCAGGGCGGCGCCGGAGATCCGGTTGCGGTAGACCTTGCTGACGGCGCGGGCGTCGACCAGGGTGTCGCCGAGCCGCAGCCGGGTGAGGAAGCCGGAGGCCATGCCGGCCCGGCCGCGGTCGAGGAACTCGGTGAGGTCGCCCGAGCTGCCGACCGACACGATGAGGGACGCGCCCCGCTCGTGCGCGATGAGCAGCGCGGCGTCCTCGGCCGTGCCGGCGGTCGGGAACGCGATGGCGTCGAGGCCGAGGTCCTGCACGCGCAGCAGCCCGGGCGCGCGGCCGTCGAGGCCGGCGTGGACGACCACCTCGGCCCCCGTGGCGAGCGCGGCGTCGGAGACGGCGTCCATATTGCCGACGATGAGGTGCGGCTTGTGGCCGGCCTCGATGAGCGCGTCGGCGCCCCCGTCGACACCGACCAGCACCGGCTTGTACTCGCGGATGTAGTGCTTGAGGGCCTTGAGGTCCTTGGCGTAGTCGTGGCCGCGCACGACCACCAGGGCGTGGCGGCCGCGGAAGTACGTGCGCACGTCGGGGATGCCGACGCCGTCGAGCAGCATGGCCCGTTCCTGCGCCATGAACTCGGCGGTCGTGACCGCGAAGGCCTCGAGCTGCGACGAGAGCCCGGCCTTCGCCTGCTCCATCGCCGCGTGGATCGACTGGACGGTCTGTCGCGTGCCGTCGGCGACGTCCTCGTCGCCGAGCCAGATCACGTCGCCGTCGAGCCGCAGCCGGTTGCCGTCCTTGACCAGGGCGAAGATCTCGCTGCCGACGTCGTCGATGAGCACGATGTCGCGCTCGAGCAGCAACTCGGGGCCGAGGTTGGGGTACCGGCCGGAGATGCTGGGCTGGGCGTTGATCACCGCGACCGGACGCGCCGCCGCCAGCGCCTCGGCCGTGACACGGTCGAGGTCGACGTGGTCGATGATCGCGATCTCGCCGGGCTGCAACCGGCCCGCCAGGCGGGTGGAGCTCCGGTCGAGCCGGGCGACGCCGACGATGCCCGGCAGTGCGTCGGCGCGGCGACGTATCGCAAGCTTCATGGACACCCATGCTGCCACCGGCGCAGGCGTCAACCCCGCTGCGCCACGCGGGGCCCGCATGGTTCATGATCCTCGCGGCGGACGTCGCTCAACGATGCGCGGCGCCCGCTCGACCCCGATCAGGCAGCCCTGCCTGCCGCCTTCCGTGCCCCCTTCGCCGCCGTCGTCCCCCTCGTCGCCGTCGTCGCCGTCGCCGTCTTCGCCGGTGCCCGCCGGCGGGCCGGCGGTGCGTCGTCCGGCCGGGTCGACCGAGGCGCCCTCCCCCGCGGTGCGGCACCGGCCGCACGGTCGGCCGCCGCCTGCGCCAGCAGCTCGGCCGCGTGCTCGAGCGCCGTCGCGGTGTCCGAGCCCGCCAGCATGCGTGCCAGCTCGCCCTCACGGCGCGCACCCTCGACGACCCGCACGTCGCTCGCGACGACGCTGCCACCGGCCCCTTGCGGCTTGTCGACGACGACGTGCCGGTCGGCGTACGCGGCGACCTGGGCGAGGTGGGTGACCACGACGACCTGGCGGTCGCGTGCGAGCCGGGCCAGCCGACGGCCGATCTCGACCGCGGCCCGGCCACCGACCCCGGCGTCGACCTCGTCGAAGACGAACGTCGGCACCGGCGTCGTGTCGGCGAGGCAGACCTCGAGGGCGAGCATCACCCGCGACAGCTCACCGCCGGACGCCCCCTTGCCGATCGGGAGCGCCGGCGCGCTCGGGTGCGGCTGCAGGAGCAGTTCGACCTCGTCGATGCCGTCGGACGCCACCCCGACCAGCTGCCCGTCGACCTCGAGCGAGGGCCCGCCGGCGACCGCCGGCCGGGGCGACACGCGCACGAGCACCCGCGCGTCCGGCATCGCCAGCCCGGCGACCTCGGCGCTGACGCGGGCCGCGAGGTCGTCGGCAGCGGCACGCCGCTGCTGCGAGAGCGCCGCCGCGAGCTCGACGACCCGTCGGCCGGCGGCGTCGCGGGCGGCCCGCAGCGCAGCGAGTGCGTCGTCGGACACGTCGATGACGGCCAGCCGCTGCGCAGCCTCCGCGGCCCACTGCAGCACGCCGGCGACGTCCGGCGACGACTCGCCGTACTTGCGCACGAGCGACGCGATCGCCGCGCGTCGTGTCTGCACCTCGTCGAGGCGCTGCGGGTCGGCGTCGAGGTCGTCGGCGTACGCCGACAGATCGCTCGCGAGCTCGCCCGCAGCCCCGGCGAGGTCGGCCAGGCGGCCGGCCAGACCGTCGAGCTGCGCATCGGCACCGGCGTGCGGGCCCAGCGCCCGCAGTGCGAGCCCGAGCAGTGTGCCGACGTCCGAGACGTCGGCGTCGGCACCCACGGCGGCATCGTCCGCGCCGCTCAGCGCCGCGCGGGCCGTCTGCGCGGCGATGCGCAGCGCGTCGGCCGAGCCGAGCCGGCGGGCGAGCGCCTCGAGCTCGACGTCCTCACCCGGCTGCGGGTCGACCCGCTCGATCTCGGCGAGGCCGTGCTGCAGCAGGTCGCTCTCGCGCCGCAGCGCCGCTGCCGAACCGACCCGCTCGTCGTACGCGCGGCGTGCGTTCGTCCAGGTCTCGTGGGCGGCGACGTACTCGGTGAGGTCGAGGCCGGCGAAGCGATCGAGCGCGGCGCGCTGCTCGCCCGGGCGGGTGAGCCGGAGCTGGTCGGACTGCCCGTGCACCGCGAGCAGCTGCTCGGCCAGCTCGCCCAGCACGGCAACGGGGGCCGGCGCGCCGCCGACGTAGCCGCGCGAGCGGCCGTTGGCGCCAACGACCCGGCGCAGGATCAGCTCGTCGTCGTCCAGCTCTCCGCCGGCGTCGCGGACCCGCTGGGCCGCCGCGCCGTCGGGCGGGACGTGCAGCCGGCCGTCGACACTGGCCTGGTCGCTTCCGGTGCGCACCCGCGCCGAGTCCGCCCGTCCGCCGAAGAGCAGCAGCAGCCCGGTGACGACCATGGTCTTGCCGGCGCCGGTCTCCCCGGTGACTACGGTCAGCCCGGGTCCGAGCGGCAGGACGGCTTCGTCGATGACGCCGAGCCCGCGGATCCGCAGCTCGTCAAGCACGATCGGGCTCGTTGCGGACGGCGGGCCGGCGCGGGCTCACAACTCGGCCTCTCCGGGTGGCGGCGACGCCTCGCGGAGACTGCGCACCGGAAGCTG
>NZ_JBQCEE010000360.1:0-6768 GCF_051960575.1 Jatrophihabitans sp.
CACCGCGCTGCACGAACTCGAGCGACGCGACGCGTCCACCGCCCTGATCACGATGTGCGCCGGCGGCGCACTGTCCACCGGCACCATCCTCGAGAGGCTCTGACCATGCCCGACACGTCCACCGGACTCACCGACACCGTCGCCGCGCCGGTCGAGAAGATCATCGAGGTGCTCACGGACTTCGAGTCCTTCCCCGAGTGGCAGGCCGCCGTCATGGAGTGCGAGGTGCTCGACCGCGACGCCGAGGGCCGCGGCAGCCGAGTGCGCATGAAGGTCGACGCGAAGGTGAAGAAGGTCGGCTACGTCGTCCGCTACACCTACGACCTGCCGAACGGGCTGCGCTGGGACCAGGAGTCGGGCGACCTGTCCGAGAACACCGGCCAGTACACGTTCAAGGACAACGGCGACGGCACCACCGACGTCACCGTCGACATCGTCGCCGAGGTCGGCTTCTTCGTGCCCGGCCCGATGAAGAAGCTCATCCGCGAGCAGTCGCTGAAGAACTCGATGCGCGAGCTCAAGAAGCGCGTCGGCGCCTGAGTCGGTTCACCATGGGCATCTGCGACGACCGCGTCGTCATCGTCACCGGCGCCGGCCGGGGCATCGGACGCGCCCACGCACTCGCCTTCGGCGCGGCCGGCGCGAAGGTGGTCGTGAACGACGTCGGCGTCGCGCTCGACGGCTCCGCGGCGGACTCCCCCGCCGAGCAGGTCGTCGCCGAGATCCGCGCCGCCGGTGGCGAGGCGGTCGCCAACGCCGACGACGTCGCGTCCTGGGAGGGCGCCGCGCACCTCGTCGCCGCCGCGGTCGAGACCTTCGGCGGCCTCGACGTGCTGGTCAACAACGCCGGCTTCGTGCGTGACCGCATGCTCGCCAACATCAGCGAGGACGAGTGGGACGCGGTGATCCGCGTGCACCTCAAGGGGCACATGGCACCGCTGCGCCGCGCCGCCGAGTACTGGCGCGGCGAGGCGAAGGCCGGCCGCCCGCGCGAGGCGCGCGTCATCAACACCTCCAGTGGCGCGGGACTGTTCGGCAGCGTCGGCCAGGGCAACTACTCGGCGGCGAAGGCCGGCATCGCCGGGCTCACGATCGTCGCCGCGGCCGAACTGGCCCGCTACGGCGTCACCGTCAACGCCCTCGCCCCGTCGGCACGCACGCGCATGACCGAGCAGGCCTTCGCCGAGATGATGGCCGCGCCCGAGTCGGGCTTCGACGCGATGGCGCCCGAGAACATCGCACCGCTCGTCGTCTGGCTGGGCTCGACCCGGTCGACCGGCGTCACCGGGCGCATGTTCGAGATCGAGGGCGGACGCATCACCCTGGCCGAGGGCTGGAGCCGCGGCCCGACCGTCGACAAGGGCGCGCGCTGGGAGCCCGAGGAGCTCGACGAGGTCGTCGGCAAGCTGCTCACCGACGCCGCCGACCCGGTACCCGTCTACGGCGCCTGACCGCTCCGGACGCGACGGTCAGTCGCGGTGCAGTGCGGGCGCCGGCGCGCCATGGCCGTTCGGGCTGTACCCGTTGGCGCCGTGGCCGTTCGCACCGACCGGGGACGGACTCGGACGCAGGGCCGGGATCGCCGGCGGCGCATCGGCCTGCGCCGTCGCCGCGCCGAGGAACGCGGGCACCTCGCCGCCACCGTGCACCAGGAGCGTCGCGCCGCTGATGTAGGACGACAGCTCGGACGCGAGGAATGCGACGGCGCGTCCGATGTCCTCGGGCTCGGCGAGACGCTGCAGCGGCACCGTGCGCGCCACCGCCTCGACGCCGGCGCGATCGCCGTAATGCAGGTGGGCCTGCTCGGTGCGCACCATGCCGGCGACCACCGAGTTCACCCGCACCTTCGGCGCCCACTCGACGGCGAGCGAGGCGGTCAGGCTGTCGAGCCCCGCCTTCGCGGCGCCGTAGGCGGCCGTGCCCGGTGAGGGGCGGTGCCCGCTCACGCTGCTGACGTTGACGATCGAGCCGCCGCCCTGGCTCTGCATGACCGCGTTCGCCGCCTGGGCGACATAGAGCGGCGCGAGCAGGTTCAGTTCGACCAGCTTGCTGAGGTGTCGTGTCGGCGTCGTCGCGGCGTCGCCGAACGGCGTGCCGCCGGCGTTGTTGACCAGGATGTCCAGGCCGCCGTGGTCGTTCGCGATCTCGTCGACCATGCGCATGACCTGGTTCGGGTCACGGACGTCGCACTGCTTGAACTCGAAGCCGTCGTGCAACCGGGCCGGCGCGGAGCGCGCGCAGACCACCACCGTCGCACCGGCGTCGAGCAGCACGGATGCGATCCCGCGGCCCACTCCGCGGGTTCCACCCGTCACCAACGTGACACAACCATCGAGCACGATCCGCATTGGGCCTCCCCCACCGAAGGTCTGCGGTCGGACCACGTCGTGGTCCTGCTGGAGGTTATCGTCCCGGCGCACGAATGCTAGCCTACCAAGCACTTGCTCGGTTGAGCATGTCGTGATCTTGGAGGCCACGCGATGGGGATCGCCACCACCTCGGCCGGCGACGGCATCGCCGTCGTCACCGTCGACCACCCTCCGGTCAATGCGCTGCCGGTCGAGGGCTGGTTCGAGCTGGCCGACGCTGTGACCGCGGCCGGACGCGACACCGCCACCCGCGTCGTCGTGCTGCGCGCCGAGGGCCGGGGGTTCAACGCCGGCGTCGACATCAAGCAGATGCAGCGCACGCCCGGCTTCGACGCGCTCATCGGCGCCAACCGCGGCTGCTACGCCGCCTTCGCCGCGGTCTACGACTGCGCGGTGCCGGTGATCGCCGCGGTGCAGGGCTTCTGCCTCGGCGGTGGCATCGGTCTGGTCGGCAACGCCGACGTCGTGGTGGCCAGCGACGACGCCACCTTCGGCCTGCCGGAGGTCGACCGCGGCGCGCTCGGCGCGGCCACCCACCTCGCCCGGCTCGTCCCGCCGCACCTCATGCGCGCGCTGTACTACACGGCGAGCACCGTCGACGCCGCGACGCTGCACCACCACGGCTCGGTCTACCGGGTCGTGCCGCGCGCCGAGCTCGACGCGGCCGCGCTCGAGGTCGCGCGCAGCATCGCGGCCAAGGACACCAGGGTGATCCGCGCGGCGAAGGAGGCGATCAACGGCATCGACCCGGTCGACGTCCGGCGGTCGTACCGCTTCGAGCAGGGCTTCACCTTCGAGCTCAACCTCGCGGGCGTCGCCGACGAGCACCGTGACGCCTTCGTGGCGGGCCGCCATGACTGACGCGAGCCCGCGTCCCCGCCCCCGCGACAAGCGGATGACCGCGGACGAGGTGGCCGCCCGCGTCCAGGACGGCATGACGGTCGGCATCGGCGGCTGGGGGTCGCGGCGCAAGCCGATGGCCCTCGTGCACGCGCTGCTGCGCTCCCCCGTCCGCGCCCTGCGGGTGGTGAGCTTCGGCGGTCCGGACGTCGGCCTGCTCTGCGCGGCCGGCAAGGTGCGGGAGGTCGTGTTCGGCTTCGTCTCGCTCGACTCGATCGCCTACGACCCGTACTTCGGGCGTGCGCGGCAGGACGGCGCGATCTCGGTGCAGGAGTTCGACGAGGGCATGGTGGTCGCGGGCCTGCGCGCCGCGGCGCAGCGACTGCCGTTCCTGCCCGTGCGCGCCGGCCTCGGGTCGGACGTGCTGACGACCAACCCGCACGTCCGCACGATCCGCTCGCCGTACCACGACGGGGAGGAGTTCGTGGCCATGCCCGCGCTGACGCTCGACGTCGCGCTCGTGCACCTCAACCGCGCCGACGCCCACGGCAACGCCGCCTACCTCGGACCCGATCCGTACTTCGACGACCTGTTCTGCCTCGCCGCCCGCGAGCGGTTCGTGTCGGCCGAACGGGTCGTGCCGACCGCCGAACTGGCCGCCGCCGCGCCGCCGCAGGCGCTGCTGCTGAACCGGATGATGGTCGACGGCGTCGTCGAGGCAGCCGGTGGTGCGGGCTTCACCTCGTGCGTCCCCGACTACGGACGCGACGAGGCAGCACAACGGGACTACGCCGCCGCCGACGACCCCGTCGCCTGGGCGCTCGCGCACGACGGCGACACCCGCGAGGGGGCGGCATGACCGACGTGACGAGGGCCGAGGTGTGCGCCGTCGCGTGCGCCGACCTCTTCGCCGACGACGGCGAGATCCTGGCGAGCCCCATGGGCACCCTGCCGCTGCTCGGTGCGCGGCTGGCGCGGCTCACGTCCAACCCCGACCTGCTGTTGAGCGACGGCGAGGCGTACCTGCTCGCCGACGTGCCGCCGCTCGGCGGCAATGCGGCGCTCGAGGGGTGGCTGCCCTACCGCCGTGTCTTCGACGTCGTCGCCGCCGGCACGCGGCACGTGGTGATGGGCGCCAACCAGGTCGACCGCTTCGGCAACCAGAACATCTCGTGCTTCGGGCCGCACGAGCGGCCGACCCGGCAGATGTTCGGCGCCCGCGGCGCCCCGGGCAACACGATCAACCACCGCACGTCCTACTGGGTCGGCAAGCACGTGCCGCGCGTGTTCGTCGAGCGGGTCGACTTCGTGTCCGGCGTCGGCCACGACCGCGCGGGCGACGCACCGTTCCACGACGTGTACCGCGTGGTCACGAACCTCGCCGTGCTCGACTTCGGCGGTCCCGACCACGCCATGCGGCTGGTCTCGACCCATCCGGGCGTGACCGTCGACGAGGTGCAGGCGCAGACCTCGTTCCCGCTGCACGTCGACGACGTCGTCGTCACCCGCGAACCCACCGACGACGAGCTGCACCTGCTGCGCGACGTGCTCGACCCGCGCTCCGTCCGCGACAGAGAGGTCTCGGCATGAGGCTGCGCACGGCACTCACCGACCTCGTCGGCGTCGAGCACCCCGTCGTCCAGACCGGCATGGGGTGGGTGGCCGGCCCGCGTCTCGTGGCGGCGACGGCCGAGGCGGGCGGTCTCGGCATCCTCGCGTCCGCCACCATGACCTTCGCCGAACTCGAGGCGGCAGTGGCCGAGGTGAAGGGACGCACCACCAGGCCGTTCGGCGTCAACCTGCGCGCCGACGCCGCCGACGCGAGTGATCGCGTCGACCTGCTCATCCGCGAAGGCGTGCGGGTCGCGTCCTTTGCGCTCGCCCCGAAGCGGGAGTTCATCGAGCGGCTGAAGGCGGCCGGCAGCGTCGTCGTGCCGTCGATCGGCGCGGCCAAGCACGCCCGCAAGGTTGCCGAGTGGGGCGCCGACGCGGTGATCGTGCAGGGCGGCGAGGGCGGCGGCCACACCGGCGGCGTCGCGACGACGCTGCTGCTGCCGTCGGTGCTCGACGCGGTCGACATCCCCGTCGTCGCGGCCGGCGGCTTCTTCGACGGCCGCGGTCTCGCCGCCGCGCTCGCCTACGGTGCCGCCGGCGTCGCGATGGGCACCCGCTTCCTGCTCACCCGCGAGTCGACCGTGCCGGACGCGGTGAAGCAGCAGTACCTGCAGCGCGACCTGAACGGCACCGTCGTCACGACGCGGGTCGACGGCATGCCGCACCGGGTGCTGCGCACCGACCTGGTCGAGCACCTCGAGCAGTCGTCGCGCGTCACCGGGCTGTACCACGCCGCGCGCAACGCGCAGCGGTTCAAGCGGCTCACCGGCCTGCGCTGGCGCGAGATGGTGCGCGAGGGGCTGGCCACCAAGCACGGCAAGGAGCAGACCTGGTCGCAGATGATCATGGCCGCGAACACGCCGATGCTGCTGCGCGCAGGGCTCGTCGAGGGCGACACCGACGCGGGCGTGCTCGCCAGCGGCCAGGTGGTCGGCATGCTCGACGACCTGCCCTCGGTGCGCGAGCTGATCGAGCGGATCGTCGACGACGCCGCCGCGATCATCGGCAAGCTGCCGGCGGTGCTCACCGACTGACGCCGAGTGACGGTGATGCGGCCTCGCGTCAGGCCTGTCGCTCCGTCACTCGACGAGCCAGGTCGTCACTCGGCCGACGCGCAGGACGGGCAGCGGCCGAACAGTTCGACGGTGTGGTCGACGTCGACGTAGCCGTGCTGCTGGGCCACCGCGTCGGCCCAGCGCTCGATCGCCGGGCCCGCGATCTCCTCGGTGCGGCCGCAGTCGCGGCAGACCAGGTGGTGATGGTGCCGGCGCGTGTCGGCCCCGCCGCAGAAGCGGTAGGTCGCCTCGCCGTCGGGGGTGTGGATGACGTCCACGACCCCTTCGTCGACGAGGTTCTGCAGGTGCCGGTACACCGTCGACAGCCCGACCGTGTCGCCGTCGGAGCGCAACGCCGCATAGACGTCCTGCGCCGACCGGAACCCGCCGGCCGCGCGCAGCGCCTCGCGCACCGCACCGCCCTGGCGGGTGGCGCGCTGCCGGGTCGGTGTCACCGGACCACCCTAGACGAGCCCGCTCGGCCCGACCGATGATCACGCACGCAGACACAGCCAGGTGTGCCTGCGCGCGTGATCATCGCCGGTGCTCAGGCGTAGGCGTCGACCGGCGGGCACGAGCAGACGAGGTTGCGGTCGCCGAAGGCCCCGTCGATGCGTCCGACCGGTGCCCAGTACTTCGAGCGCGGGTCGACACCCGAGGGGAAGACGGCCGTCTCACGCGAGTAGGGGTGGGTCCACTCGCCGACGATCGTGGACGCGGTGTGCGGGGCGTTGCGCAGCGGGTTGTCGTCCGCCGGCCACTCCCCCGTCGCGACCCGGTCGATCTCGCCCCTTCTCGCGCTCATGGCGTCGACGAACCGCTCGATAGTTCGCACATCCTCCCACACGGTCGGCGCGACCCTTAGCGTTCCCGCCAACCGGAAAGACATG
>NZ_JBQCEE010000361.1:0-12180 GCF_051960575.1 Jatrophihabitans sp.
CGCCGTCCGGAGAGGAGGCCGGCATGCAGTTCTCGTTGTTCGGCGCCGCCGCGGCGACGCCCGCCCTCGCCGACCTCGACGGCGTCCTGCTCGCGGGCGGGCACTGGGTGCGCGGTGTCGCGGCCGACGGCCGGCCGGCCGCGCGGCTGTCGATCGTCGTCGGCGAGCCGTGGCGGGCCGCCGCGCTGGTCGACGCGTTCACCGCCCTCGGGCTCGGTGACGGGGACGCGGGGATCGCCGACACGGCCGTCGGCGTCGCCGCGCGCACCGCCTTCGCCGAGCGGCTGCTGCCCCCGTCCCAGCGATGGACGCGGGGCGCCAACGAGGTCCCTCCCGCCGACCTCGTCCTCACCGCCAACGGGCTGCGGCTGTGGGCGATCGCGGCCGGGCGCCGCGACGAGACCGGCTACCTGCTGGGAACACCGGAGGCCGACGATCCCTTGCACCGGACGGCGGGCGCGCAGCTCGCCCGCCTGGGCGTCGCGGCGGTGTCCATCGCGGCGCGCGGCGGGCCGGGCTGGCGGGTGACGTCGGTGCGGCGGCTGCGGCGGCTGGTCGAACTGCTCGGTCCGGCGCCGGCCGGTGGCGAGGCGCAGTGGCCGGTGTGACCGGCGCGGCGGGCAGCGCGGGCCGCGCGCGGCGCGTCTGCTGACAGGGCGACGATCGGCGCAGCGCCCGGGTGGACACCGTGCGGTACCGTCCGCGGCGGGTGCCCACCTCGTGGATCAACGTGGGCCGAGTTGGGAGAACGTGTGGCGAGCAAGCAGGCGACCGGCACCAAGCTGGTGATCGTCGAGTCGCCGGCCAAGGCGAAGACGATCGGCGGATACCTCGGTCAGGGATTCGTCGTCGAGGCCTCGATCGGGCACATCCGTGACCTGCCGCGCCGTGCCGCCGACGTGCCCGAGCGGTTCAAGGGGCAGCCGTGGGCGAGCCTTGGCGTGAACACCGAGGAGGACTTCGAGCCGATCTACGTCGTCAGCCCCGACCGCAAGCAGCAGGTCACCAAGCTCAAGTCGCTGGTGAAGCAGGCCGACGAGATCTACCTCGCCACCGATGAGGACCGCGAGGGCGAGGCCATCGCGTGGCACCTGGTCGACGAGCTGAAGCCCAAGGTGCCGGTGCGGCGCATGGTCTTCCACGAGATCACCCCGCAGGCGATCGCCGCGGCCGTCGCGAACCCGCGCGAGATCGACGAGCAGCTCGTCGACGCGCAGGAGACCCGACGCATCCTCGACCGGCTCTACGGCTACGAGGTCAGCCCGGTGCTGTGGAAGAAGGTGCAGAAGGGGCTCTCGGCCGGTCGCGTGCAGTCGGTCGCGACGCGCATGGTCGTGCAGCGCGAGCGCGAGCGGATGGCCTTTCACCGCGCCGAGTACTGGGACGTGACGGGCGTCTTCGCACCGTCGTCGCCGAAGCAGGGTGACGCTGGGCTCTCGAACGGCGGGACCTTCACGGCCACGCTGTACTCGCTGGACGACACCCGCCTGGCCACCGGCCGCGACTTCGACGCCGCGACCGGCCGTGCCCCGGCGAGCGTCCTGCACCTGGACGAAGCGGGTGCGCGCGGGCTCGCCGCGCGGCTCGAGGGCCGTGACTTCACGGTGGCCGGCGTCGAGGAGAAGCCCTACCGGCGGCGTCCCTACCCGCCGTTCATGACCTCGACCCTGCAGCAGGAGGCGGGACGCAAGTTCCGCTGGTCGTCCCAGCAGGTGATGCGCACGGCGCAGCGGCTGTACGAGAACGGCTACATCACCTACATGCGTACCGACAGCACGAACCTGTCGGAGACCGCGTTGACCGCTGCGCGGTCGCAGGCGCGTGACCTCTACGGCGACGCGTACGTGCCGGCCGAGCCGCGGCTGTACAACCGCAAGGTCAAGAACGCGCAGGAGGCGCACGAGGCGATCCGCCCCGCGGGTGACCACTTCCGCACCCCGGGCGAGGTCGCGCGCGAGCTGTCCGGCGACGAGTTCCGCCTGTACGAGTTGATCTGGCAGCGCACGCTGGCCTCGCAGATGTCCGACGCGGTCGGCACGACGGTGTCGGTGCGCCTCACCGGCACGAGTGTCGCCGGCGAGACCGCGGTGTTCACCACCAGCGGCCGCACGATCACCTTCCCCGGCTTCCTGCGCGCGTACGTCGAGGACACCGACGACACCGCGCAGAAGGACGACGAGGAGAAGCGGCTGCCGCAGCTGGCGCGCGGCGACGGCCTCGACGCGCGCGGCTTCGAGGGCAACGGCCACACCACGAGCCCGCCCGCCCGCTACACCGAACCGTCGCTGGTGAAGGCGATGGAGGAGCTCGGGGTGGGTCGTCCGTCGACGTACGCGTCGATCATGCAGACGATCCAGGACCGCGGCTACGTCTGGAAGAAGGGCCCCGCGCTCATCCCGACGTGGACGGCGTTCGCGGTCATCGGCCTGCTCGAGAGCTACTTCAGCCGGCTGGTCGACTTCGGGTTCACCGCGTCGGTCGAGAACGACCTGGACGACATCGCCAACGGCGAGCGGTCGCGCGTCGATTGGCTGCGGGGGTTCTACTTCGGGTCGGCGCACCCGGCCGCCGAGGACGCGCAGCGCATCTCGGCGCAGGGCGGGCTGAAGAAGCTCATCGCCAGCCGGCTCGAGGAGATCGACGCGCGCGGCGTGAACTCGATCCCGATCGCCGACGGCGTGGTCGTGCGCGTCGGGCGGTACGGCCCGTACATCCAGCGCGGCGACGACGAGGGCGGCCAGCGCGCGTCGGTGCCCGACGACCTGCCGCCGGACGAGCTCACGCCCGAGAAGGTCGAGGAGCTGCTGTCGGCGCCGTCCGGTGACCGCGAGCTCGGCGAGACCGCCGACGGGCGCGTCATCACGGCGAAGGCCGGCCGCTACGGCCCCTACGTCACCGACGGCGAGAAGTCGGCGTCGCTGTTCAAGACGATGTCCCTCGACACCGTGACGCTCGACGAGGCCGAGCAGCTGCTGACGCTGCCGCGCGTCGTCGGCGTGCTCGACGGCGAGGAGGTCACCGCGCAGAACGGCCGCTACGGCCCGTACCTGAAGAAGGGCACCGACTCGCGCTCGCTCGAGAGCGAGGCGCAGCTGTTCACGGTGACGGTCGAGCAGGCCGCTGCGCTCTACGCGCAGCCGAAGCTGCGCGGTCGGCAGGCCGCCGCGGCCCCGCCGCTGCGCGAGCTCGGGGTCGACGCAGTCTCGGGCAAGCCGATGGTGATCAAGGACGGCCGGTTCGGCCCGTACGTCACCGACGGCGAGACGAACGCCTCGCTGCGCAAGGGCGATTCGATCGACGAGCTGACCGACGCCCGCGCGTCCGAGCTGCTCGCCGACCGCCGTGCCCGCGGTCCGGTGAAGAAGGTCGCCCGCAAGGCCCCGGCGAAGAAGGCGGCCGCGAAGAAGGCCCCGGCCAAGAAGGCCGCGGCGAAGAAGACCCCGGCGAAGGCGGCCAAGTCGGCCGAGTGACGCACCTCAAGATCGGGTGACGGACCTCAAGATCGGGAGACGGCAAATTGGCCGTCACGCGATCATGGGATCCGTCACCCGCGGGCGGGATCCGTCATCGTCCGCGTGAGTGCGTCACCCAGCGGGGCGGTGGGCCACCACCAAGATCCGGCGGAACGGGAACAGCGTGCCGGCGGGCGTCGGGGGATAGGCCGTGCGCAACCGGGCGGCGTACTCGCGCTCGAAGGCCGGCGCGTCGTCGCCCAACGCCGCCAGCACCGGACGCAGCCCCGTGCCGCGCACCCATTCGAGCACCGGGTCGCTGCCGCTGAGCACGTGCACGTACGTCGTCTCCCATGCGTCCACGACCAGTCCGGACGCGAGCAGTTCGGCGGCGTAGTCGACCGGCTCGGCCACGGCGTCGTCGTGGCGCAGCACCCCGTCAAGACGCTCGGCCCACGGCGGCTCGGCGGCCAGCTCGCGCATGAGCCGGTGCGACGGCGCGCCGAAGTTGCCCGGCACCTGCACCGCGAGCCACCCGCCCGGGGCGAGGGCCTCCGCCCAGCGCCCGAGCACGACGCGGTGGTCGGGCACCCACTGCAGCACCGCGTTGCTGACGATCACGTCGACATCGGGCGGCGGCGTCCAGCTCGCGGCGTCACCGATCGCGAAGCGCACCCGGCCGGACGCGTGCTCGTCGGCCGCGGCGATCATCTCCGGCGACGAGTCGAAGCCCTCGACGACGGCGTCCGGCCAGCGCTCGGCGAGCAGCGCGGTCAGGGCGCCCGACCCGCAGCCGACGTCGACCACCCGGTGCGGCGCCTCGGCCACGACCCGCGACACCAGCTCGACGAACGGCCGCGACCGCTCGTCGCCGTACCGCCCGTACTGCTCCGGATCCCACCGCACGGCGCCTCCTCGAATTTATCTTGACGTCAAGATATCTTGCTTGCCGAGGACAGGGAAGGCGCCCGGTTACGATCCGAAGGTGCGCCTGCGACGCCTGCTGGGCCGGACGCTCGGCGGAGCGCTCGGGGCCGACCTCGGCCTGCGCCTGACCCCACCGACCCGCGGCCGCGTCGGCCCGCTCGAGGTCGAGGTGGCGCTGCGACCGGCCTCGTCCGGCGTCGAGGTCGACCTGCGCCCGCTGGGCACGGCGCGGCTGGCCACCCACGGCGGGCCGCTCGGTGTCACCCTCCGAGCGCGGGACCTCGACCCGGCCGCCCTCGCACCGCTCGCGGCCGGCGCCGTCGCCCCGCAGCTCGCGGCCTGGGGCCACGACGCGCGTCCGCTCGCCGTCCGCGCCGCGATCACCGCCGCCGCCGGCGCCACGCTGGGCGGCGTCGCCGCGGGTGCGCTGCTCACCCGGCGGCCCCGCGACGCCGTGTCGGCGGGGGGCGTCGCCCTGGCGCTCACGCTCGGCGCCGGCGCCCGCGGCGTACTCACCCGCGACGCGTCCGCGCTGCGCGACCCGCGGCTCACCGGGCTGCTGCAGCAGGCACCGAGGATCCTCGGCGACCTGCGCACGGCGCCGCAGCGGCTCGACCGCTACCGCGACCAGCTCACCGAGCTGCTGCAGACCGCCGCCGGGGTATACGAGCGGGTGGCGGCGCTGCCCGATGCGCCGCCCGAGGACGCGATCAGGCTGGTGCACATCTCCGACATCCATCTCAGCCCGCTCGGCCTGCCACTGGCCCGCGCGGCGGTCGCGCAGTACGGCGCGCACCTCGTCGTCGACACCGGTGACCTCGTCGACTGGGGCACGCCGGCCGAGCGCGCGACGCTGCGTCCGATCGCCGACCTCGGCGTGCCGTACGTCTACGTCAAGGGCAACCACGACTCGACCGGCACCGCCGCCGCGGTCGCCGAGCAGCCGAACGCGGTGGTGCTCGACGGCGCGACGACCCCGGTCGAGGTCGCCGGGTTGCGGTTCGTCGGCCTGCCCGACCCACGGTTCACGCCGGACAAGACCACCGGCCACGACCGCGCGCACGACCTGCCCGCGACGGCCGCCACCGCCTTCGCCGAGCGGTTGCGCGCCGCCGGCACCGCGGCCGACATCGCCCTCGTCCACTCACCGGCCGCCGGACGCAAGCTCGCCGGGCTCGTGCCGCTCGTGCTCAGCGGCGACACGCACGTGCGCGCGGCGCGCGCGCTCGGCGGCACGCTGCTGCTCACGCAGGGCACCACGGGGGGCGCCGGACTGCGTGGCGTGCAGACCGACCCGCCGCCGCCGTTCGCGCTGTCGGTGCTGCACCTCGACCGCCGGACCAAGCGGCTGCACACGGTCGACGAGCTCACCCTCGACGGTCTCGGCGGCACCGGCGCGTCCGTGCGCCGCCGCCGCGTCGGCGACCTCGTCGCGCCGGTGGAAGCACGATGACGACGACGGAGCGGGCGACGAACCCGCGGCGCGAGAACGCGCTACTGGCGCTCTTCCGGCTGCGGGTGTTCCGGCGCATCTGGGCGGCGATCACGTTCTCGTCGCTCGGCGACTGGCTCGGCCTGCTGGCCAACACCGCGCTCGCCCAGCAGCTCACGCATCAACAGTCGTTGCAGGCGCAGGGCGCGGCGATCTCGGGCGTCATCCTCGTCCGGCTCGCGCCCGACATCCTCTTCGGCGCCTTCGCCGCAGCGCTCGCCGACAAGCTCGACCGACGCAAGACGGTGATCATCGGCGACACCCTCGCCGGGCTGCTCTACGCGTCCATCGCGCTGGGCTACAACCTCGTCTGGCTCTACATCGCGCAGTTCGCGATCGAGGCGGTGGGCCTGTTCACCCAACCCGCCAAGCAGGTGGTGTGGGTCGCGATCGTCCCGAAGCAGCACCTCGCCACGGCGAACCAGCTGTCGCTCGTGTCGGTGTACGGGACGGTGCCGGTCGCGTCCGCCGTCTTCGCGCTGCTCTCGGTGATCAATCGGTTGATCACCGGCGACGAGACCTTCACCAAGGGCGACGTCAACGGCGCGATCGTGCTCGCGCTGCTGCTCAACACCATCTCGTTCTTCGTCAGCGCCTCGACCGTCTTCCTGTCACGCCGCGAGATCCCGGCGCGTCCGGGTGCTCGCGAGCGCGAGGCCGGTGTCTTCAGCCTGCTGCGGGAGGGCGTGGCCTTCGTGCGGCAGCAGCCGCTGATCCGCGGCCTCTACGTCGGCATCATCGGCGCGTTCGCCGCGGGCGGTCTCACCGTCGGTGTCGCGCAGCTGTGGGTCGCGACGCTGTCGGCCGGCGCCGCCGGGTACTCGATCATGTTCGGCACCGTCTTCACGGGTCTGGCCGTCGGCATGCTCGTCGGCCCGCGTGCGCTGCCGAGCCTCGCGCGCAGCCGGGTGTTCGGCCTCGCCATCGGCGGCGCCGGCATCACGCTGCTCGGCATGTCGCTGGTGCAGGACTTCGTGCTCGCCGACGTCCTCGCGGCCCTCATCGGCCTGTTTGCCGGCATGGCCTGGATCATCGGCTACACGCTCATCGGCCACGAGGTGGAGGACCGGCTGCGCGGCCGCATCTTCTCGTTCGTGCTGTCGTCGGTGCGGCTGATGCTGCTGGCGACGATCGCGATCGGCCCGAACCTCGCGGGCCTCATCGGCTCGCACACGCTGCGGGTCGGCCGCTACGCCCATCTGCGGTTCAGCGGCCCCGGCCTCACCCTGCTGCTGGGCGGCCTCGTGGCCCTGCTGGTGAGCTGGTACGCCACCTCGCGGGCCACTCCCAACCGCACGCGCCTGCGCGACATCATCCGCCGCCGCGTGGTGCGCGCCGGCGCGGGCGGCCCGAGCGACCACCAGGGCCTGTTCCTCACGGTCGACGGCGTCGACCCGCAGGCCACCGCCGTCATCGCCGAACTGCTCGCCGCCGCGGTGCGCGAACGTCGCCTCACGATGACCGTCACCGGTGAGCCGACCGACTCGCCGACCGGTCGCCGCGTGCGCGAGGTGCTCGAGGGGTCGCAGGTCGAGCCCGAGACGGCGGCCCTGCTGTCGGCGGCGGACCGGAGCGAGCACGTCGCCGCGGTCATCCGGCCGGCGCTCGAGCGCAGCGAGGTCGTGATCTGCGACCGCTTCGTGCTCTCGTCGGTGGCCGTGCACGGCGGCAGCGGGGCAGACATCGACCCCAACCGCGACGTCAACGACTGGAGCACGGGCGGTCTCGTCCCGGATCTCGGTGTGGTCGTCGACGACCCGGCCGCGCCCGGCGAGGCACGCCAGGCGCTGCTCGACGAGGCCGACGCCGACCCCGACCGGTACCTCGTCTGCCCGGCCGGTGCGGAGGCACTGCCCGCCGCGGTGGTGCAACGGCTCGGCCGGCTCGTGCAGGCACGCAGCAGCCTGATCGCCGCCGTCCCGGCCGCACGGTAGCGTCGCGGGGTGCAGTGGCGGCCCGAGGACACCGAACCCGTCGTCTGCTGCGTCTGCGGCCTGCAGGGCACGCCGCGCTGGGAACTCGACCCCTTCGGCATCGTGCAGTGCGAGCGCTGCGGGCTGGTGTTCGTGAGCCCGCGCCTGCGTCCGGACGCGCTGGGCCGCCTCTACGGCGACCCGGCCTACCACGGGGGCATGTACGACGGCTCTCGCGGCGCGATGGCCCTGCAGCGCACCTGGATGGCCGGCCGCCTCGACGTCGCGCGGCGCGCGCTCGGGCGTGACGTCGCCGGTGCGCGCCTGCTCGAGATCGGTGCCGGACGCGGCATGTTCCTCGCCGCCGCGCGCGAGCAGGGCTTCGACGTGATCGGGGTCGAGCTGTCCGAGGACGCCGCCGCGCACGCCCGGTCGACCTACGGCGTCACCGTCCACTCGACCCAGCTCGAGGACGCGCCGCTCGACGGCCGCTTCGACGTCGTCTGCGCCTGGGACACCGTCGAGCACGTGCCCGACCCGGTCGACTTCTGGCGCACCGTCGCGTCCCTGCTCGCACCCGGCGGTGTCGTGCTGTTCTCGACGCCGTACTTCTCGTCGCTGCCGGCGCGGCTGCTGCGCACGCGGTGGTGGACGCTCAAGCCGGCCGAGCACATCTGGCAGTTCACGCCACGCACGCACCGCACGGTCGCGGCGGCGGGCGGGCTGCAGGTGACCCGCGTCGTGCGCAGTCCGCTGCGCCGGGCCAACTTCGCACGGCTCGACTCGCTCGTCGGCGTCGCCCGCGCCGCATGAGCGTCTTCATCGCGTTCGAGGGCGGGGAGGGCGTCGGCAAGACCACGCAGATCGGCCTGCTCGCCGACTGGCTCCGCGGCGCGGGCCGCACCGTGCGGGTGACCTTCGAGCCGGGGGACTCGCCGCTGGGGGCGCACATCCGCCGGCTGCTGCTCGACCCCGACTCGGCCGAGGTCTCGCCGCGCGCCGAGGCGCTGCTCTACGCGGCCGACCGCGCCCACCACGTCGAGACCGTGATCCTGCCGGCGCTCGCCGCCGGCGAGGTGGTCGTCACCGACCGCTACGTCGACTCGACGCTGGCCTACCAGGGCGCCGGACGCGACCTGCCGGGCGCCGAGCGGATCAACGCCTGGGCCACCAACGGCCTGGTGCCGCACCTGACCGTGCTGCTCGACCTCGACCCGGCGGTCGGGCTCGCGCGGGCCCGCCGCCGGGCGGCGCTCGACCGGCTGGAGGGCGCCTCGCTCGACTTCCACCGCGCCGTCCGCGCCGCCTTCCTGCGCCTCGCCGAAGCCGATCCGGCGCGGTATCTCGTGCTGGATGCGGGTGCCCCGCCCGAGGCGCTCGCGCAGCGGATCCAAGAGGTTGTCGGAGGCCTGCTGTAGACCTGCGTCGACCCGTCCGGCGAGCGCCGAGCGGGAATCTCGACATCGAGAGATGTGACAGCATGGTGCTCGTGACGGCGCGGGACGAGGTGGACGGCATCGTCGCCGCCTGGCAGCGCGAGCGTCCCGACCTCGACGTCGCGCCCGTGCAGGTCATGTCTCGGCTCGACCGGCTCGCCGAGGTGTTCGCCGACCGTCGCGTCGCGGTCTTCGCCGAGCACGGTCTGCGCCGGCACGAGTTCGACGTCCTCGCCGCGCTGCGCCGCCAGGGCACCCCGTTCGAGCTCACGGCGGGCGAGCTGACCGCGCAGACGCACGTCACCTCCGGCACGATGACCAGCCGCCTGGACAAGCTCACCGAGCGAGGGCTGGTCACGCGCGCGCCCGATCCGGACGACGGGCGGCTCGTGCGGGTGCGGCTCACCGCCGCGGGCCGGCGGGCCGTCGACGGCGCCTTCGCGGCGCTGCTCGACGCCGAGCGCGAGATGCTCGCCCCGCTCGGCGGTGGGGCGCAGGACGACCTCGCGGCGACGCTGCGTGCCCTGCTGGTGCGGGCGGTCGAGGCATGACCGTCTGGGACGGCATGATCGGCCAGCCCGAGGCTATCGCCACGCTGCAGGCCGCCGCCCGTGCCGCCGCCGGGCAGGACGCAACGCCCGGCGCGATGACGCACGCCTGGCTGTTCACGGGTCCTCCCGGCTCGGGGCGCTCGGTCGCCGCCCGTGCCTTCGCCGCCGCGCTGCAGTGCGAGCGGCTCGACGCGGTCGGCTGCGGCGAGTGCTTCGCGTGCACCGCCGTCGCGCACCGGGCGCACCCCGACGTCCACTCGGTCGTGCCCGAGGGACTGTCCATCTCGGTCGCCGAGATGCGCGCGATCGTCGCCCGCTCGGCCCGCCGGCCGGTCACCGGGCGCTGGCAGATCGTCGTGATCGAGGACGCCGACCGGCTCACCGAGCAGGCGTCGAACGCGCTGCTCAAGGCGGTCGAGGAGCCGCCCGAGCGCACCGTCTTCCTGCTCTGCGCTCCGTCGACGCACCCGGACGACGTGTCGGTGACGATCCGGTCGCGCTGCCGCCTGGTCACGCTGCGCACGCCGCGCGCCGCGGACGTCGCCGCGGTGCTGGTCGGCGAAGGCATCGACGCCGAGACCGCCGAGTGGGCGGCCGCCGCGGGCCAGGGGCATGTCGGCCGGTCGCGGCGGCTGGCACGCGACGCCGCCGCATCCGACCGGCGGGCCGAGGTGCTCACCATCCCGGCGCGGCTCACGACGTTGCAGGCGTGTCTCGACGCGGCCTCGCGCCTGGTCGCCGCCGCCGAGGCCGAGTCGGCCGCGCTGTCGGCCGAGCTGGACGCGGGCGAGACCGAGGCCCTCGCGACGGCACTCGGCGCGGGCGGGACGGGTCGCGGTGTCGCGGCGATGGCGCGCGGCTCGGCCGGTGCACTCAAGGAGCTCGAGAAGCGGCAGAAGTCGCGTGCCACCCGTACCCAGCGCGACTCGCTCGACCGGGCACTCGTCGATCTCGCCGCCTTCTACCGCGACGTGCTGCTCGTGCTCGCCGGTGCCGACGTGCCGGCGGCACACCCCGATCTCGCCGACGACGTCATCGCGGTGTCGCGGCGGCTCGACGCGACGGGCGCGCTGCGGTGCCTCGACGCGGTGCAGGCCTGCCGCGAGGCGCTCGAGCTCAACGTCAAGCCGATCATCGCGCTGGAGGCACTGACCGCAGCGCTGCGGCTGCCCGACTGAGCCGGCCCGGGTGCGCGACTACCGCTGCGCAATAGGCTGGCGGGCGTGCCGATGATGTGCGCGGTCGTCTTCCAGCCTCAGGGGCGGCTGTACTACGCCGACCCCGGTGGGCTGACGCTGCAGGTCGGCGACTCGGTGCTGTACCCGACCTCGGCCGGGCCGGAGGTCGCCCAGGTCGTCTGGGCGCCCGAGTGGGTGAGCGACGAGGTCGCCGGACTGCCCGTGCTCGAAGGCATCGCCGGCCCCGACCAGCTCGCGGACGCGACGACCAACCGGCGCACGCGTGCCGCCGCCCGCGTCGCGGCCCGCCGCCTGATCCGTGAGCACGGGCTGCCGATGAAGGTCAGCGGCATCGACCATGTCGCCGCCACCAACCACACGACCATCTACTTCACCGCGCCGCACCGCGTCGACTTCCGCGCCCTCGTCCGCGACCTGGCGGCCACCCTCAACGGCAAGGTCGAACTGCGCCAGCTCACGCCCCGCGACGAGGCTCGCCTGACCGGCGGCATCGGCTCGTGCGGCCGTGAGCTGTGCTGCTCGACCTTCCTGGTGGACTTCGAGCCGGTGTCGGTGCGCATGGCGAAGGAGCAGGAGCTGCCGCCGAACCCGATGCGGATCTCGGGCGCCTGCGGGCGGCTCATGTGCTGCCTCAAGTACGAGCACCCGCTCTACCAGGAGTTCGCCGAGCAGGCGCCTGCGCTCGGCGAGCACGTCGAGACGCCCGAGGGCGAGGGCACCGTGGTCGGGCACAACGTGCCGGGGGAGAAGGTGGTCGTGCGCCTCGACGCCACCGGCCGGCGCTCGGCGTGCGCCCTGGCCTCGGTCTGCTCGAGTCGCAAGGCATTCGAGTCGCGCGGCTGAGCCCTGCGGCCGCCGGCACGACCTGCCCGGACGGTTGCCGACCCGAACAGGTCACGGCCACACCACCTTTCTCAACGTACGTTGCGACTCAACATTCGTTGCGTCGTGCGATCTTCAGGCCTGCCTGGTCGGCGTGCTGATCACTGGGTGGTGCGCGGAGGTCAGGCCGTCGGGATGAAGGTCGGCTGGTTCCGCATGGGTCTTCGGAGGGGGTCGACGAGGTCGGGTGGGGTGAAGTGCGGGATGCCGTCGATCATGTGGATGCGCCAGCCGTGGTCGAGGTGGCGGCGGTGGTGGTAGGCGCAGAGCAGGACGAGGTTGTCGATGGCGGTCTGGCCGCCGCGGATCCATTCGAGGATGTGGTGGC
>NZ_JBQCEE010000362.1:0-12590 GCF_051960575.1 Jatrophihabitans sp.
TCGGGCCGAGCGGCTCGTTCATGATCTTCGTGTGCAGCTTGAGCACCGCGTCGATCAGCATCTCCGGACGCGGCGGGCAGCCGGGCAGGTACATGTCCACCGGCACCACGTGGTCGACGCCCTGCACGATCGCGTAGTTGTTGAACATGCCGCCGGACGAGGCGCACACGCCCATCGCCAGCACCCACTTCGGCTCGGGCATCTGGTCGTAGATCTGGCGCAGCACCGGCGCCATCTTCTGGCTCACCCGGCCGGCCACGATCATGAGGTCGGCCTGGCGCGGTGACGCGCGGAAGACCTCCATGCCGAACCGCGCCGAGTCGTAGCGCGGTGCGCCGAAGGTCATCATCTCGATCGCGCAGCACGCGAGGCCGAAGGTGGCGGGCCAGAGCGATGATTTGCGCGTCCAGTTGACCAGCTTCTCGACCGACGCCAGCAACACGCCGTCCGGCAGCTTCTCCTCGAGTCCCATGGCGTTCCCTCGGTCCTCAGTCCCAGTCGAGTCCGCCGCGACGCCAGACGTAGGCGTACGCGACGAACACGGTGACGATGAACAGGATGATCTCGACGAGGCCGAACAGGCCGAGCGACTTGTTCGCGACCGCGTAGGGGTACAGGAAGATCGTCTCGATGTCGAAGACGATGAACAGCATCGCGGTGAGGAAGTACTTGATCGGGAAGCGCTGCGGCCCGACCGGCTGCGGCGTCGGCTCGATGCCGCACTCGTAGAAGTCGAGCTTGGCCTTGTTGTAGCGCTTCGGACCGGTGATGCCCGCGATGATCACCGAGAAGAGCGCGAAGCCGAACGCGAGCGCGAAGAGCACGACGATCGGCATGTAGGGCGCGAGCATCAGGCGGCCTCCGTCCGGATCGCCGGGGTGATCTTCAGCAGCGCGTGGATGATCCGGTCGGACACGTCGCCGTCGCTCGGGTCGGTGAGGTTCGCCAGCAACTTCAGCACGAAGCGCATCAGCGCCGGGTGCGACATGCCGCGCTGGGTGCAGAGCCGCATGACCTCGGGGTTGCCGATCAGCTTCACGAAGATGCCGCCGAGGCGGTAGTAGGCACCCCACTCCTGCTGCATACGGCGCGGGTAGGCCTCGAGGGCACGCTCGCGGCTCGTGCCGGCCGGGCGGGCGAGCGCCTGGATCGCCGCCTCGGCGGCGAACTTGCCCGACTCGATCGCGTAGGGGATGCCCTCGCCGTTGAACGGATTCACCGAGCCGCCCGAGTCGCCGACGAGCAGCATGCCCCGCACGTAGTGCGGGGTGCGGTTGAACCCCATCGGCAGGGCGGCACCGCGGGTCGGGACGGTGGCGTTCTGCTCGCGCAGGCCCCACTCCTCCGGGGTGTTGTCCAGCCAGCGGGTGAGCAGCGCGCGGTAGTCGGTCTTCTGGAACCCCGCCGAGGAGTTGAGGACGCCGAGGCCGACGTTCACCGTGCCGTCGCCCATGCCGAAGATCCAGCCGTAGCCGGGCAGCAGGGTCGACTGGCCGATCGGACCGTCCCAGAGCTCGAGCCACGACTCGAGGTAGTCGTCGTTCGTCCGCGGGCTCGTGTAGTACCGGCGCACGGCCACGCCGAGCGGACGCTTGTCGTTGCGGTGCACGCCGAGCCCCTGGGCGAGCTTGCCCGAGACGCCCTCGCACGCCAGCACCAGCGGCGCGTCGACGAACACCGGCTGCTTGTCGGCGGTCTTGCCCTCGACGCCGATGACGCGTCCGGTGGCATCGGTGAGGGTGCCGGTGACGGTGATGTGCTCGTAGAGCCGTGCGCCGGCCTGCACGGCCTGGTTCGCCAGCATCGCGTCGAGGTCGGCCCGGGGGCGCACGAGGCCGTAGTTCGGGAAGCCGGCGAGGTCGGGCCAGTCGAGGTGCAGGCGGTGACCGCCGCCGATGACACGCAGCCCGCGGTTGTGCAGCCAGCCGGCCTCAGTGCTGACGTCGATGCCCATCTCGACGAGCGCGCGGGTGCCGCGCGGCGTCAGCCCGTCACCGCAGACCTTCTCGCGCGGGAAGGACGTCTTCTCCAGCAGGGCGACGTCCAGGCCGGCGGTCGCCAGCCAGTAGGCGGCGCTGCTGCCGGCCGGGCCGGCGCCGACCACCACGACGTCGGCCGACAGGCGGCCGCCGTCGTACGGTGTGGCCTGCGGCGTCACCGTCACTTCCGACACGGCGCTACTGGCCGATCCGGACATGTCGTGAGCTCCCGTTCTCCGGCGGTGCGACCGCTGCTCGTGCGCTTGTGAAAAGTGTCACGAGCCCAGCCACCGGCGAGTGTATGCCTCGCCACACCGGTTCTGGTCAGGGCGGGGTCAGGTCGGGCGGCGGCCGGATCGTCCGACCCGCCGCCGCCCCGGACGTTCGGCGACGATCAGCCGACGCCGAGCAGGTCGATCACGAAGATGAGGGTCTTGCCCGACAGGCGGTGTCCCCCGCCGGCCGGACCGTAGGCCTTGTGCGGCGGGATGGTCAGCCGACGGCGGCCGCCGACGCGCATGCCGGGGATGCCCTCCTGCCAGCCCTGAATGAGACCCTGCAGCGGGAACTGGATCGACTGGCCGCGGTCCCACGAGGCGTCGAACTGCTCGCCGCTGTCGAACTCGACACCGACGTAGTGGACGTCGACGCGGGCACCCGGCGTGGCCTCCGCACCGTCGCCGACGACGAGGTCCTCGATCTCGAGATCGGCGGGCGCGGGACCCTGGGGGGCATCGACTTCTGGCTTGGAAAGGGACATGGAAGGTATCCAAACACCCGTGACCGACACCGCGCCGACCGCCGTCCGATCAGCGACCACGACCGAACTGGACGTGCCGACGCTCTACCGGCTGCTGCGGCTGCGCAACGAGGTGTTCGTGGTCGAGCAGGCGTGCGTCTACCAGGACCTCGACGGCCGCGACCTCGAACCGGGCACCGTGCAGTTCTGGGTCGAGGAGGGCAATGCCGTGGTCGCGACGCTGCGGCTGCTGCACGACGCGTCCGGCGAGCGGCGCATCGGCCGGGTGGCGACCGCGGCATCCGCGCGGGGGCGCGGGCTCGCGGCCCGGCTGGTCGAGGCGGCGCTGGCGCAGGTTGGTGACGCCCCGGTCGTCCTGGACGCGCAGTCGTACCTGCAGGCCTGGTACGAGCGCTTCGGCTTCGAGGTCGAGGGCCCCGAGTTCGTCGAGGACGGGATCCCGCACGTGCCCATGCGCCGCGCCTCGGCCGGCGTCGAGGATCGCGTCGCGGCGGACTGACCGGGCGGTGTGTGGCGACGCTGCGGGCGGACACGCCGCGCCGGCCCCCGCAGGGACGCCACACACCCTCCGTCGAGGCCGGGATCCCGCACGTGCCCATGCGCCGCCTGTCTAAGGTCGCCGGGTGAGCGACGAGCGGGTGCCCCTGCATCCCTGGCCGGAGCCGGAACGGCCGTGGGTGAACCGCGATCCGGGGCTGCGCGGCGGGGTCGAGTACGCCGACCTGCACCTCGCGCAGCGGCTCGTGCAGAGCCGGCTGGCGGGTGCCGCGCCGCCGCCGGACGTCATGAAGGACGTGACCGAGCGGCTCGCCGAGGTGGCCGAGCTCCTCGCGGCACACCAGGTGCCGGAGGCCGACCGCTACGACGGGTGGCGCCCCGACCTGCCCGGACGCGGCCTGCCCGCCCTGCCCGCGTACGTCATCGACGACGAGACCGAGCACCGCGTGGCCGGACGCGTCACCTTCAGCCGCTTCTACCTCGGCGGCAACGGTGCCGTGCACGGCGGCGCGCACTCGCTGCTGTTCGACGACGTGCTCGGCCGGGTGATGAACCACCACCACCGCGGCGTCTCGCGGACGGCGTACCTGAAGGTCAACTACCGCCGCATCACGCCGATCGAGGTCGAGCTCACCTTCGAGGCCGTGCTCGACCGCGTCGAGGGACGCAAGCGGTTCGGCGCGGCACGGCTGTTCGACCCCTCGGGCGCGGTCGTGGCGGACGCGGACGCGCTTTTCCTCGAACTGCTGCCCGGTCAGCAGTAGGTCGGCAGCGCGGCGTCACTGCCGCCGTTCGTAGGCCTGCCGCTGTTCGATGGCGCGGGCGAGATCCGAGGCGTTGTCGACCTCGACGGCGAACAGGTCGCTGATGTCGACCGGGGTCACCCGCAGGCCGTCGTGCTCGACGGCGAGTTCGATGGCACGCTCGAAGTAGTCCTGGTCGTCGCACTGCTCGAGCCGCCTGATCAGCGTCGCCTTATCGGCGGCCGCGACCAGGTTGATGCCGACGGCCTCCCCCAGCGCGTCCGTGACCTGCTTCGAGAGGGCGTCGACGAACCCGTCGGCGCCGACGGTGTACTTGACCTCCTCGTCGGCCGTCGCCGCGGTGTTCACGGCGATCGCCGAGCGCCCGTCGTCCAGCAGCGGGCGCAGCCGGCGCAGCACCTCGGGGTCGAAGACGACATCGCCGTTCATCCAGATGACCGGCCCGTCGCTCGAGCCGCGCAGCGCCTTGAGCAGGCTCTTGGACGTGTTGGTCTGGTCGTAGTCCTCGTTGTAGGCGAACAGCAGGTCGGGCTGGGCCTCCATGAGCAGTTCGTGCTTGAAGCCGACCACCAGGATCACGCGGGCGTCGTCGCCGAAGACCGTGCGCACGTTGTCGACCTGCTGCTGCAGGATCGTGCGGCCGTCGTCGAGCGGCGTGAGCGGCTTCGGCATCGGCCGCTTGAGACGCGTGCCCATGCCTGCGGCGAGGATCGCGATCTGGACGGTGGCCACCGGGAATGCTCCGTTCGGTCGAGAGGTTCCGACGACGGTAGCGCCCACGCTGATCGAGAGGATCTGGTCATGGCCACAGCTCGCTGGAACGGCACCGTCATCGCCGAGAGCGACGACACCGTCGTCGTCGAGGGCAACCACTACTTCCCGCGTTCGTCGGTGCGCGAGGACGTGCTGCGCCCGTCGGACACGCACAGCGTCTGCCCGTGGAAGGGCACCGCCTCGTACTTCACCCTCGAGGTCGACGGCAAGACGAACCCGGACGCCGTCTGGTACTACCCCGAGCCCAAGGACGCGGCCAAGCAGATCACCGACCGCGTCGCCTTCTGGAAGGGCGTCGAGGTCACCGCGTAGCCGTCGGCGCCAGGGCCGCCCGTTCCTCGTCGGTGAGCGGGCGGGGCCTGCGGTCGTCGTCGAGCACGACCATGACGGTGCGTCCGACGCCGGCGACGTCGTCGCCGGCACGGATCTCGTGCCGCAACGTGAACGAGGTCGTGCCGACCCGCTCGCACGACACCTCGACGTCGACCGACCTCGTGCCGCCCGGGATCTGCGCGTCGTAGCTGCACTCGGCGTGCCGCACGACGATGTGGCCTCGCAGCGAGTGCGGCGTGGCGCGCAGGGCCTCGACGCGCGCCGTCTCCATGATCTCGAAGAAGGCGACGTTGGTGACGTGGTTGAGCGGGTCGAAGTCGGCGAAGCGGATCTGCACCCGCACGGTCATCTGCAGCACGCGCGCAGCGTAGAGCCGGGTGCCCGGCTCAGCTCGTCGCCGAGGCGGCCGATGGGATCTCCATGCGCCGATTCGCCCGGGCCGTCCTGTTCGCGTGCGTGCTGGTGACCGGCGTCGCGGTCGCCGCGCCGGCCGACGCGTCGACCTCGCTGGGCACCCCTGGGCACCAGCGCGTCGCCGCCGTGACGGCGACGTCGTTCACGGTCTCCACCGACCGCGCGGCGGGTGCCCGTTCGTACCGGCTGTTCGCGTCGACGACGTACTCGGACGTGTGGCTGGACAACCTGACGGCGGGGCACCACTCGACGGCGCTGCGCGTTGCTCGGGCCACCGCGCCACGCCTGACGATCGCCGGACTGCGCTACGGCACCGCCACCTGGTTCGTGCGCATGGAGGCGGTGGCCGGCGCCAGGCACCGGTACGCGAGCACGATCGTGCGGCTCGGCCTGCGTCCGTCGACGCCAAGCACGCTCCGGGCGCACTCGTCGGCGGCCGGCACCTGGCTGACGTGGGACGGCGTCGCGTCGACCGGCTACGACGTGCAGCAGGCGACGGACGCGGCGATGACCCGTGACGTGCGCACCTACGCCGTGCGCGCCTTCCGTTCGGCGGCCCAGCAGTTCACCCCGCCCGCGCGGACGGTCGGTCGCACCTACTACTGGCGCGTCCGCGCGTGGAACAACGGCACCCGCTCGGGCTGGACGACACCGGCGCACGCGACCGTCCGGACGCGACTGGGCCACCTGCGGCTGATGACCTACAACCTCCTCAACCTCAACAACACCGCCGAACCCGACGGCACACCGATCGCCCCCTGGTCGCAGCGAGCCGCCCCCGCCGCCACCGTGGTGCTGCAGCACCGTCCCGACGTCATCGGCGTCGAGGAGGGCGCCGAGTTCGTCGACGCCGGCCGCACGACCCGGCAGGTGCAGTCGTTCGTCGCGGCGTTGGACGCGCAGGGCGGTCACTTCGCCCTCGCGGACACCGCGACGCCCTTCACGACCGACACCCTCGGTCGCTATTCGGGCAACTACATCGCGTACGACACGACCGCAGTCGAGCAGGTCGGCAGCGGCGGGTACTGGACGCTCGACGACGACACGTCCTGCGGGCACAACGCGGTCTTCGCCGAGTTCCACCGGCTCGACTCGCCGGTGTCCTTCCTCTATGTCGTCACGCACGCCCCGAATCTCGGCACGGACGCGAACCGGCGCGACGAGACCGCGCGACTCATCGCGCTCGGATCGGCGGAGGCGGCGCAGCTGCACGTGCCGGTCGTCTACGGCGGTGACTTCAACTCGTACCCGCAGTGGGGTGCCCACCCCGTCGACGGTCCGCAGGTCGCGATGGCCGCCGCGGACATCGCCGACGACGAAACGGTGGCCCTCACGCGCACGAACGCCGCGTACAACACCATCAACGAGTACCGGAACCCGCCGGCGAGGTTCGGCACCCACATCGACTACCTGTGGCTGCCGCCGGGCGTCGCGGGCACCAGCTGGGACAACCAGCTGGTGCTGACGGGCGCCGGCCGCTTCCCCGGTGTGCCGCCCTCAGACCACAACCCGGTCAGCGGGGACGTCTGGATCCCCTTCGCCTGATCCGACCGTCCGGGGGACCTGATCAGACGTCGAAGCGGTAGCCGAAGCCCCGCAGTGTCGTGACCCGGGTCGTCGACCCGGCCAGCTTCACCCGCAGCCGCCGCACGTGCACGTCGACCGTGCGCCCGGTGCCGTAGCCCGGACCGTCCCAGGCCTGGTCGAGCAGCTGGGCCCGGGACAGCACCTGGCCGGCATGCTCGAGGAACGCCTGCAGCAGGCGGAACTCGCGGTGGGCAAGGGTGAGCGCCGGACCGTCGCCGACCCGGACGGTGTGCGCGCCGAGGTCCATGGTCACGTCGCCCGCCGTCAACCGGCGGGATGTCGACTCGGGGACGGCGACCAGCGCAGGCTGGCGCGCGAGCCGCTCGAGCGCATCGACGACCTGGTGCGTGTCAACGGAGGCCGGCAGCACCGCGACGACGACCGTGCCGTTCGCGGGGCGCGGCACGACAGGTGGCCACTCGTCGCGGATGTCGGACAGACGGATCAGCTCGGGCAGGGCGGTCATCATCGGCCTCCGGGTCGCGGAGACCTCAGCGTAGCGCTATATCGATATTTCCTGGTGACTTGCTAGACAAATACCTCGACGCCCTCAGCTGCGGGCTGGATCGGGCCGCCAGGGCCGGTACTCGCGTCCCTCGGCGTCCGCGGCCGTGCGGGCCGCGTCGAGCTGGTAGGCGGTGATGCCGCCCTCCTGCCAGGGACCGGCCGAGCCGAGGCGCACGGCGGCGGCGTCCTTCGCGACGATGCCGATCTCGTCGCGGATCACCGCCAGCGGCCGGTCGGCGAGCGCGAACCAATCGAGGTCGAGGAAGTCGTGGCTGCCGTTGGTGAGCGCGCCGCGGCGCATCGCGTCGGCCACCCGCGTCGCCATGCCGCTGGTGGACAGATGCCCGGCGTTCGCCTCGAACAGCCCGGCACCCGCGGCGAGGTAGCCGGTCTCGAACAGCGCAACCACCATCGCCAGCAGGCTGAACGCGCGCGGATCGTCGTTCGCCCGCGCCATGAAGGCGAAGACCTCGAGCTCGTTCTCGAGCGCCGTGCCGTAGCCCGCCAGCACGTGCACCCAGTCGTGCTGCGCGAGCAGGGGCGGCGCCGACCCAGGGCGTCCGGGGTGCACGAAGCCCCGGTCTGCGTAGAAGTCGGCGACACCGCGACCCAGCGTGCCGACCGGCAGCTCGCCGAGCGACGCCCACCGCGCAGCGAGCGCCGGGTCGTCGACGACCTGGCCCCACGACGTCTCGAGCTCGCTGGTGTGCAGCGCCGCCAGCCGCTCGGGGTCGAGCGAGCCGAGGTAGCCGTTGCGGACGAAGTCGACGTTGGCCAGTTCGAGCGCGCCGTCGGCGAAGCGCTCGGCGACGTCGATCATCTCGTCGCGCACGCCGAGCGCCGCGGCGAACGCCCGCAGCCGGTCGACGACGGCAGGCGGCAGCGGCCGCAGCACGAACGCCGCCAGCAGCATCACCTGGACGATCCGCGTCCGGAAGATCTCGTTGCGGCGGGCCAGCGCTGCGGCGAAGGCGTCAGGCGTGATCGGCACGACCGCGGTGTCGACGTCGTGGCCGGTCATCGAGTGGAACATCGCGCGGACGAGCAGGTCCTGCAGCGGCGTGAGGCCGTCGTCGCCGGCCACGGCCGAGACCACGCCGCGGGCGAGCACGGCGACCTCGCTCGCGTCCGGTGGGGTCAGCAGGATGTCCTCGGCCACCGCGGCACTGTACGACCCGCGAGGTGCGTGTGGGCACGAACGTGCGCGGCACGTCCTGTCGTCGGGAGCAGGGGGTGGAGCCGCCTCGGGGAATCGAACCCCGGACAACCTCATTACGAGTGAGGTGCTCTGCCGACTGAGCTAAGGCGGCGTGCACCGGGCTGGCCGGAGCAACTCGAGGAGTCTAACCGGTGGCGCTACTCCGGCGCCGGGGCGGGCTTGATCACGGCGAACATGGCGCCCTGGCCGTCGGACAGGTCGCCCCAGCGTCCATAGGGCATGTCCTCGGCCGCGCGCAGGATCACCCCGCCGAGCGACTGCGCCCGGCTCAGGGCGTCGTCGGCGTCGTCCACGGCGAAGTAGACGCGCCAGTGCGGCGGCACCTCCTTGGGCGCCTCCGCGGCCAGCACCCCCAGCCCGGCGACCGGCCGACCGTCGAGCACGACGGCCGAGTAGGGGTAGTCGCCACCGCCGAGCTCCTCGAAGGTGAAGCCGAAGACCGCGCCGTAGAACGCCTGCGCGCGTTCGTAGTCGTGGGTCATCAGCTCGTTCCACATCAGCGCGCCGGTCTCGTTCGTGCGCCGCGCGCCGTAGTGCTGCGCCGCCTGCCACAGACCGAAGGTGCCGCCGGTGGGGTCCTGGACGACCGCCATGCGGCCGAGCGGGCCGACGTCGAACGGTTCGGCGACGACGACGCCACCGTGCTCGCGCACCGCCGCCGCGGTCGCGTCGGCGTCGTCGGTGGCGAGATAGGTCGTCCAGACCGACGGGTGTCCCTCCATACCCGGCTGCTGCGGGCCGAGGCCGGCGACGGGCAGTCCGCCGACCTGCGCGATGACGTAGCCGCCGAACTCGGGGCCGCTGCCGAGCAGCTCCCAGCCGAACAGGCCGCGGTAGAACTCGGACGCCGCGTCGATGTCGGACGTCGTGAGGTCGACCCAGCAGGGGTAGCCGGGCGGCCAGGGGGTGTCGCGGGTGACCATGGCTGCTTCCCCTCCGCCGAGTTCGTCGTTCCGTCAAACCTAGGTTGTCCACGAGGCGACGGCGAGGGGCCGCGCATCGACGATCACCTGAACAGTGCCGGAACCGGGTCGTCCGGCGTGCTGCGGTGGCCGACAGTGGTGGTGTGGCAGTGGCCTACCGCGACCAGCCGGCCCCGCTGGCCATCGCGCACCGTGGCGGCGCGGGGTTAGCGGCCGAGAACACCCTCGAGGCGTTCAGCCGCTCGTACGCCCTCGGCCTGCGCTGCCTCGAGACCGACGTGCGCATCACCGCCGATGGCGGGCTCGTGGCCTTCCACGACGCCGGGCTGCGTCGCGCCACCGGTGCTCGCGGCCGGGTCGACTCGCGTCGGCTCACCGACATCGTGCAGCTGCCGGTGTTGGACGCCGGCCCGGTGCTCTCGCTCGGACAGCTGCTCGCGAGCTTCCCGGACGCCACATTCATGATCGACGTCAAGGACCGCGCCGCCGTCGAACCGCTCGCGCAGTTGCTGCAGGAGCACGAGGCCGTCGACCGGGTGTGCGCGGCCGCGCAGTGGGACAGCTGGACCGACGCGCTGCGCCGGCTCGTCGGGCCGCGGCTCACCACCGCCCTGAGCTGGCGGGCGTTGACTCGGCTCTGTCTGTCGAACCGCCCGCTGCGCCCGACGTCCGCGGTGTACGCCCACGTGCCCCTGCGCATCGGACGCGTGCGCGTCTTCGCCGACGACCTCGTCGCCCGCGCGCACGACGCCGGCCTGCGCGTCGTCGTCTGGACGGTGAACGAGCCGGTCACCATGCACCGCCTGCTCGACCGCGGCGTCGACGGCATCATCACCGACCGACCCGACCTGCTGCGCGAGGTGCTCATCGCGCGCGGGCAGTGGCATGCGCCGACCGACACCGGCGCGGTGGTGCCGGTCGGCTGACGCCGGCCGTCAGGTGTTGGCGGCGCGTCCGGTGAGGTGGTCGCGCAGGCGGTCGACCATCCCGACGCCCGGACCAGCGACGAGGTGGAACAGCTTGTTGTTCGGCGCCGCCGGGTGCGGACGCGTCGGCGCGATCTTCTTCGCGCCCTCGACCTGGACGCCGAGCTTCATCAGCTCCTCGGCCGGGATCTTCGCGCGCAGCTTCGGGAATTGGTCCTGCTCCTCGTCCTGGACGTGGTCGCGCAGCACGTCCTCGAGCTGGCCGAGCGTCTCGTCGAACGCGGCGTCGTCGGCCTTGAGGCCCTCGAGCTGCTTCATGAGCGTCTCGAGTTCCTCGTGTTCCTTGGTGTCGTGCTCGACGGCCTCGGCGCCGTCGTCGAGATGCTGCTTCATCGCGGGGTAGACGAACATCTCCTCGGCCACCGAGTGGCGCACGAGTTCGGCGATGAGCGTGTCGGTGAGGTCGCGGCGCTGGTCGCCTGCGGCGGCCTTGATCTGCTCGAGCAGCTGCAGCGCTTCGTGGTGGTCGGTCGTGAGGATGTCGACGACGTCCTGGTTCTGGTCTTCCTTCATGGCGATGGCTCCTTCGGCGTTGCGTGATCGCTCGCCCTGCGCCTACCCCCTCGACCGCGTGACGATGCGTGCCGCCCGGTCTTCGTGACGCCCATCGCCGTCGATGTCAGACGGCCGTGCCATCGTGCGGGTCATGCAGATCGCGCGGCACGTCATCGTCCTGGACGCACCGGATCTCGACGCCGAGACCTCGTTCTGAGCCGCAGTCCTCAGCGGCAGCGTCGTCGACACCTCCGACGACTGGCACAGCGTGCTCGTGGACGACCGGCCGGTGCTCGAGGTGCAGCTCGCGCCCGATCACGTCGCGCCCGACCGGCCCGCCAAGACCGTGCCGCAGCAGCTGCACCTCGACCTGTACGTGCCGGATCTGGTGGCCGCGCACGAGGAGGTCATGGCGCTCGGCGCCCGGCTGCTGCGACCGGCGGCGGAGCCGGACGGCACGTTCGTGGTCTACGCGGATCCCGGGCATCCGTTCTGCCTGTGTCGGGCTGGACTGACCGCGCTCCTTCCCGGATCTCTGGTGCCTCCGAGGGCGTGCTGCGCGCCGTGGTGACGCGCTCACAGCACTGCACGACCATGCCGCATTCCGAGCGCATCAGCGGTGCGCGCGCGACGCTTTTTGTCGTACCCCTGTTCTAGCTTCTTGGTATGACCGATGCGGCGATCCTCGAGCGGTTCGAGGTGCTGCACAAGGCGATCGACGCGTTCGGTGAGTGCGCCGCCGGTGGCGGGTTCGGGCAGTTGAGCGATGACGAGTTCATCGACCTGGCCCGTGACTTGGAAGCGCTGCGGCGGTCGTTGGGGACGGTCGACGACGCCGTGGTCACCGACGTGGAGCGGCGCGAGCTGCCGCACAAGCAGCTGACCCGCACCACCGCGGGGTTCCTGTCCGCGCTGTGGCGCCTCACCGCCGGCGAGGCCAGGCAGCGGGTGACCGCGGCGCGGCAATGCGGCACCCGGGTCGCGTTCTCCGGCGAACCGCTACCACCGCTGCGCCCACACCTCGCCGCCGCGAGAACCGCCGGGGTGGTGACACCGGCGCAGGTCGCGCTGATCGTGAAGACCCTCGCCGACCTGCCGCCCCGGCTCACCCCGCACCAGCTGGACGAGGCCGAACGGTCGCTGGTGCAGGCCGCGCACGCACTCAACCTGGCCGACCTGAAGATCGTGTGCGACAAACTCGCCTTCTGCTACGACCAGGACGGGCCCGCACCCGACGACCAGGTGCAGCAGGCCCGCCGGTTCCTCGACGCCCGACCGCTCTCGGACGGGATGGTCGCCGGCTCCTACCGCCTCGCCGGGGTCGACGGGGCGAAACTGCTCGCCTTCCTCG
>NZ_JBQCEE010000363.1:0-8722 GCF_051960575.1 Jatrophihabitans sp.
ACGCCCTCGGCCAACGCGGCCGCGGTCTGCGGGAACGCCGCGTCCAGCGGCTCACCGGTCGCGAACGCCTGCCGCGGACCGACCATCGCCGCCGCCCTCACCCGCGCGGCGGCCTCGGCGGAATTGATCCGCAACGTCGCATGCAGCAACGCCTTCGTCGACCGCTGCGAATGCCGCGAGGCCACATCACGCCGGTCGAGCTCCGCGATCACCGCCGCATCCACCGCCGCGAGCCGGCACCGCAACGCCTCCACCGACCGCACCGCATCCAGCAACTCCGCCTCGGACAACAACGCCGTCGACGACCCCAGCAGCCCGTCCACCTCGGCATGCCCGGCCGGAAGCGTCCACGCCTCCACCACCGGTGCCACCACGCCGTCAGTCTACCCGAAGAAGCGTTCGAAAACAATCTTCAGGGCGAAGATTCCTTCGATGCCATAACGGATTCCGCGTCGTTGGCAGAATGCCAGCACAGCCCTTTCAGGCCAGCACGACCGCGCCGTGCTCGACGGACGCCTCCAGCGCGGTGTCGATCGCGGCGAGCCTCGCCTCCGCAGCGGCGAGCGCGTCGGCCTGCTCGAAGCGATGGCCGTCGATGATCCGCTGCGCGGCGACGCCACGGTCGTAGGCGTCCAGCGCAGCCTCCTCGACCTCGGCGATCCGCAGGTCGAGCCGGTCGTACCAGCGCCGTACCGCACCGACGATGCCACGCGTCGAGGCCGCGGCACTCCCCCGCACCAGCGTCAGCGGCAGCGCGAGCTCGTCCACCCTGCGGTGCGCCAGGGTGATGCGCAGCGACAGCACGTCGGCCGCGGCGGCCGACCATCCACCCTCGGGCACGAGCTCGATGCCGAGGCCCCGCCACGGTGCGCGCACGGGCCCGGGGTCGTCAGTGTGCCCGAGCAGCAATCGCTCGCGCAGTGCCCGTGCCGCGAGCTTCACGTCCGCCTCGGGATCCGTGCCCACGGTGGTCTGCGCGAGCCGCTCGCGCGCCGCGCCGAGCAGCGCGGTCTGCTGGCTCCAGCGGTAGACGTCCTGTTCTGCCGTCGCCGCCTCGCGCCGCGCCGAGGTCACCGCCTGCTGGGCGATCGAGCGCAACAGCCGCAAGCGGCGCACCTCGGCCGCAGCCGTCGCCTGGTCGAGCAGCAGCGCGTTGCCGGTGGCGAGCGCCTTGACCTCGGCGTAGGTCAGCACCGACTCGCCGAGGTCGTCGATCGTCCGGGCGTCCGGTTCGGCCCGGTAGAGCTGCTCGATGAAGGTGGCCTTGCGTTGCAGCGTCTGCCACATGTACGCGTCGAAGGTGCCGCGCGTGACGTAGCGGTACACGTCGACGAGCGGGTTGAGATTGCCCGGACGGAAGGCACGCGCCTCGCGCTGCTCGATGTCCGACGGCCGCCACGGCGCATCGGCGTGGTGCACCGCGCGCAGCCGCGCCTGCACGTTGGTGCCCACGCCGAGCTTGTCGGTCGAGCCGATCAGCACCGCCACCGTGCCGTCGCGGCACTCGGCGAACAGCCGCATCCGTGCGTCCGGAGTGGTCGCCTCGTGCACGAAGCGCACCCGCTCGGCCGGCACACCGCGTGCGGCCAGGGCGTGGCGGAGCCGTCCGTAGGTCTGCAGCCCCTCGGATCCCGGCGTGCCCTGGTCGCAGAACACCACCTGCAGCACACCCCGTGCATCGCTGCCCGGGAACAGGTGGTCGGCGTGCTCGTGATGCACCCGCGCCACCCGCTCGGCGATCGCGTCCACCTTCGACGACGACTCGCGCACGCCGACCAGCATCGGGTCGAGGGCCACGCGGCGTCCGTCACCGCAGACGGCGAGCATGTTGTCGCCGCCCGGCTCGCCGCGCACCCGCTCGCGGTGGAGCTTGTCGACGCGCGCGCCGAGCGAGCCGATGTACTGGGCCTGACCCGGTGTCGGCTCGCAGACGATCGTCTCCTCCCGCCGCTGCGGACGCGGCAACCCCAACTCGTCCGCGCGCAGCACGTCGGCGCATCTGCCGAGCATGCGCCGCAGCTCCGGCAGGTTGCGGATGCGCGCCGGACGCTGCACCAACCGGATCGTCGAGGCGTCCGGGCTGATCTCAACGGACGTTGCGTAGTCGACGAAGACGGCGGCCCACGCGTCGAAATGGTCGATGCCCGCCTCGGCCAGCACGTCGGGCTGGACGAAGGTCTGCCACACGAACGTCTCGGCGATCGTGTTCGACCACGGCGTGCCGGTGAACAGGGCGAGGCTCGGGCGCTGCCCCCGGCGGGCACGCAGCAACTGCGCCTTGAGCAGCAGGTCGGCGGCGCGCTGCGACGACCCGAGCGAGATGCCGGTCATGCGGGACGTGACCGGCAACCGCTTGAAGTAGTGCGCCTCGTCGACGAGCAGCAGGTCGACGCCGAGGTCGTCGAAGGTGATCGCCGGACGCGGTCGCGCGCGCACCGCCGCCAGTCGCTCCTCGAGCCCCTTGCGACGGCGCTGCAGCAGCGCGCGGCCGTGCCGCCCGCCGCGGCCGCCGCGGATCTCGGCGTCGACGTCGTCGATGCGCGCGCGCAACCAGGCGACCTCGGCCTCGGGCGTCACCGGCCGCGCGCTGAAGGTGCCGTGCGAGACGATCACCGCGTCCCAGTCGCCGGTGGCGCAGCGCGCGGCGAGCGCCTCCCGCGAGCGCACGTCGTCCTCGTCCTGCACCAGGAACGACCCGAACGGGTAGGCCTGCCGCGCCTCGCGCGCGGTCTGCTCCACCAGGTGCGCCGGGACGACGATCATCGGCTTGCCGGCCAGGCCCAACCGGCGCGCGGTCAGCGCCGCGCACACCATCGACCGCGTCTTGCCCGCGCCGACCGCGTGCGCGCACAGCGTGGCGGGCGACGAGACCACCTGCGCGACGATGTCGCGCTGCCACGGCCACAGCTCGATGCCGTCGGCAAGGCCCGGGAAGGTCAGGTGCGCATCGTCGTGCCGCCGCACGACGTGGGTGTTGAAACGCCGGTTGTACTCGCGGGTGAGCCGGGCCGTGCGTTCGGCGTCCTCCCACAGCCAGGTGCGGAAGCGCTCCTGCAGCGCGGTCAGCCGCTCCTGCGCCTCGAGGCTCGCCTCGGGATTCCGCACGCGCAGCCGCCGCCCCGGGAGCGCCACCGTGTCGAACACGACCGGCGCCTTGCCGTTGAGGCCGGCCGCCAGCAGCTCGTAGGCGCTCATGCGCGGCGTGCTGTACAGCGCGAAGTTGCCGACCGGCACCTTGCCGTTCGGGTCGATCTTCCACGACGCCGCCGACGGCAGGTGCCGCACCTTGACGCGGCCGCCGAGCACGTCGTGCACGAACGCCTCGATGTCCTCGGCCGCGATCCACGGCGCCCCGAGCGAGACCGCGATGTCGAGGGGGCCGACCTCCGGCGGCTCGGCCTCGGTCAACGCTGCGACGTTGCGCCGGTACTGCCGGTCGTCGAGCGCGGCCGCCTCGGCGGCGGCCCGCTTGGCCCGGACGTCGCCGGACAGGTACTCGCGGCGGCCGACCCATGCGCCGCCCCGCTTGGGGTCGCGGTAGACCAGGTCGCCGAGGGCCTCGATCGCCGCAGCGGCGTCCGGCAGGTCGAGCAGCGTCGCCACCCGCTCGGGGTCGATGCGTCCCTCGCCGAGCGAGACGAGCAGGGCCTCGTGCACGTTCGCCACCCGCTCGGTCGGCGCCCGCCGACCGTGCACCCGGCGCAGCAGGATCGGCGCCGGCTCGGCCCGGCCGGTCTCGACGTCGTAGACCTCGAGCGCCATGACGGCGTGGTAGTCGGGGTCGTGCCGGAAGCCGCCGAGATCCGGACGCCGCAGCCGCAGCTCCGGCTCGCCGGTCTGCGGGTCGGGGCGCCCGTCGTGCAGCACCTCGACATCCGCCCGGTTCAGCGCTCCCCACCGCGCGACGTACCCGCGGTACGCCGCGAGCGCCGTCGCACGCGTCGGCGCGAGCCCGTCGTCCGAGCGCCCGGCGTCGGCCTCGAGGGTCAGCAGGGCGCGCATCGCATCCCGCAGCGTGTGCAGGTCGGCCAGTTCGGCCGCCGCCTGCGCTGTCGTCACCGACCCAGTGTCCCGGGTCGGGGTGACGGCACGGTCAGGGACCACCCGTGACCACGGCGGGCTGATCGGCCCTGCGGTCGTGACACCGCCGCAGCGAGGCTGGGCGCTGAGGAGGTGCCGATGCGCCGGTGGTTGATCGGGCTCGAGTCGTTCGTCGCGATCGCCGCGATCGCGGGCGGGTTCCTGCTCGCCGTCGCGCCCGACGGGCATCTGCTCGACGCCCACCGCTCGGCACTCGACGGGTCGCCGTTCACCGACTGGCGTGTGCCGGGCCTGCTGCTGCTGGCGCTGGTCGGCGGCGGCTTCGCGCTCGCGGCCTGGGGTGAATGGCGGCAGGTGCCCCGGGCCGCGTCCATCTCGATCGTCGCGGGCACCGGGCTGATCGCGTTCGAGATCGTCGAGGCGCTGTGGATCGGGCCGCAGCCGCTGCAGGCGGTGTTCGCGCTCGTCGGCCTCGCCGTCGTCGCCTTCGTCGTCGCGGTGCGACATGAACCGCCACTGCCGTCCACCCGTGCCACCGACCCATCGCGCCAGACCGTAGGGAGACCACGATGACCCAGGACAGCACGCCGTTGCTGCCGGAGGCCGCGCCGTACCGCGTCGCCGACGTCATGACCACCGAGGTCGTGACCGTCCGCGCCTTCGCCGGGCTGAAGGAGGTCGCCCGGGTGCTGCGCACGCACCGCGTCGACGCCGTCCCCGTCGTCGACGGCGACCACCGCGTCCTCGGCGTCGTCTCGACCTCGGACCTCCTGCTGCACATCGCCCGGCACGCTCGCGTCGCGCCGCGCGGGCACCGCCTCTCGGCAGCCGGTGAGGCGCGCACCAAGCGCGAGGCGATGTCGGCAAGCCTGTTGATGACGACGCCGCCGATCACCATCGGCAGCAGCGCGACCATCGAGATGGCGGCGGAACTCATCGCGCAGCACCGGGTGCGGATGCTGCCGGTCGTCGACGCGCAGACCCGCCTGCTCGGCGTCGTCACCCGCAACGACCTGGTGACGATCTTCCTGCGCGACGACGCCGAGATCGCCGCCGACATCACGGCTCGCGTCCTGCGGCCGAACGGCGTCGACGCGGGGTCGGCGCTGCAGATGGACGTCGTGAACGGCGTCGTCGTCCTCGCCGGCCGCGCCCCGGACGCCGCCACCGCCGACCGCGTGGCCAAGGGCGCGGGCCTGGTCATCGGCGTCGTCGCCGTGCGCGATCACATCGAGCGACCGCTGACGACGGGCTAACGCGCCGCGGCCGTCCGCCCCGCGTCCACCGTCTCGAAGTCCTCGGCGCGGAAGACGGCCTGCCGCTTGTACTGGACGCCGAGGCGCGGCCAGTTCGTCGTGACGCGGCCGTCGGCCTGCCGGTACCACGACGAGCACCGGCTCCAGACGCTGTCGCGCAGCTCGTCCTGCACCTCGCGGTCGTAGCGCTCCTCGACCTCCGGCCGCACGGCCAGCGGCGCGCCACCCGATCGCAGCTGCTCGACGAACGCGCGGACGTAGCGGGCCTGCGCCTCGAGGAAGTAGATGATCGAGCCGCCGCCGGTGTTCGTGTTCGGGCCGTACATGATCAGGAAGTTCGGGAACTTCGGCACGCTGAGCCCGTAGTACGCCCGCGCGCCCTCGGCCCACTGCTCGTGCAGGTCGAGCCCACCCGGGCCGACGATCCGCATCGGCGCGAGGAACTCGGTCGCCTTGAAACCGGTCCCCCAGATGAGGACGTCCGCCTCGTGCGTGACGCCGTCCTCGGTGACGACGCCGTTCGGCACGATCTCGCGGATCGCCGTGGTCACCAGGTCGACGTTCGGCTGGGCCAGGGCGGGCAGGTAGTCGCTGGAGAAGAGGATGCGCTTGCAGCCGACCGGGTAGTCGGGCCACACCTTCTCGAACAGTCCGGGGCGGCTCTTGGTCTGCCGCTTCATGTGCAGCCGCGAGACGGTGCGCACGGTGCGGGCGAGCGCCGGCGAGTACACCCACGCGATGCTGAGCGCCTCGACCAGCCCGTACCACGTGCCCCGCTCGACGAGCTGCGTCGCCGGCACGCCCTCGAACAGCTTGTGGTGCAGCCGGCTGAACTCACGGTCGGGACGCGGGAGCAGGTATGGCGCCGACCGCTGGAACACCGTCATCTGCCGCACCTGCGGCTGCAGCTCGGGGATGAACTGGATCGCGCTGGCGCCGGTGCCGATCACCGCGACCCGCTTGCCGGCGAGGTCGACCGAGTGGTCCCAGGTCGCCGAGTGGAACGACTCGCCTGCGAACGTCTCGCGTCCCGGGATCGGCGCGTAGGACGGACGCGAGAGCTGGCCGACCGCCGACACCAGCACGTCGACGGTCTCGGTGCCGCCGTCGCCGAGCGCCACCGTCCAGGTGGCCGACTCGTCGTCCCACACCGCGCCCGTGACCTCGACACCGAAGCGGATGTGCCGGCGCACGTCGTACTTGTCGGCGACGTGCCGCACGTAGTCGAGGATCGCCGGCTGCCGCGAGAACCGGCGCGGCCACTGCGGGTTCGGCTCGAACGAGTACGAGTAGAACGGCGACGGCACGTCGCACGCCGCACCCGGGTAGGTGTTCTCGCGCCAGACACCGCCGACGTCATCGGCCTTCTCGAACACGACGATGTCGTGCAGCCCGGCTCGCTTGAGCTCGATGACGGCGGCGATGCCGCCGAGGCCGGCGCCGATCACGCCGATGCGCGGGGAGGTCGTGGTCACGCGGACATTGTGCTGCGCCGACGTCCGGGCCGCTGCGCCGACCTCCCCCGGGACCTTCGGCGCGTCAAGATCAAGACCGGGACGTCGATGGGGAACGTCGTGCTCCAACATCATCACCGGTCGCGGCGCGGCTCGTCCATCGGTCTGCTCGCGGTCGCCGCGGCGGTCACCGCCGGCCTGTTCGGCGCGGCCGACCGGTCGTCGGCCACCGTCACGCCGCCCGCCTCGCACCGCCCGAACGTCGTCTTCGTGCTCACCGACGACCTGTCGACCAACCTGCTGCCGTACATGCCCCATGTGCAGGCGCTCGCCCGGCGCGGCATGAGCTTCAGCAACTACACGGTGACCGACTCGCTGTGCTGCCCGTCGCGCACCTCGATCCTCACCGGCGAGTTCCCGCACGACAGCGGCGTGTTCCTGAACGACGGCCCCGAGGGCGGGTTCCCCGCCTTCCAGCGTCGGCAGGACTACGCCAGGACCTTCGCGGTGTCGCTGCAGCGGGCGGGCTACCGCACCGGCTTCATGGGGAAGTACCTGAACGGGTACTCGGCGCTGACCCGGGACGGGACGATGCCGACCTCGGCCCCGTCCTCCTCGCCGACCTCGGCCCCGACGTCCGTGCCCACCCCGACGCCGAGCGCGTCCCCGTCCGACAGCCCGTCCCCGTCCGACAGCCCGTCCCCGTCTGACAGCGCAGCTCCGCTCGCGCAGCCCCGCAGCCAGGCCTACGTCCCCCCGGGCTGGACGACCTGGGTCGGCGTCGGCAACGGGTACTCAGAGTTCAACTACACCTACGCCTACAACCACACGATCCTGCGCCGCGGTCACACGCCGGCCGACTACGGCGTGAACGTGTTGCGTGACTACGCCCAGCGCTTCATCACCGGCTCGGCGAAGGCCCACGACCCGTTCCTGCTCGAGGTCGCGCCGTTCAACCCGCACCTGCCCTCGACTCCGGCGTTCCGCGACCGCACGCTGTTCCCGCGGCTGACCGCGCCGCACACGGCCGCCTTCGGCACGGTGCCGAGCGACCCGGTGGCGTGGGAGGCGTGGCACCTCACGCACCCGCTGACCGCCGCCGACCGCTCGGCGATCGACCAGCAGTTCCGGCTGCGGGCCCAGGCCGTGCAGTCCGTCGACCGCATGGTCGGTGACCTCGAGGCCACCCTCGCCGCCACGAAGCAACTGGCGAACACGGTGTTCGTCTTCAGCAGCGACAACGGCTACCACATGGGCGAGCACTCGCTCATGCCCGGCAAGCTCTCGGCGTTCGACACCGACGTGAACGTGCCGCTCATCGTCGCGGGCCCCGGCATCCCGGCCGGCCGCGTGAGCCGGGCGGTCGTCGAGAACATCGACCTCGCGCCCACCTTCGAGCAGCTCGCGGGCGTGCGCGCGCCGCACACCGTCGACGGCACCAGCCTGGTCGGACTGCTGCACGGCGGTTCGGCGGCGACCTGGCGCACGGCCGCGGTGGTCGAGCACCATGGCGCGGACTTCGTGCTGTATCGCGACGACCCCGACCGGCAGTCGATCCACGCCGGCGCCATCCCCACCTACGACGCGCTGCGGACCGCGCGCTTCACCTACGTCCGGTACCAGGACGGTGAGCGTGAGTACTACGACCGGGTGCGCGATCCGGCCGAGGTCCACAACGTCGCCGGGTCACTCCCGTCCGCACGCGTCGCGGCACTCGACAGCGAGCTGGACGCGATCACCGCCTGCCACGGCGCCACGTCGTGCTGGGCTGCGAGCCGTCCCGCGGCGGCGCCCGCCCGGGGGCAGGACTGGCGACGCCCCGAGTCGACGTCGGAGAGCCAGAACCCTCCGGCGGCCACCTCGTCCACCCCAGAGCGCACGGTCGACACCCCGGCCACCCGCCCGTCCCTGCCGGCCTGGGGGAGTGGCGCTCCCCGCGCTGCCCGGCGCACGCCGGCCCCGACGACGGGA
>NZ_JBQCEE010000364.1:0-5598 GCF_051960575.1 Jatrophihabitans sp.
GGGCGCACTGGTCGACGCCACCGACCGGCTGGTCGACAGCGTCGACACGCTGCTCGAGCACGTCGGACGGAACCCCGTCGTCCTGGCACCGTCACCATCAGTAGCGTCGCCCGGGTGACCTACGCCGATATCGCCGCATTCGTCACCCTGCCCCGTACCACCGGCCTCGCAGTCAGCCCCGACGGCCGCCGGCTCGTCGCCTCGGTGCAGACCGCCACGGACGCGAGGTACGTCTCGGCGCTCTGGGAGATCCCGCTCGACGGCGGCGAGCCGCGGCGTCTGACCCGCTCGGACGCGGGGGAGACCAGCCTGGTGCTCCACCCCGACGGGCGGCTGCTGTTCGTCTCGAAGCGCCCCCGGCCGGAGGGATCGGACGACCCGGCGCTCTGGGCGCTGCCGGCGAGCGGCGAGCCGGAGCACGTCGCCGACCTGCCGGGCGGCGTCGAGGCGGTGCTGGTCGCGGCCCGCGCCGGCACGACCGTGCTCGGCGGCAGCGTGCTCGTCGGGCCCTCGGCCGGCGGCGACGACGACTCCGCCCGGCGCCGCAGCCGGAAGGACCACGGCATCACCGCGATCGTCCATACCGGCATGCCGATCCGGTACTGGGACAGCGAGCTCGGCGACACCTCGTCGCGGCTGTTCATGCTCGGTGACGGCGGCGCCTCCCGCGACCTGACGCCCGACGCCGGGGTCGCCCTCGTCAACCACGCCGCGTCGATCAGCGCCGACGGCGCCACGATCGCGACGACCTGGCGCACGCGGCGTCCTGGCGGCGTGACTCCGTACGGCGTCGTCCTGATCGACACCGCCACCGGCGAGCGCCGCGAGCTCGCCGCGGCCGCCGACGTCGAGTTCTCGTCGCCGCGCATCAGTCCCGACGGGTCGCGGGTCGCCCTGCTGCGCGAGGACGACGGTGACTTCGGCACGCCGATGACCTGGGCGCTGCAGGTGCACACCGTCGACGGCGGCGGCGTGGTCGAGGCCGATCTCGGCGACCTCTACCCGACCGAGTACGCGTGGGCGCCCGACGGCGAAGTGCTCTACGTCAGCGGCGACCACCACGGACGCGGCCGGCTGGCCGCCGTCGACCCGCGCACCGGCGCGGTGACGGCGGTGCTGGCCGACGACGCGGTGTACGTGAGCCTCGCGCCGGCACCCGGCGGCAGGGTCTACGCGCTGCGCTCGGCGATCGACAGCGCGCCGGCGCCCGTGCTCGTCACGGTCGACGGCGTGCAGGCGCTGCCGGACCCCGCACCGACGCCGGAGCTGCCCGGCACGCTGCACGAGCTCGACGTCGAGGTCGGCGACCACCACGTGCACGCCTGGCTCTGCCTGCCGCACGCGGCGAGCGCGGCGACGCCGGCGCCGGTGATGCAGTGGATCCACGGCGGGCCGTTCATGTCGTACAACAGCTGGAGCTGGCGGTGGTCGCCGTGGGTGGCCGTCGCGCAGGGCTGGGCGGTGGTCCTGCCCGATCCGGCGCTGTCGACCGGCTACGGCGCGGACGCGATCGCCCGCGCCTGGCCGCACCGGGCCGGGCTCGTCTGGCGCGACGTCGAGGGCGTGCTCGACGCCGTGCTGCAGCGGCCGGACGTGGACGCGTGCCGCACGGTTTGTCTCGGCGGCAGCTTCGGCGGCTACATGACCAACTGGATCGCCGGCCACACCGACCGGTTCCGGGCGATCGTCACGCACGCCGGGCTGTGGGCGCTCGACCAGCAGCACACCACCACCGACGCCGCGCACTGGAAGAGCGGCCTGTTCGGCACGCCCGCCGACCACCCCGACTGGTACGCCGAGAACTCGCCGCACCACTTCGCCGACCGGATCGTCACCCCGATGCTGGTGATCCACGGCAACCGCGACTACCGGGTGCCGGTCAGCGAGGCGCTGCGGTTGTGGTGGGACCTCGTCTCGCGTTGGCGCGGCACCCCGGACGACCTGCCGCACCGCTTCCTGCAGTTCACGACCGAGAACCACTGGGTGCTGACGCCGGGCAACGCCCGGGTCTGGTACGAGACCGTGCTGGACTTCTGCGCCGAGCACGCCGGCACGGCACGACGATGATCACGCGCTGGTGCACAGCAGGGTGTGCACCAGCGCGTGATCATGAGGCGGTGGGTCAGTCGGCGAGCACGAGCTCCGGGGCGTCGGCGAGCAGGGCGTCGGTGTCGAGTGCTGCCCGGCGCGGTCGCAGCAGCGTCGCCACGAGCAGCCAGGTCGCGGCCAGGAAGCCGGCGGCCACCCAGAACGACTGGTCGGCGGCGTGGACGAAGACCTGCTTGGCTGCGTCCGCCGGCGAGAGCGCCCGGTCGACGCTCGCCGCGGCGTTGCGCGACGACGTGCCGAACACCGTCACCAGCACGGCGAGACCGACGGCGCCGCCGAGCTGCTGCATGACGTTCACCAGTCCGGACGCCGCACCTGCGTCGGCCGGGTCGACGCCCTCGAGCGCCGCCGTGGTGAGCGGCACGAACGCCAGCCCGTTGCCGAGCCCGAAGATCATCAGCGCGATCACCAGGTGCGGGTAGCCGCTGCCGGCGCTGAGCTGGGTCAGCACCAGCATGCCGGTGAGCGAGCAGGCCAGGCCGGTGACCATGACCGGGTAGTTGCCGAACCGCTCGACCAGCACGCGGGCCGAGAGTTGCGACGCCGAGAAGACCATGACGGTCAGCGGCAGGAACGCGAAGCCGGTGCGCAGGTCGCTGTAGCCGAGCACGTCACGCAGGAACTGGGTGAGGAAGAAGAACATTGCCGCGAAGGCCCGCAGAACCCAGTATTTGTGGGCTCCGCGTCGGTGACCCCCAACATGAGGGGTAGGGCGAGGTCCTGTGAGGTCTCGAGGGGTCTCACGAGGTACGCGGGGAGAACGGCGTTCTCCCCAAAGTTCGAGGACGACGCCAGGCCTACAGCTTGGTTCGGGCGGTTGTCTTGGCGCGAACCACGCGGCGCTCGTGAGCGGCGATGATCTCGTGAATGTGTTCTTCCGTGAAGCGGACTGAGCGCCCGAAGCGGATGTGGCGCACCTTGCCAACCTGTACCTGCTTCTTCAGCCAGTGGTAGCTGATGTGCAGCCGTGCCGCCGCCTCCTGCGTGGTGTACAGGCGGCCGTTCGGATCCGTCTCCACTGCGCCTCCCACCTTGGTTTGAGCTATATATAGCGTGGCTATCACGGTAGCGCACGACGAATCTCAGGTCCGTGCGGAACCCGGGTCGGCAGTCCCGACCGGCGGAGTACGGCCCTCGGCGCTCGCTTGGCGTGGCGGTGCGGTCCGCTCGGGAGGCGACTCAGCTCAGCCAGGAGGATCTGGCGCACAAGATCGGCATGTCACGGCGCTACCTCTCCGGCATCGAGCGGGGAGAGGCTAACCCCTCGTTCGATCAACTGGTGCGGCTCGCGGGCGGCCTCGGCGTAACTCTTCCGGAGTTGCTGGTGTCGATACCGAATCAAACAACCGCGTAGTCCTACAGTCCAGCCTGTTCAACCATGCCGAGTGGAGTGCACGACCATGCCGATGTGACGGCTCATCGGGCGATCTTGTCCGCCACCGAAACCCTGCCGTATGCGCGCGAACGCCGGACGCCTGCGAACTTGAACACCAGAGCGGCGGAAGCACCGAAGTCAGTGGGTTGGCACTGTCGTTCAACGGGAACACACTGACCAAGGAGGTAGGGCAGGCGATGGACAACAAGCAGGTGGCGAGACGGATGCGGTACGGGACCGTCGCCTTGCTGATCATTGCGACCGCCTTCATCCTGCTTGCGCTGGTGCTTGGCATCCGAGAGCTTGGGTCATCGGTTCCGGGAGGACTGGCCGTCATAGCAATCGCTCTCATCGGACTCGGTGCAGTTTCGTGGCGCTTGCGCGTGCAGTGGGAACGCATTCACTCATGACCGATCGGCGGACGTCAGGCAAGCCCGCGAGGCATCCGTTGCTTGTGCCCGTTGCTGTCTATACCGCAACCTTCCTGACCATCGGCCTACTCGGAACGTTTCTGGCGTGGCGTCTGGGCGGCCCAGGTTGGCTTTGGGCGTGGTCAGGATTGATCGCCTACCTCGTGATAGCTGCGGTGGCTTCGGCGCGGCACCAACCGAGAACGAATCCGTGGGTGGACTACCGGGGCGGCCTATCCACACCGCCGCTGAAAGTGAGATATAGGCTCGCGGAACGATGGGACAAGGAACACCGTCCACCGAGTCAGACGCCACGGAACTGAACGATCACGTTGTCGTGCCTGCGACCGCACGGAGCGCATCAGGTGGGTTGAATCCACCTATCGGGCGGGAACGATGCCTGGCGTGACACCGCCTGCCACTCGACTGCCGAGGTCATCAGCGAAGCGCATCTTGATCGCCATGGTGATCCTGTGGCCGGTGCTGGCGGTTGTCGGGTTTCTTGTCGGCCACAGCGTGACATCCGGCTCGGGGCGCGGCGCGGCGGGCGTCTTCGGCGCTTTCGTCGGCAGCTTCGTCTGGGTCGCCTGTTGCTGGACAGTAGGCGGCGTGGTTCGGCATAGGCGCGGATCGACCGAGAACCTGCCATGAGTGCGCGCGACTCGCTTACTGTCGTCGGCACGTTCGTAGCTGCGCTCAGCGCCATCGGGTGGCTGATGCTGCCTGTGACGAAACACCTGAACCGGAACGGACTCACCGCGACGACCGGACAGATGCAGCGAGGCGAGGATTCAGCCGCCCTACAGAGTCGATTGATGAAGGCGGATGAACGACAGATCGGACGACTGAGGCGCTTGCAGCCCTACCTTGCTCTCGGGTCCTGGTCGGTGTCGCGCTGATTGTGGTGGGCACGCTCCTCTGAGGTCGGACACCGCGCCCGGCTGCCCATTGCAGTTGTTGTCGCGGCAGCCGCGCACGACCATGCCGCCCCTCTGTGTCAAGACGCAGCTGGGACGGCTGTTCTAGGCTCCGCGGTGGCGGGTTCGGGAAGTGACTGATCCGAAGAGTCGGCGACGGGATGTGAGCCGGCCGCGCTGGATTGAACAGTCGTGCCCGGGTGTCCTCCCGGACCCGCCGCAGCGTTGATCATGTCGTTGACCATGGTGCGGTAGACGACGTCGGACAGACGCCGTTTGAGGCAGCGCATCGCCTCCAGGCCGTTCTTCTTGTTGCCGCGAAGCCGCTGGTAGTACGCCTGCCCTTCGCTGGGGTGGCGGAGCTGGGCTGTGGCCATGACGTGCAGGACATGGTTGATCTGCCGGTTCCCGCCACGAGACAGCCGGTGTCGAACGACGTCGCCGGAAGAGGCGTCGACCGGGGCGGTGCCGGTCCAGGACGCGAAGTGGCCCTTGGTCGGGAAGCGGGTGATGTCGCCGACCTCGACCAGCAACCGGGCGGCGCCGGTCGGGCCGATGCCGAACAGGCCGGTGAGGCCGGTGCCGGTCTCGGCCAGCAACGCGGTCAACTCCTTGTCGGCGGCCTTGCGGCGGGCGTAGATCCGCTCGAGGTCGCTGATCAGCTCGGCCGCGACGCGGCGGCGGGTCTTGCCGGCGACGTCACGGGGTCGCACGGTGGCCAGCAGCGCTTTGGCCTGTGCAGCGGACAGGTCTTTCTTCGCGCCGCCAGGGATCAGTTCCAACATCA
>NZ_JBQCEE010000365.1:0-27076 GCF_051960575.1 Jatrophihabitans sp.
CCCGACGTGCACGCCGCGCTCGAACGAGGCTGTCGCGTCGCCGACATCGGCTGCGGAGGCGGCGTCGCCCTCGAAGCGATGGCGCGCCGTTTCCCCAACTCGCAGTTCCACGGCTACGACCCGTCGACGCACGCCATCGCCCGGGCGCGGGACCGTCTCGCCGAAGTCGAGAACGCCTGGGCCGACGTCGGCCGGGCCGAGGACCTCGCCCAGGACGCCCTGCTCGCCGCGCTCGAGCAGTGGCCGCGTGACGGGGTCCCGGCCAATCCCGGCGCCTGGCTCACCGCCGTCGCCCGCCGCCGCTGGATCGACCAGGTGCGCCGCGACGTCGTCCACGACCGCACGCTGGTCGAGGTCGGGCGTGGGCAGGCCGAGGCCGACGATCCGATCGACGCCGCCGAGTTCGACGAGCACGTCGACGACGACGTGCTGCGGCTGATCTTCACCGCCTGCCACCCCGTGCTGCCCCGCGAGGCGCGCACCGCGCTCACCCTGCGGCTGGTCGGGGGCCTCACCACCGAGCAGATCGCCCGGGCTTTTCTCGTCCAGACCACCGCGATGGCCGCCCGCATCACCCGGGCCAAGAAGACCCTCGCCGACGCGAAGGTGCCGTTCGAGGTGCCGGTCGGGACGGAACTGGCCGGCCGGCTCGCGTCCGTGCTCGAGGTCGTCTACCTGATCTTCAACGAGGGCTACTCGGCGACGGCGGGCGAGGCGCTGGTGCGGCGCGAGCTCTGCGACGAAGCGATGCGGCTCGGACGCATGCTGGCCGCCCTCGCCCCGCACGAACCCGAGGCCCACGCCCTGGTGGCGCTGATGGAGATCCAGGCGTCACGGCTGCCCACCCGCACGGCGCCCGACGGCACCGTCGTCACCCTGCTCGACCAGGACCGCAGCCGCTGGGACCGCCTGCTCATCACCCACGGCCTCGCGGCGCTGGCCCGCGCCGAGGCGCTGGTGCCCGCCGAGGCGGCCGGCTCGTACCTGCTGCAGGCGCAGGTCGCCGCATGTCACGCCCGGGCCGCGAGGGCCGACGACACCGACTGGGCCCGCATCGCCGCGATCTACGGCGTGCTCGCCGAGCGCACCGGCTCGCCGGTCGTCGAGCTGAACCGCGCGGTCGCGGTGTCGATGGCCGACGGCGCTGCCGCCGCGCTGCCGATCGTCGACGCGCTCGCCGCCCGGCCGGAACTGCGGCGCTACCACCTGCTGCCGAGCGTGCGGGGCGACCTGCTCTCACGCCTGGGCCGCACCGACGAGGCCCGCGCCGAGTTCGAACGCGCCGCCGCGATGACCGCGAACGAGCGCGAGCGCGCCCACCTGCTCGCCCGCGCGGCGAACGGGTGACCGGTCAGCCGGCCAGCTCGATCACGGGGGCTGTCGCCGGCACCACGCTCGGCGCGGCGACCAGGCCCGGTGCGGCGACCGCGTCGACGTCCGCCACGCCGGCGCCCGCGGCGGCCGGCAGCCACAGTTCGGCGCGCCGTGGCCGGGCGGCGCCGCCGCGTCCCTCGGCCTGCACACGCAGGCGGCGCGCGCGCAGCCGCCCGGTGCCGCTGCCGATGCCGACCCAGGTGCCGTCGGTGGCCTGCAGCCGCACGTCGGCGCCCGGCCAGGTCTCGCCGCCGGTCAGGTACGGCACGAGCACGGCGTCGCGCGTGCGCACCCGCGCGGCGAGTCGGCGCACGTCGCCGGGCACGATCCGCGCCGGCGGCCGGGCGGCCACGATGTCGACGGCGTCGAGCAGGGCGCCGACCGCGGTCGTCCAGCCAGCACCGGGCGCGGGCACGATCGCCACGCGCCCCAGGTCGACGCCGTACTCGGCCAGCGCCTCGGCGCTCACCGGCGGGAACCCGACCAGCGCGCACCACGCGCCGTCGGCCGAGGCGGCACCGAGCAGCGCGAACAGCAGCGACAGCGATCCGCCGACGCCGACCGTGCTGCCGCGACGCAGCCCGTCCGGCAGTACCCGGCGCAGGGCAGGATGGACGGGGAGGGGCGGGGCGCCCCGGCCACCGGGGCGCAGCAGGGCCGGGTCGACGGTCACCGTCCCGTCGGCCTTGCGCAGCGCCACATCCAGCATGACACCGAGCATCGAACACGCGTTCGATGAAGTCAAGTGAGGTGCCGATGACCGAGCAGACCGAGCAACCCGAGCAGACGCTCTTCGACGCCCTCGGCGGCCTGCCCGGCGTCACCGCACTGGCCGAGGCGTGGCACCAGCGGGTGCTCGCCGACCCCATCGTCGAACACGCCTTCAGCCATGGCTTCGACCCCCACCACACCGAGCGGCTCGCGGCCTACTGGGCCGAGGCGCTCGGCGGCCCGCCGCTGTGGACGCAGCAGGTCGGCAGCGACGAGTCGGCCGTGGTGCGGCTGCACAGCGGCAACGGCGACCACCCCGAGATGGACGCGGCCGCGATCGCCTGCTTCGACCAGGCGCTGGCCGACGTCGGCGCGGGCCTCGCCTCGCGCGGGTGCTGCACGACTACTTCGCCTGGACGACCACCACCACGATGACGGCCTTCCCACGCTCGCCCGACGACGTGCCCGACGGCCTGCCGCTGCCGCACTGGTCATGGGACGGGCTCGTGGGCGAGGGCGACCTGGAACAATCCCGCGGGTGAACCGTCATGAGTTCCTGCAGGGACTGCACACCAAGCTCAAGCCGCGCACGTACCTCGAGACCGGCATCAACGACGGCAAGAGCCTGGCGCTGTCGCGGGTGCCGAGCATCGGCATCGACCCGGCGTTCGCGATCACGCAGGAACTGCAGGCCGACGTCCACCTCGTGCGCACGACCAGTGACGAGTTCTTCGCCCGCTCCGAGCCGCTCGCGCACCTGCCGATCCCGGTGCTCGACCTCGCCTTCATCGACGGCATGCACCTGGCCGAGTACGCGCTGCGCGACTACCTCGGCGTCGAACGCTTCACCACCGCGTCCAGCGTCGTGGTCTTCGACGACATGCTGCCCCGCACCATCGACGAGGCGGCGCGCAAGCGGCACACCCACTTCTGGACCGGCGACGTCTACAAGGCCGCCGAGGCGCTGCGCGAGCAGCGGCCCGACCTGATCGTGCTCGAGGTCGACACCCAGCCGACCGGCGTCGTCGTCGTGCTGCTGCCCGACGCCTCGCGCGACGGCGTGCTGCCGGGCTACGACGACTGGATGGACGTCGCGATGGCGCCCGACCCGCAGGACGTGCCGCAGGCGGTGCTCACCCGGTCGCGCGCGCTGAACCCCGAGACGCTGCTCGCCAGCAAGGGCTGGGCCGAGCTGCGCCGGCTGCGCGGCCGGCCGGACACGCCGCAGCTGCGCGAGCGCATCCGGGCCGCGTTCGGCGACGTCGTGCGCTGACCGGTCCGGTCAGCTCGGCCGCACGCGCTTGGCCAGCTTGCGCAGCGACCGGCGGGCGGCGTCGGCCCGGTCCGGCGGCAGGGCCAGCAGGGCGCGCTCGGCCACGCGACGCGGCACCGACGCCCGGGCCGCGGCGTGCGGCGTCGGCAGCCGCGAGGGCAGCGGGCGCGCGCCGTAGAGCAGCACCAGCGGCCGGGCGCCCTGCACGAGCAGCCGGGCCTCGACGGCCTGCGACGCGCCGTCGGCGGTGAGGGCGATCGTCCAGGCGCCGTCGACCAGGCCGGCGCGAGGGCCGCGCAGCACGATGCGGTCGCCGTCGGCCGTCGCCGTGAAGTCGACCGCGCGGCGGCCCTTCCGCAGCCGAGCGCTGAGTGAGCCGCCGGGCACCACTGCGGCACCCAGCACGATCTCGACCGCGTCGCCGCGCAGGCGGGCGTGGCTGTCCTCGAGGGTGATGTCGACGGGGGAGGCGGCGGACGTCATGCCCGCCAACCTAGCGCCCTGCTACTCGGCCAGTTCGACGTCGAGGTCGGCGTCGTCGGCGCGCACCTTGTCGGGGTGCAGGAAGACGAACCGCTTGTACGCCCAGAACCGGAACAACGTGCCGATGCCGATCGAGACGAGCTTCACCAGCAGCACGACGCCGCTGTCGTGGCCGTAGTCGAGCCCGTAGACGAACAGCGCGATCATCGCCTCGCTGAAGCCGAGGGCGATGAGGTTGATGCCGAAGAAGAACGAGGTCTCGCGGCCGATGCTCGTGCGCGCCCGGTGCGAGAACGACCAGTGCCGGTTGCCGAAGTAGGCGAACGCGGTCGACACGATGGTCGAGATGAAGTTGGCCTTGAGGGCGCCGTGCGGGGCCAGCCAGGTGAACAGCCCGAAGTCGATCACGAACGAGAGCGCGCCGACCACGCCGAAGGCTGCGATCTCCTTGGCCAGGACGCGCCACGAACTCCGCAGGTGATCGCGGAGCGAGGAGCTGGACACCATCGTCATGATGCCCGAACGCTACCCGGGGCGCGGCCGAAATACCCCGAGCCGCACAGGCGCGGGTCAGGCGGTACGGGCGCCTCGGTAGTCTGCCCGCCGTGGACGCCCGCACCGGTTTGCCCGTCGTCGGCATGGTCGGCGCCGGCCAGTTGGCCCGGATGACGCAGCAGGCCGCGATCCCGCTCGGCCAGTCGCTGCGCGTGCTCGCCGTGAACGCCGACGACGGCGCCGCGCTCGTCTGCGCCGACGTCGTGCTCGGCGACCACCGCGACCTCGACGCCCTGCGCCGCTTCGCGACCGGCTGCGACGTCGTCACCTGGGACCACGAGCACGTGCCGAACGAGCACATCCGCGCCCTGGCCGCCGACGGCGTCGTGGTGCACCCGGGTGCCGACGCGTTGCAGTACGCGCAGGACAAGGGGCTCATGCGCACCCGCCTCAGCGAGCTCGGCGTGCCCTGCCCGCGGTGGCGCCGGATCGGCTCGCGCGAGGACCTGCAGTCCTTCGGGGACGAGGTGGGCTGGCCGCTCGTGCTTAAGGCTGCGCGCGGCGGCTACGACGGCAAGGGCGTCTGGGTCGTCGACCGGCCCGAGGACGCGGCCGAGCTGCTCGCGTCCGGCACCGAACTGGTCGGCGAGGAGAAGGTGGCGATCCGGCGCGAGCTGGCCGCCGACGTCGCCCGCTCGCCGTTCGGCCAGGGCGCCACCTGGCCGGTCGTCGAGACCGTGCAGCAGGACGGCATCTGCGTCGAGGTGATCGCGCCGGCGCCGTCGCTGCCCGAGGACGTCGCCGACGAGGCGCAGCAGCTGGCCCTGCGGATCGCCGGCGAGCTGGGCGTCACCGGCGTGCTCGCCGTCGAGCTGTTCGAGACGACCGACGGCCGGCTGCTGGTGAACGAGCTCGCGATGCGTCCGCACAACTCGGCGCACTGGACGATCGAGGGCTCGCGCACGTCGCAGTTCGAGCAGCACCTGCGCGCCGTGCTCGACTACCCGCTCGGCTCGACCGCGCCGACCGCCCGCTGGACGGTGATGGCCAACCTGCTCGGCGGCCCCGACGACGTCGAGCCGAAGGGCATCGACGAGCGCGTGCACCACTTCATGGCGCACTTCCCGGACGTGAAGCTGCACCTCTACGGCAAGGGCATGCGCCCCGGACGCAAGGTGGGCCACGTGACGGCGTGCGGCGAGGACCTCGAGGACCTGCGCGCCCGCACCCGCGCCGCCGCCGAGTACCTCATGAACGGGGGCGAGCTGTGATGATCACACCCGCAGGCACACCAGGGTGTGCACCCGTGCGTGATCATCGCGGGGTCGCGGCATGACCGCGCCCGTCGTCGGCGTGATTATGGGGTCGGACAGCGACTGGCCGGTGATGTCGCTCGCCGCCGAGGCGCTGGCCGAGTTCGACGTGCCGTTCGAGGCGCACGTCGTCAGCGCGCACCGCACGCCGGTCGGGATGGTCGAGTACGCGCAGGCCGCCGCCGGCCGCGGGCTCAAGGTGATCATCGCCGGCGCCGGGGGCGCGGCGCACCTGCCCGGCATGGTCGCGTCGCTGACCCCGCTGCCGGTCATCGGCGTGCCGGTGCCGCTCAAGCACCTCGACGGCATGGACTCGCTGCTGTCCATCGTCCAGATGCCGGCGGGTGTGCCGGTCGCGACGGTGTCGGTCGCCGGCGCGCGGAACGCGGGGCTGCTCGCGGTGCGCATCCTCGCGACCGCCGACCCCGCGCTGACAGAGCGGATGCTCGCGTTCCAGGGCGAACTCGCCGAATCCGCCCGGGCGAAGGACGCCGCGCTGCAGCAGCGCCTGGTCGACTGACCGTCAGGGCTGAACGGGGGCTGTCCCTGAGGTGGACAGCCGGCGACGATCCGTAAAGTGATGTGATGATCCGCCGTCGCATCCCGGATCGGCTGCGGACCCGCACCGGCGCCGCCGTCGCCGTGGTCGTCCTGTTGCTCGTCGTGGCCGGGGTCGTCGCGATCGCGCGCAGCGGTTCGCCGACGATCCGCACGAGCAGCCAGATGATCACCGGGACGCCCGAGGGCAGCACTCCGGTGCAGCTCGACACCACGCTGTACCTGCCCGAGACCACGCCCGCGCCGGCGGTGCTGCTCGCGCACGGGTTCGGCGGCACGAAGCAGTCGGTCGCGTCCGTGGCGCGCTCGCTGGCCGGCCGCGGCTACGTCGTGCTGACCTGGACGGCGCGCGGCTTCGGCCGGTCGGGCGGGCTCATCCACCTCGATGCGCCGGCCTACGAGGTGCACGACGCGTCGCTGCTCGTGTCGTGGCTGCAGCAGCGACCCCAGGTCGACCGCAACAGGATCGCCGTCGCGGGCGCGTCGTACGGCGGCGGGCTGGCGCTGCTGCTCGCCGGCACCGACCCGCGCATCAAGGCCGTCGCCGCCGACATCACGTGGAACGACCTCGGCCACGCGCTCTTCCCGAACAACGCCGGCACGTCGCCCGGTGTCTTCAAGAAGCTCTGGGCGGGCTACCTGTTCTCGGGCGGCTTCGGGAACCTGGGCTCCGGCTCGCTCGGCTCGCTGGGCGGGCTCGGCGGGGCGGGCGGCCAGGGCGGCCCCGGTCCCGACGCGGCGCCGGCCGGCGGCGCGACGACCGGTTCGCTCGAGTGCGGCCGCTTCGCCCCGGCCATCTGCGCCGGGTACCAGCAGGCCGCGCAGACCGGCACGCCCGACGCCTCGCTGCTCGCGCTGCTCCACGCGTCCAGCCCGGCGACCGTGCTCGACCGGATCAAGGCCCCGACGCTGGTGAGCCAGGGCGAGCAGGACTCGCTGTTCCCGCTGTCGGAGGCGGACGCGAACGCGCGCGGCATCGCCGCGAACGGCACGCCGGTGAAGGTGGTCTGGCGCGCGGGCGGCCACGACGACCCCAGCACGGACATGAACGTCGGCCAGGTCGCGACCTGGTTCGACGACGTCTTCGCCGGCCGGGTGCAGGGCACGCAGCCGTTCCAGCTCACCACGCAGCGCGGCGCCGTGCAGACCTCCACCGGACGCCGGCGCGAGCAGCTGCTGCAGGCGCCCGGGTACCCGGGCATCGACGGCACGGCGCAGCCCTCGATCCGCGTGACGCTGGCGGGCGGCCCGCAGACCATCGCCGCCCCCGCCGGCGGCAACCCCGCGGCGATCAACGCGGTGCCCGGGCTCGGCGGCATCCTCGACCAGGCGCAGGGGCTCGGCATCGGCGTCGCGCAGCTGTCCGGCGTGCCCGGTCAGACGGCGGTGTTCGTGTCGCCGGCCGTGCCGAGGGCGGTCACGATCGCCGGTTCGACGACGGTGCAGCTGCGGGTGACCGCGCACAAGGCGGGCGACGCGGTGCTGTTCGCCGGCCTGCGCGACGTCGGGCCCGGTGGCGTCGTGCTGCCGTCCAATCTCGTCGCGCCGATCCGCGTGCCGTCGATGCGGGCCGGGGAGACGCGCACGGTGACGGTGCACCTGCCGACGGTCGTGCGGCCGGTGCCCGCCGGTGACCGGCTCGCGCTGAGCGTGGGCACGACCGACCTCGCGTTCCAGTCGCCGGGCGACCCGCGCACGTACACCGTGGCGCTGGCCGGCGGTTCGGCCGCGGCGGTGAGCGTGCCGACGACCGACGCCAAGGTGATCCGCACCGGGCACCCGCTGGTGTGGCTGCTCGTCGGCGCGCTCGTCGCGCTGGTCTGCCTGCTCGTGGTGGCGTTCGAACTGCGCCGGCGGCGGCGGATCGTCAAGCCAGACGCGTCCCTGCGCGAGGTGCCGGTGGCGATCAACGGCCTCGTCAAGGAGTACGCCGGCGGTTACCGCGCCGTCGACGGCATCAGCTTCCAGGTGCAGCGCGGGCAGGTCGTCGGCCTGCTCGGGCCGAACGGCGCGGGCAAGACGACCGCGCTGCGCGTGCTGGTCGGGCTGATCACGCCGACCGAGGGCACGGTGCACGTCTTCGGCGAGCCGGTGCTGCCGGGCGCGCCGGTGCTCGCGCGCCTCGGCGCGTTCATCGAGGGCCCCGGCTTCCTGCCGCACCTGTCCGGACGCGACAACCTGCGCCTCTACTGGGCGGCGACCGGGCGGCCGGACGAGGACGCCGACTTCGAGACCGCCCTGGCGATCGCCGGGCTGGGGTCGTCGGTCGACCGGAAGGTGAAGACGTACAGCCACGGTATGAAGCAGCGGCTCGGCATCGCGCAGGCGATGCTCGGGCTGCCCGAGCTGCTCGTGCTCGACGAACCGACGAACGGCCTCGACCCGCCGCAGATCGCCGAGATGCGCGAGGTCATGCAGAGCTACGCGCAGACCGGACGCACCGTCGTCGTGTCGTCGCACCTGCTGGCCGAGGTCGAGCAGACCTGCACGCACGTCGTCGTCATGCACAAGGGGCAGGTGGTGGCGGCCGGTCCGACGGCCGAGATCGCCGGCGCCGGCGGGTTGCAGCTCGACGTCGCCGACCCGCACGCGGCCGCGGCCGTGCTGGCCGAGGCCGGGATCGAGGTCGAGCTGGTGCCCGCCCGGCGCGCGCTCGAGGACGTCTTCCTCGGACTCATCGGAGGTGAGGAATGACCGCTCCGACCGACGGACGCGTCGCCGCGACGCGCCGGGGTGTGCACGACCGGCTGATGCAGCTGCCGCCGGGCGAGCCGCCCGACTTCCGTCCACAACGGACGTTGCGGCTGCGCGTCGAGTTCGTGCGCCAGCTCAAGCGGCGGCGCACGCAGATCGCGTTCGGGTTGTTGTTGCTGCTGCCGATCCTGATCGCGACGGCCTTCAAGGTCGGCGGCGGCGCGGGGGCCGACGCGCCGGGCCTGGTGACGCTGGCGAACAACGGTGCGACCAACTTCGCGCTCTTCGCCGAGTTCGCGTCGGTCGGGTTCCTGCTCGTCGTGGTGGTCGCGCTGTTCTGCGGCGACACGGTCGCGTCCGAGGCGTCGTGGGCGTCGCTGCGGTACCTGCTCGCGCAGCCCGTGCCGCGCAACCGGCTGCTGCGGCAGAAGCTGATCGTCGCGGCCGCGCTGTCGGTGGCGGCGAACGTGCTGCTGCCGCTGTGGTCGGTGGTCGTCGGCGGCGTCTTCTTCGGCTGGGCGCCGGCCCGCTCGCCGCTCGGCGCGACGTTCACCGGCGGCGAGTCGGCCGCGCGGCTGGCGATCGTCGTGGCGTTCGTCTGCGGGCAGATGCTCCTCGTCGCGTCCCTGGCGTTCCTGCTGTCGGTGAGCGTCGACAACCCGCTCGGCGCCGTGGGCGGCGCGGTGCTGCTCGTCGTGGTGTCGAACATCCTCGACCAGATCACCGCGCTCGACCCGTACCGCAAGGTGCTGCCCACGCACTGGAACTACAGCTGGCTCGACGCCCTGCAGACCCCGATCGTCTGGGACGACATGCTCCGCGGCACGGGACTGGTGCTCATCTACGCGTCCGTGTTCCTCACCGTCGCCTGGCTCCGCTTCGACCGCAAGGACGTCACGAGCTGACCCCGTCGCCGCCCGTCCTCCCTGGGGTGACGGATCCCGTGCCACGGTGACGGACCAAGCCCGCGGGTGACGAATCAGGATGCCCGGTGACGGGAAATTCGCCGTCTCCGATCTTGCCCATTCGTCACTCGATCTTGGACGCGGTAGTGCTGCGCCAGCAGGTGCGGCGCGCGTTCGGACAGCAACTGCCTCACGTCGCTCACGACCTCGTGCATGCGAACGAATGCATGCGGCGCCGTGTAGATGCGCACCGCCCACTTCGCGCGGTTGAAGCCGAGCAGCTTGACCGAGTCCTTGACCCGCTGCGCGTCGTGGACGGCGCCGTTGTACTCGAGGGCGGTCGTCGCCTCCTCGTAGCTCAGGTCCGCCTCGCCGAGCCAGTCGCCGTTGTGGTCGTAGACGGTCTTGTTGACGTCGGGCTTGGGAAGTCCGGCCAGGACGATCGCGGCGCGGATCCGCGACTCGGGACGCGACTTCGACCGTGCATCGAGGTGCTTGAGGGCCTCGCGCGCGCGTGGCACGCCAGGCCGGCGCCCGGCTCGCCGCACCAGTTCAGTCATCGTGTCCAGGGACGCGCCGAGCCGCAGTGCCGAGTCGCCGGCCGCGATCAGGTCGTAGATGTCCAACACGGCCGCCAGGTGCACCCACGTCTGCTCGATGGTGGTCATCGGAAGGCCGGCCACGACGACGATCTGCGACGGATCGATCTGCAGCCGATGGGCGATCACGTCCCGGCGCTGGACGGACGTCGTGTACCGGCTACCGCGAACGTTGGCCGGCGTGCTCACTTCGACTCGCTCGAACGCGGGGAGCCACAGCCCATGGCGTTGCCCGCTCGTCCGGTGTGTCAGCACCGTGTCGTCCGGCATGGACGCGAGGTCCCGCGCGAGATCGGCGGTGCTCGGCGGCAGGTACGAGGGGTCGCTCTGGGCCATCGCGCCACTGTCCACCCCGCCGAACGGCCGAGCCCGACTTGTCCACAGGGCCGTGCGGCGTCCAGAACCTCGACGGTGACGTCCCTCAAGATCGGGTGACGGATCGGCGAGTCGGGAGACGCCAAAATCGCCGTCTCCCGATCTTGGGAATCGTCACCCGATCTTGAGGAACGTCACCGTGCAGGCCGATCCGTCACCGCAGGGCCGCGAGCGGGTGGCAGGGGCCAGGGGGACGACGGACGACGGGGCGGGGCGGGGCGGGGCGAGGGTCAGTCGCGGCCGTAGATGTCGCGGGTGTAGACCTTCGCGCGGACGTCCTCGAGGGCCGGGTCGTGCCGGTTCGCGATGATCACGTCGGCGCGGGCCTTGAACTCGTCCAGGTCGCGGACGACCTCGGAGTTGAAGAAGGTGTCCTCCTCGATCGCCGGCTCGTAGACGATCACCGGCACGCCCTTGGCCTTGATCCGCTTCATCACGCCCTGGATCGACGACGAGCGGAAGTTGTCCGACCCCGACTTCATGATCAGCCGGTACACGCCCACCACGGCGGGCGAGCGGCGCAGGATGTCCGCGGCGATGAAGTCCTTGCGCGTGGTGTTCGCGTCGACGATCGCGCTGATGAGGTTCTGCGGCACGTCGCGGTAGTTGGCCTGCAGCTGCTTGGTGTCCTTCGGCAGGCAGTAGCCGCCGTAGCCGAAGGACGGGTTGTTGTAGTGCGAGCCGATGCGCGGGTCGAGCCCAACGCCCTCGATGATCTGCGCGGTGTCCAGCCCGTGCGTCGCGGCGTACGTGTCGAGCTCGTTGAAGTACGCGACGCGTAGCGCCAGGAACGTGTTCGCGAACAGCTTGATCGCCTCGGCCTCGGTCGAGTCGGTCAGCAGCACCGGCACGTCCTTGTCGATCGCGCCCTCCAGCAGCAGCTCGGCGAACCGCGCCCCCGCCGCCGCGCGCGACCCCACGATGATCCGCGACGGGTGCAGGTTGTCGTGCAGCGCCCGGCCCTCGCGCAGGAACTCCGGCGAGAAGATGATGGACGCGCCGGGGTGCGCCTCCCGCATGCGCGCGGTGAACCCCACCGGCACGGTCGACTTGACGATGATCGTCGCCGCCGGGTTGATCGTCAGCACTGACTTGATCACCGACTCGACCGAGCCGGTGTCGAAGTAGTTGGTCACCGGGTCGTAGTCGGTCGGCGTCGCCACGATGACGTACTCGGCGCCGGCGTACGCCTCGTCGGGCGACAGCGTCGCCGTCAGCGACAGCGGCTTCGACGCCAGGTACTCGGACAGCTCGACGTCCTCGATCGGCGAGACGCGCCGGTTGATCAGCTCGACCTTCACCGGATTGACGTCGAGCGCCGTCACCTCGTTGTGCTGGGCCAGGATGACCGCGTTCGAGAGGCCGACGTAGCCGGTTCCGGCGACAGCGATGCGGAGGCGCGACATGGCTGAGAGCGTATCGGCGTCCGCGGGGTACGGCCGCCGTTCACGGGTAGGCCAACACGGTGACCCCCGACTCTGGTAGGCATCTCTCCATGGGCACCCCGACCGTGCAACCACTCATCGAACGCCCCGCCTGGACGGCACTGCGAGCCCACGCCGACCAGCTGCGCGGCACCACGCTGCGGCAGCTGTTCGACACCGACGAGGGACGCGGCACCCGCCTCACCGCCGAGGCCGTCGGCATCTACCTCGACTACAGCAAGAACCGCGTCACCGACGAGACGCTGCAGCTGCTGCGCCAACTGGCGACCGAGTCGCACCTCGCCGAGCACCGCGAGGCGATGTTCACCGGTCAGAAGATCAACATCACCGAGGACCGCGCCGTCCTGCACACCGCCCTGCGCGCCCCGGGCAACGCGGACATCCGCGTCGACGGCGTCAACGTCGTGCCGGCCGTGCACGAGGTGCTCGACCGCATGGCCGACTTCGCCGAGAAGATCCGCGCCCGCGAGTGGTACGGCCACACGAACCAGCCGATCACGAACATCGTCAACATCGGCATCGGCGGCAGCGACCTCGGCCCGGTCATGGCCTACGAGGCGCTCAAGCACTTCAGCGACCGCGGCCTCACGTTCCGCTTCGTCAGCAACGTCGACGGCACCGACTTCGCCGAGGCCACCCGCGACCTCGACCCTGCGCAGACGCTGTTCATCGTCGCGTCCAAGACCTTCACCACGCTCGAGACGATGACGAACGCGCACACCGCGCGGCAGTGGCTGCTCGACGCCTTCGGCGGTGACGAGAAGTCGATCGCGAAGCACGTCGTCGCGTTGTCGACGAACGCTGATGCGGTGAAGGCGTTCGGCATCGACGTCATGAACATGTTCGGCTTCTGGGACTGGGTCGGCGGCCGCTACTCGATGGACAGCGCCATCGGCCTGTCGACGATGATCGCGATCGGTCCGGTGAACTTCCGCGCGATGCTCGACGGCTTCCACGCCATGGACGAGCACTTCCGCACCGCGCCGCTCGAGGAGAACCTGCCGGTCATCCTCGGCCTGCTCACCGTCTGGTACGCCGACTTCTTCGACGCGCAGACGCAGGCGGTGCTGCCGTACGACCAGTACCTCAAGCGGTTCCCGGCCTACCTGCAGCAGTTGACAATGGAGAGCAACGGCAAGCACGTCACGCTCGACGGCGCGCGGGTCGACTACGCCACCAGCCCGGTCTACTGGGGCGAGCCCGGCACGAACGGGCAGCACAGCTTCTACCAGCTGATCCACCAGGGCACCGAGCTGATCCCGGTCGACTTCATCGGGTTCGCCAACAGCCTCAATCCGATCGGCGAGCACCACGACCTGCTCAACGCCAACGTCTTCGCCCAGGGCGAGGCGCTCGCGTTCGGCAAGACCGCCGAACAGGTGAAGGCCGAGGGCACGCCCGACTGGCTCGTCCCACACCGTGTCTTCGACGGCAACCGGCCGAGCAACACCATGCTGCTCGACCACCTCACCCCGTTCGCGCTCGGCAGCCTCATCGCGCTCTACGAGCACAGCGTCTTCGTCCAGGGCACGATCTGGTCGATCAACTCCTTCGACCAGTGGGGTGTCGAGCTCGGCAAGGTGCTCGCGAAGAAGGTGGCGGACGAACTGAGTTCGGACGCCGACCCCGACCTGCAGCACGACAGCTCCACCAACGAACTCATCCGCCGCTACCGCGCGGCCCGTCGGAAGGCATAGCAATGCAGCTGGGCATGGTCGGTCTGGGGCGCATGGGCGCCAACATCGTCCGGCGCATCATGCGCGACGGGCATACCGCGGTCGCCTACGACACCAGCGCCGACACCGTCGCGCAGCTGGCGAGTGAGGGCGCCGTCGGCGCGAACACGCTCGAGGAGTTCGTGCAGGCCCTCGAGCGGCCGCGCGCGATCTGGGTGATGATCCCGGCCGGCATCACCGGCAAGGTCGTCGACCAGCTCGCCGAGCTGCTCGACGACGGCGACATCATCATCGACGGCGGCAACAGCAACTACCGCGAGGACATCGACCGCGCCGAGAAGCTGAAGCCGAAGGGCATCCACTACGTCGACGTCGGCACGTCCGGCGGCGTGTGGGGTCTCGAGCGCGGCTACTGCCTCATGATCGGCGGCGAGGACGAGGTGGTGCGCCACCTCGACCCGATCTTCAAGTCGATCGCCCCCGGCCTCGGTGAGATCGAGCGGACGCGGGGCAAGAGCGGTGAGCCGTCGCGGGCCGAGCAGGGCTACCTGCACTGCGGGCCGAACGGCGCCGGTCACTTCGTGAAGATGGTCCACAACGGCATCGAGTACGGCATCATGGCCGCCTACGCCGAGGGACTCAACGTGCTGCACCACGCCAACGCCGGCAAGGTGCAGGCGGGCGAGCACAGCGCCGAGGTCACCCCGCTCGACCAGCCGCAGTACTACCAGTACGACATCGACATCGCCGAGGTCACCGAGGTGTGGCGGCGGGGGTCGGTGGTCGCGTCCTGGCTGCTCGACCTCACTGCCGACGCGCTGTCGACGAACCCGACCCTCGACGGCTTCGGCGGGCGGGTGTCCGACTCGGGCGAGGGTCGCTGGACGGTCAAGGCGGCCATCGACGAGGGCGTGCCCGTGCCCGTGCTGTCCGCCGCGCAGTTCGCGCGGTTCTCGAGCCGCGGCGAGGCGCTCTACGCCGACAAGCTGCTCTCGGCCCTGCGCAAGGAGTTCGGCGGGCACGTCGAGCTGCCGACCGGCGAGTAGCCGCCCACTGCATAGGACGCCGCCGAATCCGATGTCGGCGGCGTCCCATGACCGATTGGTTTCACCACCGGACGAGCTTCGCCGCGGTCGCCCGGGATGCGGTGGTGTGCGACATGCCGCGGTCTCAGCACGACCGAGGTCATGGTGCGAAGGCGGCAGAGTCCGCAGCGCGCTCGCAGCCGTCGGGCGCTCGATCGACCCCGCCATTCGCTTGCCCGCCGCACCGCGGCGGACAGTCGCTCGCTGGCGCAGAGGCGGGCACAAACGCCGTGCGCTTCGGCGGGTCTCTCTGGCCCAACGGGCCCGATCGCCCAGAGGGCGTTCGACCTCAATTGGCACGACTCGACCGCTTCCCGTTGACCATTTGGAGGGCGTTGCCGAGCCTGGAAATCGCAACCCAGGAGTATCGGCGAGAGGTTGCGTCCAACCATGGGGGAGTTGTCGTGACCGAGATGCAGGAGTCGCAGTGGCTGCACGACGGTGAGGCGGCGTTCGAGCGCTACCTCGCTGCGATCGAGCTGCTCGACACAACGCCGCTTCGTCGCCGGCCGGCAGCGATGATCGGTCTTGGCCTGTGCGGTCTGTTGGCAATTCCCGTCTTCGTGATCGAAGTGCCGATTGCGCTCCTCCTGCTCTTGCTGCTCACCGTCCTTCGGCTCATCGTGCCTCGCCGCACGATCGTCGTCGAAGGCCTGGGTTGCCGCGTAATCTGACCGAGCACCGAGTCGAGGCCCGATCCAGCCGCATGCGCTCTCGCATGCGGCTGCATTGTCTTCACGCTCCCCATCGACGTAGTCCATTCCTTACCAGCGGCACTTCGAGGCATGAAATGACGTGGACGTGCGGCCGCTTGTGGCCAACCCGCCCATTACACAGCGTCACTAGGACCAAGTACCCATGATCGTTCGGACTTCCGCGCCTAGGTCTTGCTGAGGTGCGACCGCAAGCTTGTGTCAGCCAAACGGCAAAGCGGGAAGATCGATGCGGACAGGGACGATCCCCGCGATTCTCAATTCTCCAAGTGGGGGTACATCCGCATGTCCAAGATCACCAAGAAGACCGCGCTCATCGTCGGTGGGGCCACCGTCGCCGTCGCCATCGGCGGCGGCGCCGCGTTCGCGTACTGGAGCACCAGCGGCTCGGGCACGGGATCGGCCACCACCTCGGCCGGTGCCGCCAACCTGTCGATCGCGCAGACGAGCACGATCAGCAACATGTACCCGGGCGACACCGCGCAGACGATCTCCGGCACCGTCACGAACAACGCCGCGAACAGCGCCTACGTCAAGCAGGTCGTCGTGTCGATCGCGAGCGTCACCCAGGCTTCCGGCGCCAGCGCCAACGGCAGCTGCGACGCCACCGACTACACGCTCAGCAACGCGACCATGAGCGTCGGTCAGGATGTCGCGGCGGGCGGGACGGCGAACTTCAGCGGGGCGACGATCAAGTTCAATAACAAGGCGAGCAACCAGGACGGCTGCAAGGGCGCGACCGTCAACCTGGCCTACGCCGCCAGCTGACGTTCCTAGTTCGACATCCGTGGGGGAGGTGGCTCGATGCTGCAACGCTTGATCGGTCGGGTCACCCGACTCTCACCGAAGCAGGCTTTCGTGGCCGCGACCGCGTTGCTCATGACGCTCGGCGTCCTCACCGCGGTCGCGGCCTCGGCCAACCCCGCGCCGAACAGCCCGAACATTTCGAGCGGTCCGGCGAATCCGAGCCCTGACGGCTCAGCCAAGTTCGTCTTCGCCAGTTCGACTTCGGGCGTCGCCTACAAGTGCGCGCTCGACAGTGCGGCTTTCGCCGGCTGCACGAGTCCTGTCAGCTATGCCGCGCTCGCGCTCGGCAACCACATGTTCAATGTGCGAGCAACCCAGGGCGATAAGACGAGCGGCACCACATCTTTCGGCTGGACCGTTCAGGTCGCCAGACCGAATCTGACGGCCAACGTCATGCCGGCCACCCAGTCGACGTCGGTGACCTTCATCTTCACGAACGGTCAGGCGGGCATCACGTATCTGTGCTCCGTCGACGGATCTGCTGCGAGCACGTGCGCGAGTCCGTTGACGCTGAACAACCTGACCGAGCGGGCGCACACCTTCTCCGTCGTCGCCCGCAGCGCGCTCGCGACCAGCACGCCGGCGTCGTTCACCTGGTCTGTGGACCGGACGCCGCCGCCGGCGCCCAAGATCAGCTCTGCGCCCGTCAACACGACGAGCACCGCCGCGTCCGTCGCATTCACCGACAGCGAGTCGGGCGTGACGTACCGCTGCTCGCTCGATGGCACAACGCCGTCGGCCTGTACCAGTCCATCTGCGTACAGCGGCCTGGCAGTGGGCATGCATTCCGTCGCCGTCGCCGCCGTCGATGCCGCCGGCAATGTGAGCCCGACTACGAGCGCCGCTTGGACGGTGCAGCAACCGCCGCAGCCCGTCTCGGGGTCGAACATCACGCTCGCCGGCTCGGTGACCAGGCAGCTGGCGCCGGGGCTCTCGGCCCCGCTCGACGTGTCGATCACCAATCCGAACAACTTCGACGTTGTCGTCAGCAATCTGCAGATCACCGTGAACCCGAGGACGACCAAGGCTGGACAAAGCAATCCGCAGTGCGACGGCCCTACCAACCTCAAGATCACACAATTCTCGGGCGCCGCGTTCAAGGTCAAGGAAAGTCGGACCCTGACCCTCTCGGCACTTGGTATCGCGCAAAGCCAGTGGCCCGTCGTGACAATGCCGGACCTGCCGACGAATCAGGACGCGTGCAAGAGTACGACGTTCACTTACACCTACGCCGCGACGGTCACGAGGGGACAGTCATGACCCGGCGCCGTGTGGTCGCCACGGCCGCCGCAGTCGCCGCTGTTGCGGCGGGTTCTGGGATCGCCTGGGCGTTCTGGAGCTCGAGCGGCGTAGGTGCCGGGTCTGCGACGACGGGATCGCTGTCCATCACCACCACGGCGCTCGTCACCGGTGACGCCCCAACAGTGACCCTGGTGCCTGCTGGAACCGGTGACGTCGTCGTGCGAGTGCACAACGGCAACACATCGGCGGTGCACGTTGCGAGCGTGCAGTTCCAAGCCGTGGCGGCGGACTCGTCGCACAGCGGGTGCACCGGCGTGACGGTCACCGCGCCGACCAGCTTTCCGACGCCACAGTTCCAAATCGCTGCCGGCCAGGACAAGACGTTGACCTTCACCGGGGCCGCGGCGATGGCGATCGATGCATCGTCGAACTGCCAGGGAGCGACCTTCACCGTGCCGATCACCGTGGTGGTGCAGTCGTGAAGCGCAAGCGTGCCCTAGCCGTCGGCGGGGTCACTGGCGCTCTTGTGCTCGGCGCAGGCGTCCCGGCTGCCCTTGCCTATCTGTCGGCACAGACCGGCGGAACAGCCGTCGTCGCGAACGCTGACAGTCTGCCGGCCGGTCAACAGCCCACCGTGACTGTGTCGTACAGCGGCGGCCAAGCGACCGCGACGGTGTCCTTCAGTCGAAGCAAGACAACGTCCGGCCGCGACGTCACGTCGTTCGTGATCAAGCGGTACACGAGTCTGACCGATCAGAACCCCACAACCTTCACCTGCGGGGTCACGGGCGTCGACCCGGTGTCGTGCACCGACACCAACGTGCCGGCCGGAACGTACTACTACACCGACACGCCGGCCTGGGGCACGAACTGGCGCGGTGTCGAATCGGCGAAGAGTTCCGTCGTCTCGTCGGACAACACCGCCCCGAGCGTCGGCGTCACGTACGACAAGGCGACCACCAACGGGTGGTTCAATGCTGCCCCGGTCAAGGTCACGCTCACCGCAACGGACGCCGGCAGCGGCCCGAAGTCGGTCACCTACAGCCTTGACGGTGGTACCGCGACGACCGTGCACAGCGCAAGCATCTCCGTCTCCGTGAGCGGCGACGGGACGCACACGCTGACCTATACGGCGACAGACAATGCCGGCAACACCAGCACGTCACAGTCTGCGACGGTCAAGATTGACACCGTGGCGCCGACCGCCCCGGCTCCGCAGCTGAATGGGAATTCATGATGAAGCGCCGCATCCCCGCTCTGACCGCTGTCGCGGGTCTTCTTGCAATCGCAGGTTCCCTCGTCGGACAGACGGCTGCAGGTGCCGCGACGAGCAGCAACGTCAGCTTTGTGCCCACCTCCGCTGTTGCGGGCGCGCAGGCCGCGTGGACAGTTTCGTTCACGACTGGCGTTGCGGTCAGCAAGGCGTCGACCATCAACGTCGCGTTCGACGCCAACTTCGCCTTGTCGGCGAGCTCGACTGCAACTCTTGGGAGCGCGCTGACGACAGCAGGTTGCACGACTCAATCAGTCAGCGTCAACGGATCGCAGATCGCTGTCGCACTTGGTGGTAACAGCTGCAGTGTCGCCGCTGGCTCGGCCGTGAGCCTCGCCGTTTCCGCTGTGACGAACCCAACGACCGCGACGACCTACTCAGCGTCAGGCTTCACCGTGCGAATCACTGGTAGCGGCCAGGCGCCCAGTGATGCTGCTGTGGCGCCGAGTGCCACTGCCGTCACCGTCGTAGCAGGGCCGGCGTCGAAGCTGGCCTTCGCCCCCGCACCCTCTCCGACGACCCAGGCCGGGATCGCGTTCGCAACCCAGCCGGTCGTGAAGATTCAAGACAGTTACGGGAACGCTGTCACGACCTCGACGGCATCCATCACCTTGGCCGCCAGTCCCGCTGGCAGCGGTCTCAGCTGCACCAGTGGATTGACGGTGGGGGCCGTGAGCGGCGCTGCGACGTTCACAGGCTGCAGCATGACTGGTGTTGGAACGTTTGCAGTCACCGCCTCATCGGCCTCCGTCACTGCCGCGACCACGTCCGTCGCGGTCAGCGCCGGGGCCGCTGCGAAGTTGGCGATCGTGCAGGCCCCGCCGGCTGATACTTATGTTGCGACAACGGTCTCACCCTTCATCACGGTGCAGCTCCAGGACGCCAACGGGAACGCGGTGCAGACGTCGGGAGTGACGGTCAACCTCGCAGCTTCGTCTGGAACGATCACCGGCGGGTCAGCACGGACGAACGCGTCGGGGCTCGCGACATTCAGTTCGCTGAAGTTCGCGAGTACCGTGCTGGGCACCTCGGTCACGGCGTCGAGCGGGAGCTATACGCCGGCCACGAGCGGAGCTTTCAACGTCGTGGCGCAGGCGTCGAAGGCGGCAGGATCTGTTGCCTTGACGGACGCGGCCGCGGACAGCACCTCCGGTGTTGCGCAAGTGCAGTACTTCTTGTGCCCCGGCTACTCGAACAGCACTCCGTGCACCGGCAGCAACGGGACAGCGATCGGGACGTCGACGACAGGGACGGGGAGCTACCCGCTCGCCTGGAACCCCTCCGCGATCAGCACCGGGGCCTACCGGATCGCCGCCATCGCGACCGACGCTGCAGGAAACATCGGCTCACCGAGCTCCACGATCCCGGTAGCAGTGACCGCCTGAGCGGGAAGTGCCTCAGCCACACGGCGGCTGATATGCCGCACCCGGGACGCACAGCGCCCACTCCTGCCGCGTGATCGGGGTGCCGACGGCATGACACAGCCGCGAGGCGTACCCCTGCACGTCGAGCGTCCAGCGCAGCACCTGCGACCCGCGGCCGCCGGCGATCAGCTCGCGTCCGTCCGGGGTGTAGGAGACGGCGAACACCGAGCCGCCGGGGCTGGTCAGCGTCTCGAGGGGCACGCGCAGGCGGCGCGAGTCGTGCACCGGGTACAGCCGCACCGAGCCGTCGTTGCTCGACAGGGCGACCGTGCTGCCGTCGGGGGAGAGGGCGGCGGCGAGCACGTAGTCGGTGGCGCCGATCAGGGGCGTCCCGACCGGATTCGGGTGCGACGGTGAATTGATGTCGAAGATCCGCGCGGTGTGGTCGGCGCTGGTGACGACGAGCAGCGTGCCGGTCGTCTCGAAGGTGACGCCGTAGACGTAGCTCTTGAAGCCGCCGAGCACGGCGAGCTGCCGCGGGTGGGCGGGGTCGCGGATGTCCCAGAGGTAGCCGTGTCCGTCGGCGTTGGCGCCGGCCAGCAGGTGGCCGTCAGCGCTGAAGGCGAGGCTCAGCATGAGGTCGCCGCCGTGCACGCTCGCCACCTTCGCCGGGTGCGCCGGGTCGTGCACGTCCCACAACGCCAGGGTGTGGTCGTCGTCGGCGACGCCGAGCAGCGTGCCGTCCGGGCTGAAGGCGAGGCTCTCGATCAGCTGCGACGCGGCGGTGAACTCCCCACCCAGGTGCTGCGGGTTCGCGGGGTCGGCGACGTTCCACAGCTGCACATGGCCGGCGTAGTCGCCGGTGGCGGCGACCTTGCCGTCGGCGGTGATCGCGCCGGTGCCGTCGACCCCGGCGGGCATGGTGAGGGTCGGGCCGAGGGCGTGGATGGCAGAGTCCGAGCCGGTGCTCCACAGCCGCAGGCCGCCGCCCTTGCCGTTGCTGACGACGCCGAGCGTGCGGCCGTCGCGGGTGAACGACAGCGCGAAGACGGTGCCGTTGGTGGTGATCGCGTCGCTGCCGAGGGTGGTGACGCGCAGCGTGCCGTCGGCGGCGGTGGCGAACAGGGTGCGGGCGCCGGTGGCGTAGCCGAGGCCGGTCACCGGGCCGGCGTTGTGCGCCGTGTACGACATGGACGCGAGGTCGGCGTCCCACTCCTGCAGCGTGTTGTCCGAGCGGCCGACGGCGACATGGCCGTCGGGCGCGACGGCGAGCACGTCGACCTCGGCGTTGGTCGAGGGGGTCAGCGTCTGCATCGCGTCGGCGGTCGGCTGCGCGGTCTGCAGCTCCTGCACCGTGCCGTCGACGCGGCCGACGTAGAGGCGCGCGCCGTCGGGCGAGAAGGCGAGCGCGTTCACCGTCTGCGTCGGCTTGGTCACCAGCACCGGCGGCCCGCTCGAGCCGACTTGGAACAGCGCGACCGTGCCGCCCTGGCCGCCGGCGGCGAGCAGCGTGCCGTCCGGACTGAACGCGAGCGCCTTCGCTTCGGGCAGCGCCGACGCGGCGAGCGGCGGCAGGGCGACCGGGGTGGCGACGGTATTCGCGAGGCGCCACAGCTTCACCGGCGCGGCGGCGCTGCCGGCCGCGGCGAGGAAGGTGCCGTCGGGGCTGAAGGTCACCGCCTGCGCCGCGCCCTGGAAGCCGGTCGACAGCGTCGCGACCTTCGTCGGACGAGACGGCGTGCGCACGTCCCACAGCGCGACGGTGCCGAGCTGTCCGGTGGTGGCGAGCATCGTCGCGTCCGGGCTGAAACCCAGGCCGAAGAGCTGCGCCTTCGCCCCACCGCCCGGCACGACGCCGACGGGCGTCGGCACGGTGCCGGGAGCGGCTCGGTAGAGGTGCACCGAGCCGTCGTCGGCGTGGCCGACCGCGACGAGCCGGCCCCCGTCGGCGAGGGCGAGGGGGGTCGGGCCGTTGACGCCGAGCACGCGGGTGATCGTCGGCCGGCTCGAGTCGGCGACGACCGCCGCCTTCGCCTCGGGCGTCGGGTCGAGGCGCAGCGCGACGAGGGCGAGCTGCTCGGCGAGGGCGGGGTCCTGCTCGTCGAGCTCGTCCGAGCGCACTGCGACCTCGCGCGACAGCGCCTCGTCGCGGGCGACGGTGGCGACGTGCGAGTTGTGTGCGGCGGCCGAGCGGGCCTTCAGCGCCACGACGGCGAGCACGCTCGCGAGCACGGCCAGCACGGCGACGACGGCGAGCACCGCGCGCAGGCGGCGGCTGCGGCGGCGCTCGGCGAGGCGCTGCTCGCGCAGGTTCCGGTCGCTCGCCTCGACCAGTTCGGCCTCGGCCGGGTCGAGCTCGTGCGCGTGCGCGGGGTCGGCCCACCAGTCGAGCGCGGCCTGCAGCCGCACGCCGCGCAGCAGCAGGCCAGGATCACGGTCGGCGGCGATCCAGGCCGTGGTCGACTCGGCGATCTGCCGGTGCACACGCAGGCCGGCGCGGTCGCTCGCGAGCCACTGGTGCACGCGCGGCCACGCACGCAGCAGCGCCTCGTGGGTGATCTCGATCGAGCCGGCGTCGACGGTGAGCAGGCGGCGGGCGACGAAGGCGTCGATGAGTCGCCGGACGGGGACGTCGTCGGGTGGCGGGAAGCGGCGGCCCAGCTCGTCACGCGACATGCGCCGGCGGGTGAGGGCGAGGTCGTCGGCGTCCAGGCTGACCAGGCGCAGGAACAGGCGGCGGGCGAGTTCGCGCTCGTCGTCGTCGAGGCCGCCGTACACGTCCTCGGCCGTGCGCTGGATCGCGCCGGTGACGCCGCCGGTGGCGCGGTAGCCCGCGATGGTGAGGCCGCCGGCGCTCGCCTCCCACGTCGCGAGCAGGGTGTGCGAGAGCAACGGCAGCACGCCCGGGTCGTGCCCGCCGGTGCGGGCGCCGTGCGGGCGCAGGTCGGCGAGCACGAGGTCGACCAGACCGCGCTCGATGCTCGCCCCGACGCGCTCGGCCGGCCCGACGATCACCTCGGTGAGCTGTTCGGTCGACATGGGCCGCAGCAGCACCTGCGCGTGCTGCAGTGCGACGGCGAGGAACGGCTCCGCGGCCGCCTCGGCGTAGAAGTCGGCCCGCAGCCCGACCACGATGACGGCGCGTGGCGGACGGTTGCTGAGCGTGACGAACAGCTGCGCCCGCTCGTCCGGCGAGAGGGCGGTGAACAGCTCCTCGGCCTGGTCGAGCACGACGAGCGCCGAGCGGTCGTCGCCGAGCTCGGCGAGCCAGCTCGGCAGCCCCACGGCGGTGCTCGGCGTCGTCACCAGCACCGCGCAGTCGGCGTGCTCGGCGTCGGCGGTGGCGGCGAGGCCGGCGCGCAGCAGCGACGACTTGCCCGAGCCGGACGGCCCGACGACGGCGAGCACGCCACCGCTCGGACCGGGGTCGGCGTGCAGGCGCTCGATGGCGGCGACGAGGTCGCGCGTCTCGTCGGCGCGTCCGAAGAAGGTCTCGGCGTCGGCGACGTCGTACGGCGACAGCCCGCGGTAGGGGGAGGGGAGCGCCGGTGCCGGTGCGGTCGGGGTCTGGCGCTCGGACGCGCGCACCCGGCGCAGCGCCTCGACCCACGCCTCGACCTCGGCCGGGTCGGTGACGCCGCACGCCGCGACGATGCGCCGCAGCAGGGGCAGCTGGGTGGCGGTCGGGAGGTGGCGTCCGGACAGGTGGCCGCCGATCGTGGCCGGCGGGGTGTCCACCGCCTTGGCCAACGCGCGGATCGACAGTCCGCTGCGTTCGCGCAGTGCCGTCAGCGCGGCGACGAACTCCGCCCGCGACGTGATCGACGCCGTGTCCACCCCATACCCCTCCACCTCCGCGCGAGCCCGGGACGCGGCCCAGAGGACGGTGGTTCCGTCCGGCCGGGTGTACGGGTTCGTGCGGGTTCAGCTCCCGGAGCTGATCTATACCCCATCCGCGGGAACAGTGGCGGTCATGGGGGCGGACATCTGGGCCGAGCTGGGGGCGACGCTGCGCGCGATGCGGCTGTCGGGGGGCATGTCGCTGCGCCAGGCCGAGTTGGCAACCGGACGAAACCGGGGCAATCTGTCCTTGGTCGAAACCGGACGAACCCGTCCGAGTCGCGAGCTGGTCGAGTGGTACGACGAGACCTTCGCCGGTGACGGCCTGGCGCTGACGACATTCGCCGAGGCGCTGGTGGGCCAGGTGGAACCGCGCATGGGGGTGCCGGCGGTGGTGTTGGGGTCGCGTCGTCCCGACCATTACTCGGTCGTCGGACGCTCGGTGGCGCACGGGCAGCTGGTCCCACCGGGCAGCGAGACGCTCGCCGCCTGGACGCTCTGGAACATCGGCGAGACGACCTGGCAGGGACGCCTGGTGCGGCGCATCGGCGCACCCGCCGGTGCCCGGCTGCTGCGCTCGGCGCCCACGACTACCGTGCCCGACTGCCCGCCCGGCGAGCGGGTCAGCATCGCCGTGCCGGTGACGATCCCTGATCTCACTGCCACCTACGCCGCCTACTGGCGCATGACCGAGGCCGACGGCACGCCCTGCTTCGCGCACCAGATCGTGCTCGACCTGGTGGTCGTCGCCGACCCGCACGCGCAGCCGGTGGAGGGACCGGCTGCGCGCGAGGCCTGAGCGGCACGTCCCGCCGCTCAGGCCCCCCGGGCTCGACCTGACCTGCATGGCGTGGGCGGGATCGGGCCCGGTGGGGGCATCACGATCCGGACGAGGCGGCGGGCGTCGCCGAGTGTCGATCTTGTCCCGATTCGGCCGTACGGGTTCGAACGGGAATCACCGAAGATCGCTGGATCTGTCTGGTTTCGGCTCGCGTAACCCTGATCGATCCGCTTAGCTCTCCTGCGCGGGTGATGGGGAGTGGTCCCCATTGCCCGCCGGTCATGTGGTGGTCATCGTCGACCGCACCTGCTCGTGTCGACCAGCCAGCGGAGAGCCACCAGTGTCCTTGCGCTTCCTCGTGCGCCACCGCGTCAGCGTGGCGTCGACCCTCGTGGTGATCGCCGCGGTCGTCGCGCTGGTGGCCTATGCGCTGGACGCCGTCGGGTTCGACGTGCACCACGCCGACCTCAACGACGGCGGCGTCTGGGTCAGCGGCTCGCCCTACGGCGCCTTCGCACGGTTGAACAAGCCGGTCGAGCAGTTCGACGGCGCGGTGAGCCTCGGCGCGTCGGCGACGAACAACGACCTCGACATCGTGCAGGACGGCGTCGCCGTCTTCGGCCTCGACAAGTCCACCGGCAAGCTCTCGGCCCTCGACGGCTCGACCATGACGACGGTGCCGGGCCAGTCGGCATCGGTGCCGGTCGACGCGTCGGTGCAGGTGGGCGGGGCCGACCCGGGCGTGCTCGCCGTGGCCGACCCGAAGTCGGGCAAGGTCTGGGCCACCACCGTCGGCACCTCGACGTTCGCCGGCGTGAACCTCGCCGCGGTCGACAACACGGCGAAGCCGGTCGCGAAGGTCGGTGCCAATGCCCGCGTGGCCGTCGCCACCGACGGCACGGTCTTCGCCGTCTCGACCGACGGCACGCTCACCACCATCCGGGCAGCCGGCGGCCGCTTCCGCGCGACGGCGACCAGGACGCTCGGTGCCTTCGCGCGCCAGCCGGCGATCGCGACCGTGGGCACGACGCCGGTGGTGCTCGACGGCGCCCACCTCTGGATCGGCTCGCACGCGCCGGTGACCTTTGACGGCATCGGCTCGGCGGTGCTGCAGCAGTCCAGCGCCGCGGCGCCCGCTGTCGTCCTCGCGACGACGACCTCGGTCGTCCAGGTGCCGATGGCCAGCGGACGGGCCGCGGTCTCGCCCGCCGACGGCACCGGTGGCGGCATGGTGGTCGCCCCCATCCAGCTCGACGGTTGCATCTACAGCGCGTGGGCCGGCGCGGCCGCGTCGTACCGCACCATGTGCCCCGCGGCCCATGTCGACTTCCACGGCTCGCTGGCCGTCGACGCGTCCACCGCCCTCAGCTTCCGGGTGAACCGGCACGAGGAGGTGCTGAACGACGGCGGCAGCGGCAAGGTGTGGAACGTCGACGGCAAGTCCGCGGTCGAGCTGGACTCGTGGGACGCGGTGCTGCCGAAGCCGGGCAGCAAGACCACGAGCGACAAGGAGGTGGCCGGCCAGGCGAAGCCGCCGCAGGCGAAGCCCGACACCGAGGACGTGCGCGCCGGACGCAGCAGCGTGCTGCACCTGCTCGACAACGACACGCGGCCGCCGACGGACACCATCGCCATCGTCAACACGACGCAGCCTGCCGCCTCGGGCTACCACGTCTCGATCAGCGGCGACGAGCAGACGGTCGCCGTCTCGGTGCCGCCGGACGCGACCGGTGACACGACCTTCCAGTACTCGATCACCGGCTCGAACGACACGACGGCCACCACCGCGACGGTGACGCTGCACATCGTGCCGCCGGGCACCGACTCGGCGCCGCACCGCTGCACCTGCGCCGTGCCGCCCGCGTGGCCGGTCGGCGCGACCAGCCAGCTCGAGATCCCGGTGCGCGGCGACGGCGCGGATCGCCGGCCGGCCGGCGTTGCCGGTGCCCCACACCACCACGCGCATCGTCATCGCGCGCCTTTGCCCGGCGACATGCCGGGCGCGAGCAGGTCGGCGAACTCGGGATGCCGCTCGACGTAGGACCGCACGAAGGGACACTGCGGGACGAT
>NZ_JBQCEE010000366.1:0-55409 GCF_051960575.1 Jatrophihabitans sp.
GTTCTACCGCTTCGCGTACATGATGCTGGGCCCAGCCCAGGTTGGGCACCCGAGTACGCCCGCTCCGCCGTTACGACGTCCCCGCGACCGTTATGGACGGGTGTTGAAGTAGGCACGCGGCCTGAACGCCATGGCGGCGACCGTGCACGACCATGGCGCCCCTCTCGGCGAGGCGGCCTTCGTGCCTGTCCAATTCGATCTTGGGGCACCGGTTGAGGACCTCCTCGAGCCAGGACAGAAGTCTGCGCCGCTGTCGGCGTGATGTGCGGGCCGTGATGGGAGCCCGACTTCCGATTGATTCTTGGGAAGGTGCCTCGCGTGAGGCCTGATGTGACCGAGTCCGTGCGAGGGCTCGCACGCCGGATGGGCCCCGCTCAGGTCAACGTATGCATACACGTGGTCTGATTTTGGTTGTGGAATGGAACGCGGAAGTTGTCTTCGACTTTGAGATGCCCGGCGAGGTCGTCGACGAGATGCTGACACGGCTGAATTTGCCGGTCGGCGAAGCCGGTCTGTCGAACGGCGCAGTGATCGCTGCGGCACCGGAAGGCCGGACGACCGTCGTCGTAACGGTCGACGCCGACGACTTGGCGAATGCCGCCGTGGAGGCCGTGCGGGTCACTCGCGAGATCGTCGATAAGGACGCAGTCGTGCTCGAGGTCATGCCGTCCGCTGAGTATTGGGCTCACGACTGACCGATGATTCTTCGGCCGCCGCAGGTGTTATCGGACTGCGAGAGGTATGAGTACGCCTTCCGGCGCGTCTGGGACTCGACTAAGCCGCTCGCTTTGTGGATCATGCTCAATCCGAGCAACATCACGCCGGTTTCGGGGTGGACGGATATCTCAGCCGACGGACCGACTGTCGCCCGCTGCGTCGCCTTCTCGAAGGGGTGGGGCTGCGGCGGCATGATGACCGGCAACATCTTCGCGTACCGAGCGACCAAGCCCGACGACCTGAAGCAATGCGAGGAACCGATCGGGCCGGACAACGACGCCACCCTGCAGCGGTTGCTCGACGAGGCATCCGTCGTCATCGCCGGGTGGGGCGCTTCTTTTCCGCGCGTCCACTCGGCCAGGGTTCGTGAGGTCCACGACATGCTGCAGGCGCGAGGCGCTCACTGTCTCGGCCGGACCGCAGAGGGCCACCCGCGGCATCCGCTGTACGTGCGTGGCACGACGCCGCGGGTCCCGCTCTAACAGAGCCTGGCGTCTGGCCGGTGAACGACAGCGATATGAACCGCCCGAGGTTGTCGTGCCGCATCTTTCTGAGTTGGAAGGATGCGTTCTGTGCCGAAGAAGATCGATGCGAAGGTCAAGGAGCGTTGCGCTCGCCAGGTCCTTGATCATCTGCTGGAGTACCCGTCGTTGACCGCGGCGTGTGAGGCCGTCGCCCGCCGTGAGGGCGTGGGGTGGGAGTCGGTGCGCCGCTGGGTGCGGCAGGCCCAGGTCGACACCGGGCAGCGGCAGGGCGTGAGCAGTGAGGAGCTGGCCGAGATCCGGGAGTTGAAGGCGAAGGTGCGCCGGCTCGAGGAGGACAACGAGATCCTGCGTCGGGCCTCGATTTTCTTCTCGGGGGAACTCGACCCCCGCAACCGCTGATCGTCGCGTTCGTCGACGAGATGCGCGCCGAGGGCTACGCGGTCGAGTCGGTCTGCCGGGTCCTGCGTGAGCAGGGCTGCCAGATCGCCGCGCGGACCTACCGGTCGTGGGCACAGCCGGACCGGGCCTTGGCGGCTCGGACGGTGAGCGACGCGCTCGTGCAGGACCGGGTGCGGGAGATGGCCTGGACGGTCGATGACCACGGCGTGCGGCGGCTGACGCCCGAGGGCCTGTATGGGCGGCGCAAGATGACCGCGCTGGTGCGCCGCTCGATGCCCGAAGCCTCACCCGGCGCGGTCGACCGGGCGATGCGATCTCTTGGCCTGCAAGGTGTGCGCCGCGCCAAAGGCGTCCGCACGACCGTGCCGGGTAAGGACGGGCGCCGCGCCGGCGACCTGCTCGACCGGGACTTCACCGCCGCGGCGCCGAACCGGACCTGGGTCATGGACTTCACCTACGTCCGCACCTGGCTCGGGTTCGTCTACGTCGCGTTCATCGTCGACGTCTTCGCCCAGAAGATCGTCGCCTAGCACGTCGCGCCGACCAAGGCCGTCGATCTGGTCGACGTGCCGCTGCGGATGGCGCTGTGGCAGCGCGGCCGCGAACGGCATCCTGTCGTCCCCGGTGAGTTGATCGCGCACGCCGACGCCGGGTCGCAATACACATCGAGGGAATTCGCGTTGTTCTGCGCGGCCACCAACGTTCGCGGCAGCGTCGGGCGGACCGGTGTGTGCTGGGACAACGCCGTCGCCGAGTCGTTCTTCGCTGCCCTGAAGAACGAGATGTACCACCGAACCGAGTTCGGCACCCGAGCCCGCGCGAGGTTCGCGGTCGCCGACTACATCGAGGTGTTCTACAACCGCCGGCGCCTGCACTCGACGCTCGGCTACCGCACGCCCTACGAGGTGCTCACCGAGCACCGCGCCGCAGCCACCGCTGCTTGATCAACAACCCGAGGAACTGTCCAAGATGCTTGACACAGCCCACACCGTCCGCCACCGGCTCTCACGCGGCGGGAACCGGCAGATCAACCACGTCCTGCACGTCATGGCCACCGCCCAGCTCCGCCACCCCAGCGAAGGCCAGGCCTACTACCAGCGCCTCCGCGGCAACACGAAGAACGGCCTGGAAGCGATGCGCTGCCTCAAACGACGCCTGTCCGACGTCGTCTATCGCACCATGCTCACCGACATGATCAACGCTGCGGCGGGTCCGGGAGGACACCCGGGCACGACTATTCAATCCAGCGCGGCCGACTCACATCCCGTCGCCGACTCTTCGGATCAGTCACTTCCCGAACCTGCCAACAAGCACCCTAGAACAGCCGTCCCAACCGCGTCTTGACACAGAGGGGCGCCATGGTCGATCGGTTCGGGGCGGCATGCCACGATCTTGTGTGTGGATGACTGGCGTTTGATGGGTCAGGAGCGGTACCTCGCCGGACGGACTTTCCAACTTCGCGCATGGTGGCCCTACCGAGAAGGCTGGGACCACGACCACTGCGACTTCTGCCAGCGCCAGATCAGCTCGCCGCTTGCCACTGACGACGACGAGGCAGTCGTAGAGGGGTATGTCACGGAGGACGGCTACCACTGGGTCTGCGAGCATTGCTTCACGGATTTCCAGGAGCGCATGGACTTCCGGGTGGCGGACTAGTGGAGTCCGGCGCGCAACTCGGTGGTGCAGTGCCGCGACAGCGGGACGGTGGCGCAGTCTGAGGGAGAATCAGAAACATGCGTGACCAGCCGTTCTACGCGACCGGCGAAGGCGACACCTTCGGCAAGCTGCTCGACCTGCTGAACCGACTCGACGCTGCCCGTATCTGGTACCGATTGCACCATAGCCGCCCGGACACGGTCATGATCGATGTAGCGGTGCCCGGCTGGCGCTGGGAGATCGAGTTCGCATCGGATGGCTCGGTTGCCGTCGAGCGGTATCGATCGATCGCGGGAGTTGAAGACGACCCGGCGTTGGTGGAAGCCCTCTTCACTGCTTAGCGTTTTCCGGTAGGCCGGGCGTGCAACCATGCGAAGGTGCCGATCTTTGATGTCGTTGCCGCGGCCACTTCCCTGCTGATCACCGATCGGTACCCGTTCGATAACACGCGACGATCGACGCAGATGATCCGAGCCCGACTCGTGCCGCCAAAGGTTGCAGAGGCGGCGAGCCTTCTGGCGACTGAAGACGACCCAACGGACGTGGCCCTGATGACCTGGCCCGACTTAACTTTCGTGTTCCTCCGCGGCCACACTGAGCTTCTTCAGGTGGGCTACATCCCCGGTTGGCTGCGCTCGGAGAGCTGGGCGGGCGGGGATCGTCGGCTTGTACGAGCCGACGAGGCTGCGGCATGGCTCGAACTGCACACTTGATCAGCGGCATGGTCGCGCTGCGCCGTGACACAGAGGGGCGCCATGGTCGTGCAGCACCGGGCGGCGTTGGACACCGACCGTGTTACGGGATGAACCGTCCCATCCATCGCAAGCCCCGGCCCACGATCTTGTTCTGGTGCCATCCGTGCCGGACAACGGTCTTACGCAACCGCCTGATCTGATCCCGCGCCCGTACAGCGAGCCCGGTGCGGGACTTGTCCTCGATCTCCCAGGCCCACTTGCTCAGCGAGTGGGCACAGCGGATGCAGACCACGACCTCGGGATGGTTGCCGAGGTGAACCAACTTCGCCGGGTCCTCGATCGCTCCGCAGCACCAGCACTGCGACCGGCCCAATTCCTCATCCTCAACTGCAACAGGCGTCGCCATGGCCGCTACTCACTTCCGACTTGCTTGGGTGGGCAGACGACCGTTCCGTATGAGCAGAACACGCAGCAGTCACCTTGCCGGGGCCGCAAATCTTGGCCACATTCCTCGCACCGATAGACGTACCGGCACGCGTTCTCAGGCATCGTCTCGACCGCCTGTGTCCCGCACAGCGGGCAGGTGATGACCGACTCCCAGGTCAGGGCCACCTCCCCAGGCTACGTGCTCAGCCGTTGGCGCGAGCTTGTCGTCAACAATCGTCAGGCGCGCCGTCACATCGGCATGGTCGTGCACTCCTGACGCTGCTGTTGATCGCTGCAGCGAGCATGACCGTCACCCACCCCCTGGGGTGCCGTCACAAGGATTCGAACAGCCTCCGATTCGTGCCACACACGTGCCACATCGCGTTGAAAACAGCGGTCAAGAAGGGTGCAAAACGGTCACTTGATCCACTACAGCCCCTATATTCTGGGCCTCACCACAAGCAGGTCCCAATTCCCAAGCTGACAGTGCGGGTTCGATTCCCGTCACCCGCTCCATGTGGAGCTCCTGCGGACCTCCCTCGCCGCGTTCTAGGGGTGGACGGCTCGCGCGAGCGCTTCGGCCTGGGCCTGCGAGAACGTGCCGCTGATGACGGTCGGGATGCCAGAGATCGTCGAGGTGGTCACGGGGAGCGAGACGAGCGCGGATCCGACACTGAGGGCGACGAAGTCGGCGCACGGCGTCGAGGCGCGTCCGCATGCCGACGCGGGCGTGACGCTCGATCCGGTCCCGCCGATGTTGTGCGCGGCGGTGTAGCTCGACCACGCCGCATCCGCCGCGGTGTCCAGGGTGATCGCCACCGTCCACGTCGGAGCAGTCTGCGTCGTCGGAGCTTCCGCCGCCGCCCGCTGCACCCCGGCGCCGGTGAACACCGCCGGGCCGACGAGGGCCACGGTGCGTGGGCCGGCGGAGCCGTCGTCGCACACCACGGCCCACCGGCCTGCAGGGTCGACCGGGGGTGACGCGCAGTCGGTCGCCGCGAGCGACTGCTCGAGCGTCTCCTGCCGGCTGTGGTCGAGCCGGTCGTACTCGGTGTCGACGGTCGGCACCGGGAACGGCAGCTGCGTCAGCGGCGACGGTCGCGCCGCGCCGGACGCCGCCGTCACGGTCGGTGCCACGAGCGGTCGTGCGCTGAAGGTGCCGGAGTACCGCCCGCTGCCCGCCGGCTTGGACGGGGTGTCCGCCGGGGCCGACGAGGCGGTGGTCGTCCCGGGCTGCGTCACCGTCGAGGTCACCGTGACCGTTCCGGCGTCGCCTCCGCCGCGCGTGCTCGCGCACCCGGCGACGAGGCTCACTGCGCAGACGAACCCGACGAGGGGCCGCACCGCCGCACGGCCACGCGGGCTGGTCCGCGCCATCACCTTCACCACGACACGTCCCCCGATCATCTGCCACCTGCTGCGGAAGTCCGCTCACGGTAGCGGCGTCGCACGCTGCCGACATCTCGGCGCAGCGCAGACGCGTCCCGTTCAGGACGCGGGGCGGGCCAGCCGGCAGTCGTAGGCGAAGATCACGGCCTGCACGCGGTCGCGCAGGCCGAGCTTCGCGAGCACGCGGCTCACGTGCGACTTCACCGTCGCGTCGCCGACGCGCAGGTACTGGGCGATCTCGGTGTTGGTCATGCCGGAGGCGATCGCCTCGAGCACGTCGCGTTCGCGGTCGGTGAGGGTGGCGAGCCGCGCCTCGGCCTCGGCATTGGCGGCCGCGGGCAGCTCGTCGGTCAACGTGTCGAGCAACCGGCGCGTCACCCGCGGCGAGACGATCGCGTCGCCGGCCGCGACGGTGTGGATGGCCGCGATCAACTCGGCGGGCGGCACGTTCTTGAGCAGGAAGCCGCTGGCGCCGGCACGCAGCCCGGCGAAGGCGTACTCGTCCAGGTCGAACGTCGTCAGGATGAGGACCCGCGTCTCCGGGCGCTCGGCGCAGATGCGCCGGGTTGCTTCGATGCCGTCGGTACCGGGCATGCGGACATCCATGACGACCACGTCCGGACGCAGCGCCCGCACCGCGTCCACGGCCTGCGCACCGTCGGCGGCCTCGCCCACGACCTCGACGTCGTCCTGCGCGTCGAGGATCATGCGGAAGCCCTCGCGGATGAGGCCGTGGTCGTCGGCGAGCAGCACGCGCACGGCGCTCATCCGCGCGTCCCGATCAGACGTCGGTGTGCGTGCCGGTCGTCGTCGAGCGGCAGCCACGCACTGACGCGCCACCCCGTCTGCGTCGGCCCGGCCATCAGGCGGCCGCCGTGCACGGCCAGCCGTTCACGCATGCCGATCAGCCCGTGCCCCGGCGGCTCGGCCGCAGCGGTGCCACCGCCGTTGTCGTCGACCACGACGCGCAGGTCGCTGTCCCCTCGGCGCAGCGACACCAGCAGCCGCGTCGCCCGCGGCGCGTGCTTGATCGCGTTGGTGAGCGCCTCCTGCACGAGCCGGAAGACGGCGAGCTGCACGGGCAACGGCAACGACTCGGTCGACCCGCTCGTCGAGTAGGTCACCTGCACGCCGGTCTCGCGCACCGTCGCGAACAGCGCCTCGAGGTCGGCCAGGGTGGGTTCCGGGTGCAGCGTCGCACGCTGCGGCGCCGGCTCGGTGTCCGCGCGCAGCAGCGCGACCACGTCGCGCATGTCGCCGAGGGCGGCGCGTCCGGTGTCGGCGGCCTGGGCCATCGCCTGCCGGGCTCGCGCCGGGTCGCGCTCGACGGTGGCGCTCGCGCCGTCGGCCAGGGCGATCATGACCGAGAGGCTGTGCGCGACGATGTCGTGCATCTCGCGGGCGATACGGGTGCGCTCGGCGACCAGCGCGAGGTGCGCCTGGCGCTCGGCGTGCGCCGCGTGCTCGGCGCGGGCGCGGTCGAGCAGGTCTCGGTAGCGGCGGCGCGTCCAGACCTGGAGGCTCAGCAGGCCGCCGGCCACCGCGAGGCTCGCCACCAGCGCGGCCGACAGCACCCACGTCGTGTGCATGGCGTCAGTGTGATCCGTCCGCCGCTCAGACGTCGCGGCGGCGCAGCACGATCCACCCGGCGACGAGCATGGCGAGGACGTAGAGGGCGAAGACGCCCATGCCGGCCCACGGCCGGAGCGACTCGGCGGCGGTGCGGTTCGGCTCCATGATCGCCGTGCCGGCGTTGAGCGGCAGGTACTTGTTCACGTGCAGCTGCCAGCTGGACGGCAGTGCCTGGGCGAGCAGCGGCAGCACCAGGATGAAACCGAAGAGCGTGGCGATGGCCGCGCCGGTGTTGCGCAGCGCGAAGCCGAGACCGAGCCCCATCAGGCCGACGCCGGTGACGTAGAGCGCCGCGCCGACGACCGCCTCGAGGGCGCCGGCGTGGCCGAGCGAGACACCGAAGTGCACCGGATGCGTGTTCAGGGCGGCCTGGCCGCCGAGGAAGGCGATGAACGCCGCGGCGAGCGCGATGACGAACAGGCTCACCGCGAAGACCCCTGCCTTCGCGAGCAGCACGGGCACACGCCGTGGCACTGCCGACAGGCTCGCCCGGATCATGCCGGTGCTGTACTCGCCGGTCACGAAGAGCACCCCGAGCACGCCGAGGGCGAGCTGGGCGAGGAAGAAGCCCCGCAGCGACAGGCCGATCTGGTTCGAGAAGTCGCCCTTCCCGACGAGGTAGCGGTGCGAGTACAGGTCGTTGCCGCGCAGGTAGGTGAACAGGATGCCGAGGCCGATGGCGGCGACGAGGGCGGCGACGATGCTCCACCACGTCGAGTGCAGCGAGCGGAACTTGATCCACTCGGACGTGACCACGCGAACCGGGGTGACGCCCGCGTTGCGAGGCGCCTCGAGGGTGCTGGTCATGACGCCACCTCCACCGGCGCGAACTCGATGGCGTCGCGGGTCAGTTCCATGAAGGCCTCCTCGAGCGACGCCTGCTGTGGGACGAGTTCCACCAGGGCGATATGGGCGTCCGCCGCGATCCGGCCGATGCGGGCGCTGCTCATCCCCGTGACGACGAGGACGTCGCGCTCGCTGCTGCTGACTGTGACGTCGTCGGCGGCGAGCAGTTCGCGCAGCCGGGCCGCCTCCTCCGTCCGCACACGCACGACGTCGCGCGACGCGGCCCGCGTCAACTCGGCGACGCTCGCGTCCGCGATGAGCCGGCCCTGCCCGACGACGATGAGGTGCGAGGCCGTCAGGGCCATCTCGCTCATGAGGTGGGACGAGACGAACACGGTGCGTCCCTCGGCGGCGAGCGAGCGCAGCAGCGTGCGGATCCAGAGGATGCCCTCGGGGTCGAGGCCGTTCACCGGCTCGTCGAGCAGCAGCGTGTGCGGGTCGCCGAGCAGCGCGGACGCGATGCCGAGCCGCTGTCCCATGCCGAGTGAGAAGCCGCCGGCCCGCTTGCCGGCCATCGCGCTGAGCCCGACGAGTTCGAGCACCTCGTCGACGCGACGCTTGCCGATGCCGTTCGTCGCGGCCAGTGCGAGCAGGTGGTTGCGCGCGCTGCGTCCGGTGTGGATCGCCCTGGCCTCGAGCAGCGCGCCGACCTCGCAGAGCGGTGCGCGCAGGTCGCGGTAGCTGCGGCCGTTGATCGTCGCGTGCCCGGCCGTCGGCCGGTCGAGGCCGAGCAGCAGGCGCATCGTCGTCGACTTGCCCGCACCGTTCGGGCCGAGGAACCCCGTGACCACGCCGGGCTGCACGGTGAACGAAAGGTGGTCGACGGCGAGCTTCTCGCCGTAGCGCTTCGTCAGTTCGATCGCCTCGATCATGGCCCTGACGCTAGGCGCGGCGGCGGTCGCCGCGCATCGGCCGAGCGGCGGGAGCCCGGCTCCCCCGAGCGGGGGAGGGCCGGCGACGTGCGCGGGCGAGCCGCACCCCCGAGCGCCACCGCCGACATGTGGCGTCGCAGCCGTCGTTGACGGTGGTCGAGCCTATGCTCGAATGCATGTTCGAGCACGTCGCCGATGGGTCCTGCGTCGAGACCCTGGACGCCCAACAGCAAGCCGCGGCCACCGACCCCGCGGCCCGCGTGGTCGTCGTGGCCGGCGCGGGCACGGGCAAGACGACCGCGCTGACCGGCCGCGTCGCGCACCTGCTCGAGCGCGGCGTGCCGCCCGAGCGCATCCTGCTGCTCACCTTCACCCGCCGCGCGGCCGACGACATGGTCGCGCGCGCCGCCTCAGCCTGCGGCGATGCGCCGTCGGCACGGCGGCTCTGGGGCGGCACGTTCCACGCGGTGGCGTACCGGCTCGTCGCCGAGTTCGCCGGCGTGCTCGGCCTCGGCGACGTGACCGTGCTCGACCCGTCCGACGTCACCGATCTGCTCGATCTGCTGCGCGACGAGCACGGCCTCACCGCCGCGCCGAGCCGCGAACGGCGCCCCCGCGCTTCGACGCTCGCCGACATCTGCACGCGGTCGGTGAACACGGGGCGGCCCGCCCGCGAGGTGATCGCCGAGCAGTTCCCGTGGTGCGAGCCGCACACGGACGCGATCATGGCGCTGCTGCGCGACTTCATGGCGCGCAAGCGTGCGCGCGGCCTGCTCGACTTCGACGACCTGCTCATCGCGTGGCGTGCGCTGCTCGACGATCCGATGGTCGGCGCGGTCCTGCGGCGCCGGTGGGACCACGTGCTCGTCGACGAGTACCAGGATGTCAACCAGATCCAGGTCGAGATCGTCGAGCGGCTCTGCGGCGATGGCGCCGTGCTCACCGTCGTAGGCGACGACGCGCAGGCGATCTACGGCTTCCGCGGGGCCGGGCGCGGCCATCTGCTCACCGCGGCGGCCGGGCGCGAGGGCACCAGCGTCGTGCGGCTCGAGGTGAACTACCGGTCGCGGCGCCCCCTGCTCGACCTGGCCAATGTCGTGCGCCCGGCGCCGGACGGTCACCGGCTCACCCTCGTGCCGGCGCGTGCGGACGCGCCGCGCCCGCAGCGTCCGCGGCTGCGTCGCTGCCATGACGTCAACGCCGAGGCGCGCGAGCTGACGGACGCGGTGCTCGAGCACGTCGAGCAGGGTGGCCGCCTGCGCGACCAGGCGGTGCTCATGCGCTCGGGCTCGCACAGCGACGTCCTCGAGCTCGAACTCACCGCCCGGCGCGTGCCGTTCGTCAAGTACGGCGGCCTGAAGTTCCTCGAGGCCGCACACGTGAAGGACCTGCTCGCCCTGCTCCGGGTCGTCGTGAATCCGCGCGACGACCTCGCGTGGTTCCGTCTGCTGCGGCTGCACACCGGCGTCGGGCCGGCGACGGCGCGCCAACTGCTGCCGGCCCTGCTCGACGACGAGGTCGACCTCAACGAGGTGGTCGCGGCCGCACCCCAGGCGGCGCGCACCGAGTTGCAACGGACGTTGAGCGTCGTCGCCGAGGTGCGCCCGGTCGTCGGTGACCCCAGCCGTCTGGCGTCGGCGATCGGCGACTGTCTCGCGGCGCTGCGCCCGCTGCTGCTGGCGCGCTACCGCGACGCCGCGGTGCGGGTCGGCGACGTCGAACGCCTCGCCGAGACCGCGGCGCAGCACACCGACCTCGGCAGCTTCATCACCTCGGTCGTGCTCGACCCGCCGGCGAGCACGAGTGACCAGGCCCAATCACCACACCGCGACGACGACTACCTGACGCTGAGCACCATCCACTCGGCCAAGGGACTCGAGTGGCCGGTGGTGCACCTCGTGCACGCCGTCGACGGGGCCTTCCCCTCCGACATGGCGGTCGGCACACCGGACGAACTGGCCGAGGAAGAACGGCTCTTCTACGTGGCGGTCACCAGGGCACGCGACGAACTGCACGTGTGGACGCCGCTGCGCATGCCGCACCACCGCACCGCCCGCGACGACCGGCACAGCTACGCGCCGCAGTCGCGGTTCCTGACGCCGGACGCGATCGCCGTGATGGACGTCTTCGGCGACGCCCGTCGCCCGACCCGCACGCCGGTCGGCGTCGCGGCGTCCGCCCGTGTCGAGCTGCCGACCCTGGAAGCCCTCTTCGACTGATCGTTCGAGGGTTGACAGCGTCGGACTTCACCGCAATGGTTAAGCGCATGCTTAACCAACAGCTCGACCAGGTGTTCGCCGCGCTGGCCGACCCGAGCCGGCGGGCGATGGTCGAGCGGCTGAGCCAGGGCCCGGCGTCGGTGAGCGAGTTGGCGGCACCGCTGCCGATGTCGCTGCCCGCCGTCGTCCAGCACCTGCACGTGCTCGAGGCCAGCGGTCTCGTCACGACCGAGAAGGTCGGGCGGGTGCGCACGTGCAAATTGCAGCTCAAGACCCTCGGCACCGCCGAGCGCTGGATCGCCGAGCGCAAACAGGCCTGGGACGCCCGCCTCGACCGCCTCGGCGCCTACCTGGACGCCACCGACGAAGGAGAGACCTCATGACCGCGCCCACCGTCGTGCATGACCGGTTCAGCATCGAGCGGGTCTACCGCCACGCCCGCCCGAAGGTCTTCGCCGCATGGACGAACTCCGCCGCCAAGTCGCAGTGGTGGGGCGACGAGCACATCGCGGTCGGCGCGCACACGCTCGACTTCCGCGTCGGGGGCCGCGAGCACGTCAGCGCCACCGTGCCCGACGGCCCGACCTTCACCTACGACGCGCTGTACCAGGACATCGTCGACGGTGCCCGCATCGTCACGTCCTACGAGATGACCATGGCCGGCCGGCGCATCTCGGTGTCGGTGTGCACGGTCGAGTTCTTCGACGCCGACGGCGGCGCGACCCGGCTGGTCATGACCGAGCAGGGTGCCTTCCTCGACGGTCTCGACACCAACGCCGCCCGCGCGGAGGGCACCGAGGGACTGCTCGACGCGCTCGGTACCTGGCTCGACCGCTGACGTCCCGACCACTGCGTGTCGAATCCGGCCCGTCCCGTTCGACGCATGCATGACCACCCGCTCCGAAGGGACCAGCCATGACCGCCACGCTCAGCACCGGCCGCGACGCCCAGTCGCTGCCCACCGCACCGCCCGACCGCCGCCGCCTCGCGCTCTACGTGCTCTGCACCGGCGTGCTGATGATCGTGCTCGACGTGACCATCGTGAACGTCGCGCTGCCGTCGATCCAGCACGACCTGCGGTTCAGCGCGAGCGGCCTCGCCTGGGTGGTGAACGCCTACCTCATCAGCTTCGGCGGCCTGCTGCTGCTCGCCGGCCGCCTCGGTGATCTCATCGGTGGCCGCCGCGTCTTCCTCGCGGGCATCGCACTGTTCACCGCGGCGTCGGTCGGGTGCGGCCTGTCCGGCGACGCCACGGTGCTGGTGGCCGGCCGCTTCGTGCAGGGCATCGGCGGTGCGCTGACCTCGGCCGTGGTGCTCGGCATGATCGTGACGATGTTCCCCGAGCCGGGTGAGCAGGCACGGGCGATCGGCGTCTATGCCTTCGTCGCCTCGGCCGGCAGCGCCGTCGGGCTGCTCGCCGGCGGCGTGCTCACGCAGGCCCTGAGCTGGCACTGGATCTTCTTCGTCAACGTGCCGGTGGGTGCTGCGACCGCGCTCGCAGCGCTTCGTGTGCTGCCGACCGACCGGTCGGTCGGTTCCCTGCGCGGTGTCGACCACCTCGGTGCCGCGCTCGCCACCGGCACGATGATGCTCGGCGTCTGGACGATCGTCGACCCGGCAGCCACCCATGGCTGGGCCGACGCGCGCACGATCGTGCCGGCCGCCATCACCGTCGTGGGCGCTCTCGCGTTCCTGGCCCGCGAGCGGGCTGCGATCGCCCCCCTCGTCCCGCTGCGGATCTTCCGGTCGCGGTTCGTCACCGGCGCCAACCTGGTGCAGGTGCTGTCGGTCGCCGGCATGTTCGGTGTCTTCTTCCTCGGCGCCCTGTATCTGCAACAGGTGTTGCACTACGACGCGCTGCAGCTCGGGCTCGCCTTCCTGCCGGTCTGCGTGATCATGGGGACGCTGTCCGTGCGTGGCACCGAACCGCTGATCGCGCGATTCGGTGCCGTCCGCCTGCTCGTGGTCGGCATGGCGCTCATGACGGTCGCCCTGGTGCTCTTCGCGCGGGCCCCGCTCGACGGCGGCTACGCGCCGGACGTGCTGCCGGTGATGGTGCTGCTCGGCACCGGCGCCGGGTTGGCCTTCCCCGCGCTCATGACCGCCGCGATGTCCGGCGTCGAGCCGCAGGACGCGGGGCTGGCGTCCGGTCTGGTCAACACCACCGCGCAGATCGGCGCCGCCTTCGGGCTCGCCGTGCTGGCGACTGTGGCGGCCGGCCACACCGCGACCCTGCGCTCGCAGGGCGTGACGGCCGCCGCGGCGCAGGTCAGCGGCTACCACGTGGCCTTCCTCGTCGCGGCCGCGCTCATGGCGCTCGCGGGCGCGGTGGCCGGGCTGGTGCTCCGGCGGCGCTGAGCGCAGCCGACGGCCGGGCGGTGGGCGCGCGCATGATGGGACGATGCGTCGCGCCCCCGCCGTGCTGTCCGTGCTCGCCGCCGTGCTCGGCCTGACCCTCGCCTGCTCGTCATCCTCCGACGGCAGGACGACCACGACGCCGCCGACCGCGTCGCACGCCGTCGATGCGACCAGCGCCTCGTCCGCCCTGCCGCACTTCGCGCACGTCGTGGTCGTGGTGATGGAGAACCACGGCTACTCGCAGGTCGTGGGGTCACGCAACGCGCCGTTCGTCAACGGGCTGATTCGCTCGGGCGTGCTGCTCACCCGGTCGTACGGCGTGACCCACCCGAGCGAGCCGAACTACCTCGCCCTCTTCTCGGGATCGACGCACGGCCTCGCCAGCGACACGTGCCCGCTGACCTACCGGGGTGCGAACCTCGCGACGGTGCTCGCGGCCCGGCACCTGCACTTCGCCGGCTACTCGGAAGGGCTGCCGCGCCAGGGCTCGACGGCGTGCTCGTCGGGCTCGTACGCACGCAAGCACAACCCGTGGTCGGACTTCACGACGGTGCCGGCGACGGCGAACCGCACGTTCGCGCAGTTCCCGACGGACTTCACCACGCTGCCGCAGGTGGCCTTCGTGGTGCCCGACCTCGAGCACGACATGCACGACGGCACCGTGCGCCAGGGCGACGCCTGGCTCGCGGCGCACCTCGGCGGCTACGCGCGCTGGGCCCGCACCCACGACAGCCTGCTGGTCGTGACCTACGACGAGGACGAGCGGGCCGAGGGCAACCGCATCCCGACCGTGCTGGCCGGCGCGCACCTGCGCGCCGGCGCCCGCACGGGCCAGCACGTCGACCACTTCGGGCTGCTGCGGACGATCGAGGACGTCTTCGACACCGCCCATCTCGGGAGCAGTGCCACGCGTCGGCCGATCTCGGGCATCTGGTCCTGATGTAAATCCGTGCTTGGCCGCAGGGTGGTGATCATGGCATCCTTGATCACGCGGGGGCCGTCCACGGCCCGGGGGAGCCACCTGTCGCACCCCGAGGATCCCCGCACCCCATGCGTTCCGTCCGTGCCCTGCTGACCCTGCCCGTCCTGCTCGCCACGTTGCTCGCCGGCACCGGCTCCGCCTCCGCCGCGGTGGCCGCCCCCCACACTCCGGCCGGCCTGCCGACCGCCATCGAGCCGCTCGCCTCGTACGCCGAGCAGACCGCCTGCAATCCGGTGCCGCGGCCGGGCACGCTCAAGCTGGCGAACCTGCTGAAGGCCACCTACCCCGACACGTCCTACGCCACCGTCTACGCCTGCGGCACCGACGGCACCCGCAGCGAGCACTACGACGGCCGCGCGATCGACTGGATGGTCTCGGCGCTGAATGCGCACTCGAAGGCCGAGGCGCAGGCCGTGCTCACGTGGCTGCTCGCCACCGACGCCCAGGGCAACCGCTTCGCCATGGCCCGGCGACTCGGCGTCCAGTACCTCATCTTCGACAACCGCATGTGGGGCTCGTGGAGCGGCACCTGGGAGCAGTACAACGGCTGCTACTCGCTCAAGGGCGCCGCGTACGACAACTCGTGCCACCGCACGCACATGCACATCTCGCTGGGCTGGAACGGCGCGAACGGCCTCACCACGTTCTGGACGAAGCAGGTGTCGGCGACCGACTACGGGCCCTGTGTGCCGGCCGGTCTCAACTGGGCCACCTTCACCGGCCGCCGGAACACCGTGGGCTGCCCGACCCACGCGACGGTGACGGCGCCCGCGTCGGCGTCGGCGCTCAAGAAGACGCTCGTGTACTACTCGGGCGCCCCCTTGCGCCGCGGCTGGCTCGGCGGACCCGCGGTGACCGCGGTGCAGCAGGCACTGCACATCCCCGCCACCGGTGTCTTCGACCTGACGACGCGGCTCGCGGTGCAGCACTTCCAGGCCGCGCACGGCATCCCGACCTTCGGCCTGCTCACCAACGCCACGTGGCGGGCGCTGCTGGCGGCGACCCGCTGAGCCTCGTCACCTGACGGCGCACGGCGCCGAGGGGTTCAGGCCGCGCCGTTCGGCGTGTGTCCCTCGGCGGCCAGGCCCTCGAGCAGGGCCGTGCTGATGCGGCCGAGCTCGGCCAGTCGCTCGGGGCCGAGCCGGTCGACCAGCACCTCGCGCACCTGCTCGACATGTCCCGGCGCCGCAGCGACGAGCGCCGCGTGACCGGCGTCGGTGAGCACGGCGAACGACCCGCGACGGTCGGTCTCGCAGTCCTCGCGCTCGACCCAGCCGCGTTCCTCGAGCCGCGCGACCGCGTGCGAGAGCCGGCTGCGCGACGACCGGGTGACGTCCGCCAGCTCGCTCATGCGCAGCCGCCGGTCGGGCCGTTCGCTGAGCCGCACCAGGATCTCCCAGTACGCGTGCGGCATGTCCGCGTCGCGCTGCAGCTGCCGGTCGATCAGGTCGAAGACGAGTTTCGTCGACTCGACATAGGCACGCCACGCCCGCTGCTCGTCGTCGGTGAGCCATCGGGGTGCCGCCATCCCTCGATCTTAAGAGGGCCTGACTACCCAAAGCGGACGCGACCTACGCCGGTTCCGTCCAGTAGCTGCCACCTTGCGGGCCGGTGTTAGCCCCGTGTCAGCGGCCGGGCATCCCTTCTGCAACCCACCAGGGAGGTTGGAGAACATGATCGGCTTCATCATCACCATGGTCATCGTCGGCCTGATCGCCGGCGCGCTGGCCCGGCTGCTGGTGCCGGGCAAGGACCCCATGGGCATCGGCGCGACGATCGTGCTCGGGATCGTCGGGTCGTTCGTCGGCGGGTTCCTCGGCTACGCGATCTTCCACAAGGACGCGTCGCAGGGCGCCCTGCAGCCCGCCGGCATCATCGGTTCGGTCATCGGCGCGATCATCGTGCTGCTGGTCTACCGCGCGGTCAGCGGCCGCTCGCACCACCGCAGCGTCTACTGACGCACCAGCTCGATCCCTTCGTCCCCGCTCGGAGCCGGTCCGGGCGGGGACGAAGGCGTTTCTGCGCCCGCTTAAGCTGACACGGTGACCGACCGTGCCACCCGCGTCCTGCTGCTCGAACAGATCCACCCGGACGCGGTGGAGATCCTGCGCTCGAACGGCTTCGTCGTCGAGACCCTCGACCGCGCCCTCGACGAGGACGAGCTGGTGTCGCGCATCCGCGACGTGCACCTGCTCGGCATCCGGTCGAAGACGCACGTGAGCCGCCGGGTGCTCGAGGCGGCGCCGAACCTCGTGGCGATCGGTGCGTTCTGCATCGGCACGACGCAGATCGACCTTGGCGCGGCGACCGAGCACGGCGTCACGGTGTTCAACGCGCCGTTCAGCAACACCCGCTCGGTGGTCGAGCTCGCGATCGCCGAGATCATCGCGATGACGCGGCGGCTCACCGAGAAGAACGCCCTCATGCACGCGGGCGTCTGGGACAAGTCGGCCGACGGCGCGCACGAGGTGCGCGGCCGCACGCTCGGCATCGTCGGCTACGGCAACATCGGCACTCAGCTGTCGGTGCTTGCCGAGGCGATGGGCATGCAGGTGCACTTCTACGACACGGCCGACCGGCTCGCGCTGGGGAACGCGCGGCGCTGCCTGTCGCTCGACGAGCTGCTCGGTGCGTCCGACATCGTCACCCTGCACGTCGACGACCGGCCGTCGAATCGCAACTTCTTCGGCGAGGAACACTTCGGGCTCATGCGGCCGGGGTCGCTGTTCCTCAACCTCTCGCGCGGCTTCGTCGTCGACTACGGCGCGCTGCGCAAGCACCTCGAGACCGGCCACATCGCCGGCGCGGCGGTCGACGTCTTCCCGGTCGAGCCGAAGGGGCGGGGCGACGAGTTCGTCTCCGAGCTGCGCGGGCTGCCGAACGTCATCCTCACCCCGCACATCGGCGGCTCGACCGAAGAGGCGCAGCAGGACATCGGACGCTACGTCGCCGGCAAGTTCCGCGACTTCGTGCTGAACGGGTCGACGGCGATGTCGGTCAACGTGCCGGGCCTGACGCTGCCGCGCGCCGAGGGCACGCTGCGCCTGATCCTGCTGCACCGCAACGTCCCCGGTGTCCTGGCGCGGGTCAACGGACTGCTCGCCGACGGCGGTGTCAACGTCGAGGCGCAACTGCTCGGCACCTCCGGCGACCTCGGCTATGTCGTCACCGACTCGGCCTCGGGCACCACCCAGGCCATCGTCGACCAGATCCGCGCCCTGCCCGAGACCATCAGCCTCCGCGTCATCTTCTGATCCTGCGTCCGCGTCGCGCCCCGGGGTCTGCCGGATCTTGATGCGCAAGGTTGGTCAGAGGTCGCTGGGGACATCGAGATTCGATCGGACATCGACGGGACGCGCCGAGCACCGCGAGCGCTCAGCGCTGCCAGGGCGGTGCCCGGGTGATGTGTGGCGACGGTGCGGGGTCCGGCGCGGCGTGTCGTCCCGCTGGGTCGCCACACACCGTCCGCGACCCGGCTGCGTGGGGCGACGGTGCGGGGGTCGCGGCGGCGTGTCCGCCCGCAGGATCGCCATACACCGCTGGCCCGGCGGGGTGACCGGCGGTCCCTCATGCGGCGCGACGGGCGGTCGATGAGGAGTCACCGGTCACGCCGAAGCTGTCCTTGTTGCGGAGGTTACCGGCGAGTAATACAGTGATGTTACTGACGGGTAACCTCTGCTCGAGGCGCCATGCGCACGGGCAAGATCGCTGGGAGACGCAGCACATGGGCCACTACAAGAGCAACGTGCGCGACATCGAGTTCAACCTCTTCGAGGTGCTCGGCACCGACAAGGTGCTCGGCGCGAAGCCGTTCGACGACCTCGACGTCGACACCGCCAAGGGCATCGTCGAGGAGGTCGCGAAGCTGGCCGAGGGGCCGCTCGCCGAGTCCTTCGCCGACGCCGACCGGAACCCGCCGGTCTTCGACCCGGACACCCACACCGTCCGGCTCAACGAGGGCTTCAAGAAGTCCTTCAAGACGCTGTACGACAGCGAGTGGTGGCGGCTCGAGACCATCCCCGAGCTCGGTGGCCAGCTGGTGCCCCGCACGCTCGTCTGGGCCGTCGCCGAGCAGGTGCTCGGCTCGAACCCCGCGATCCACATGTACATGGCGGGCGCGCCGTTCGCCGGCATCTTGTGGAAGAACGGCAACGACGAGCAGAAGAAGATGGCCCAGCGCATGATCGACCGCGGCTGGGGCGCGACGATGGTGCTCACCGAGCCGGACGCGGGTTCGGACGTCGGCGCGGGCCGCACCAAGGCCGTGCAGCAGCCCGACGGCAGCTGGCACATCGAGGGCGTCAAGCGCTTCATCACCTCGGCCGTCAACGACATGGTCGAGAACGTCGTCCACCTCGTGCTCGCGCGTCCCGAGGGTGCCGGCCCCGGCACCAAGGGGCTCTCGCTGTTCGTCGTGCCCGAGTGGCACTTCGACGTCGAGACCGGTGAGCTCGGCGAGCGCAACGGCGTCTTCGTCACCAACGTCGAGCACAAGATGGGCCTCAAGGCCTCGACGACGTGCGAGGTGCGCTTCGGCGAGATCGACAACATCCCGGCCAAGGGCTGGCTCGTCGGTGACGTGCACGACGGCATCGCGCAGATGTTCCAGGTCATCGAGCACGCCCGCATGATGGTCGGCACGAAGGCCATCTCGACGCTCTCGACCGGCTACCTCAACGCGCTCGAGTACGCGAAGACCCGCGTGCAGTCGGCCGACCTGACCCAGGCCTCGGACAAGACCGCCCCGCGCGTCACGATCATCAACCACCCGGACGTGCGCCGCAGCCTCATGCTGAACAAGGCCTACGCCGAGGGCTTCCGCGCGCTGGTCTACTACACCGCGTCCTTCCAGGACAAGATCATCATCGGTGAGGCGACCGGCGAGGACACCGAGCTGGCCGAGGCGATCAACGACCTGCTGCTGCCGATCGTCAAGGGCGCCGGCTCCGAGCGGTCGTACGACCAGCTCGCCCAGGCGCTGCAGACCTTCGGCGGCTCGGGGTACCTGCAGGACTACCCGCTCGAGCAGTACATCCGTGACGCCAAGATCGACACGCTGTACGAGGGCACCACCGCGATCCAGGGTCAGGACTTCTTCTTCCGCAAGATCGTGAAGAACAAGGGCGCTGCGCTCGGTGCGCTGTCGAACGAGATCACCGAGTTCGTCGAGTCGCTCGCGGACGAGGGCCGGCTCAAGGAGGAGGCGGCCGCGCTCAAGAAGGCGGTCGACGACTTCGGCGGCATCGTCGCGGCGATGTTCGGCCAGCTGATGAGCGGCCAGGAGGACGTGCGCAACGTCTACAAGGTCGGCCTGAACACCACCCGCCTGCTGCTGTCGGCCGGTGACCTCATGGTCGGGTACCTGCTGCTGCGCCAGGCCGCGGTCGCGCTCAAGCGTCTCGACGAGAACGGCCTGTCGGCCGCCGACCGTGCCTTCTACGAGGGCAAGCCGGCCGTCGCCCGGTTCTTCGCGCAGACGGTGCTGCCGGAGCTCGCCGCCCGCAAGCTCGTCGCCGAGACGACCGACAACTCGATCATGGACCTGCCCGAGGCAGCGTTCTGAGTCGTTCATCCCAGCGTCGAAGGCCCGTCCCCTGTGGGACGGGCCTTCGTGCTTGAGTGGGGTGATGGACCTCGTGAACGACGTGCGCTGGATCGAGCTGGACGGCGCGGCGAACGTGCGTGACCTGGGCGGCACGCCCACTGCGGACGGCGGCCGTATCGCCGACGACCGGCTCATCCGCGCCGACAACCTGCAGGGCCTGTCCGAGCGCGACGTGCGCCGGCTCGTCGACGAGCACGGGGTCCGCGCCGTCGCCGACCTGCGGAGCGACGTCGAGGTCGCCGCCGAGGGCCCCGGCCCGATGACGCGCGAGCCGCTCGTGTGCATCGAGCACCTGTCGCTGTTCCCCGAGTCGGGACACAACACCGACGCGGCCGCGGATGACGATGACGATGACGATGCGCCGGTCGTGCTGCCGTGGCAGCAGCGCGACGCGCAGCTCGACGAGACGCCCGACGAGGCCGAACGGCGTGGCGCGTCCGGGATCTATCTGCGGTACCTGGACGACCGGGCCGACTCGATCCTCGCGGCGCTGCGGCTCGTCGCCCACAGCGAGGGCGCGACGATCGTGCACTGCGCCGCGGGCAAGGACCGCACCGGCACCGTGATCGCCCTCGCGCTCGCCGAGGTCGGGGTGCCGCGGGACGAGATCGCGGCCGACTACGCCCGCTCGGCCGAGCGGATCCGCGCGATCTTCGCCCGGCTCGCCGGCTCGCGCACGTACGCCGAGGACATCGCCCAGAGCGACATCGACCGGCACGCGCCCAAGCCGCAGACGATGCACCGCTGGCTCGACGCGATGGACCACCTCCACGGCGGCGTCCCGGCCTGGTTGCGCGAGCACGGCTGGACCGACGACGACGCCGCGGCCCTGCGCCGCAAGCTGCTCGACCCGCGCTGACCCCCACGCCGCGCTGCAGTCAGCCCGGCCGGAAGTCGGCGACGATACTGCGGGCGACGGCGCGCAGATGGCGCAGCACCCTGGTGACGACGACCCGCTCGGCACGGTCGGCACGCACCAGCGCGTCGATCTCGCGGCCGGCCCGCACGCCCTCGAGCGGCCGCAGGGCGAAGCGGGTGCCGCCCCGGTGGTCGGCCGTGTAGCGGGGCAGCAGGGCGATGCCGTGCCCGGCGGCCACGAGCGCCTCGGTGACGTCGAAGTCGTTGATGCGGTGGCGGACGGACAGCGGCGCGCCCGACCGCTCGGCGATCGTTCGCACGACGTCGGCGACGGGGAACTCGTCGCGCACGGTGATCCACGGTTCGCCGGCGAGGTCGGCGGGACGCAGGGTGCGGCGCCCGGCGAGCGGGTGACCCGGCGGCAGGGCGATGTCGAGCGGCTCGCGCAGCAGGTGCACGACGCGCACGCCCGCGCCGCCCCAGGTGTAGCCGCGGTCGGGACGGTGGCCGAGCACGATGTCGTACTCGCCCGTGAGCGGCACGAAGTCGGTCTGCGCGACGTCCTCCTCACCGCAGACCAGCTCGATGCCGTCGTCGGCGGCCACAGCGGTGAGCAGGGCGGGCAGGAACATCTTCCCGGCGCTCTGGAACGCAGCGATGCGGACGGTGCCGGTGGGCCTCCGGGCGAACCGGGTGACTGCTGCGGCAGCGCGTTCGAGCGCGACGGCCACCTCGACGGCACTGCGGGCGAGTTCGTGGCCCGCTGGCGTGACCCGGATACCGCGGCCGACCCGCTCGACGAGAGGTGTGCCGACGCTCGTCTCGAGCGCCTTGAGCTGCTGCGAGACGGCCGACGGCGTGCAGTGCAGCGCCTTGGCGGCACCGGTGACGCTGCCCTGCTCGGCGACCTCGCGCAGCACGGCCAGCTGATGCGCATCCATGTAGCGACGCTACAACGAGAATGAAGAAGTATTCGCTGGTGCTACAGCATGCCCGGATCGATCCTGAACGCGTGAACCTGCGCGATCGCCTGCTCGCCGTGGCCGTCGCCGCGTGCTGGGGCGTCAACTTCCCCGCGACGCACGTGGCGCTCGAACACTTCCCGCCACTGTTCCTGGTGGCCGTGCGGTTCGCCCTGCTCGCCGTGCCGACGATGCTGCTGGTGCCGCGTCCGGCGGTGCCGCTGCGGTGGCTCGTCGGCTACGGCATCGGCTTCGGCATCCTGCAGTTCGCCTTCCTCTACCTCGGCATGCAGCACGGCATGCCCAGCGGACTCGCCTCGCTGGTGCTGCAGTCGTCGGCCCCGTTCACCGTCGTCCTGGGTGCGGTGCTGCTGCGCGAGCGGCTCAGCCGCCGCCAGGTGATCGGCGTGGCCGTCGCCGCCGCCGGGCTGATCGGCATCGCCCTGCACCGCTCGCTGCACGCCGGCCTGGTGCCGCTGGTGCTGACGCTGTGCGGTGGTCTCGGCTGGGCGTTCGGCAACCTCGCCAGCCGGCAGGCCCGGCCGCCGAAGCCGCTGCACCTGACCCTCTGGATGTCGGTCGTGCCGCCCGTGCCGATGTTCCTGCTGTCGGTGCTCGTCGAGGGTCCGCCCGCGCAGTGGCACGCGATCGCGACGCTCGGCAGTGGCAGCGGGCCGCGCGCGTGTGCCGCGCTGCTCTACGTCGTGGTGGTCGCCACCGTGTTCGGGTCGGGTGCCTGGACGTCGCTGATGAGCCGTCACCCCGCAGGCGTGGTCGCGCCGTTCTCGATGCTCGTGCCGGTCTTCGGGCTCACCAGCTCATGGCTGCTGCTCGGCGAGCGCGCCGACTCCGTCGAACTGCTCTGCGGCGCCGTCGTCATCGTCGGTGTGCTGTCCGGCGTCGCCACGCCGCGACTGCGCCGTCCGCTGCTCCAGCGCGCGGACGACCGCGGCCATGTCCTCGCCGCCGAACCCGAGCGCGCTGGTCTCGGCATAGAGCCGGTCGGCGACGGCTGCGAGGGGGGCGGCGATGCCGTGCTCGCGCGCTGCCCGGACGACGAACGAGCTGTTCTTGTGGACGTCGTCGATGGCGGCCTGCGCGGCGAACTCGCGATCGCGCAGCTTCGCACCCTTGACGGCGGCGATCGGGCTGCCCAGCTGCCCTGAGTCGACGATGTCGACGAAGGTGGCGAGGTCGAGCCCGTGCTCGGCGGCGAAGTGCGCGGCCTCGGCGAGCGCGGCGACGGTGACGACGAGGTAGTCGTTGACGGCGAGTTTCATGCGCAGCGCGTCGCCGGGCACCGTGCCGCAGGTGAACGAGCGGCGGCACATGGGACGCAGCACCTCGGTGAGCCCGCCGACCTCGTCGGGCGGCCCGGCCCGCATCGCGACGAGTTCGCCGCGCTGGGCCGGCACGGTCGACCCGGAGACCGGCGCCTCGACGTAGACACCGCCCGCGGCCGTGACGTCGGCTGCGAGACGTTCGGCGTGCGCCGGCATCGTCGTGCCCATGAACACCAGCGTGTGCCCGCGCGCCCTGGCGGCGAAGGCTGGGGTGCCGCGTCCGAGCACCTCGTCGACGGCGTGGTCGTCGGCGAGCATCAGCAGCACCGTGCGGCAGCGGCCGACGACGTCGTCGACCGACGCCGCGACCTCGGCACCGGCGGCCGCCGCGGCGGCGGTGTTCGACCGGGTGCGGCTCCAGACGACCAGCGGCACGCCGCCCGCGAGCAGCCGGTCGACCATCGGCCGACCCATGTGCCCGAGCCCGAGGAAGCCGATCGGTGCGGTCATGCGCGCATCATGACAGCTGACATAGTCGGCGCCAAGCGCCGCGTCGGGAGGATCAGCCGGCCTCGAGCAGCTCGGCCGTGCGGGTCAGACGGAAGACGCGTCGCAGACGGGCGTCGGCGGCCTCGACCTGCAGTCGGCGTCCGCGGGTGTGCAGCACGCGGCGGAACCCCGCCAGGGCGTGCGCGCCCGAGCTGTCGCAGAAGGTGAGCCCGCCGACGTCGATGCGCACGACGGCATCGTCGCGGGACAACGCGTCGTCGAGGACCGCCGACAGGGCCGGGACGCTGGCGAAGTCGAGCTCGCCGTGCAACCGAATCGTGTCCGGCGCCGTCGGGGAGACCGCGGTCGTGAAGTAGCTGATGTCGTGCTCGGTCGGGACGGTGGAGGGTTGCTGCACGGTGGACGCTCCGGCGCTCGTGATGGAGGCCGTCTGCCACGCGACCGGCCGCAACCAGACCGGTGACGACCTGTCCAGTATGCGCCTCCGGCGGACCGGCGTCGTTCATGACCGGACGTGGTCGCCCTCGGGGGTGTCGACGCCGACGCGACCGTCGGCGCGTCGGACCGTGAGCAGCAGCGCCGCGGTGGCGAGCGCGGCGGTCAGGAAGATGGCGCCCGCCGGCAGCGACGTGGGCCGGGTGACGTACGCCAGCATCGGCGCGACGGCGACCGGCAGCCACTGCCACCGCCCCGACATCGCGACCAGCGCCACGAGCAGGCCGCCGTACCAGCCGTAGGACGGCGTGGCCACCAGCAGGGCGACGCCGAACAGGTCTGCAGCGACCACCTCGGGTGGCGCCACGCGGGAACGCCGCCACGACCAGGCCGCGGCGGCCACCAGAGCCAGCGCGCCGACCGCCGTGTCGACCGGGTGCGGCAGCACCGCGCCGAGCAGCCGCAGCCGCGAGCCGGACGCGTAGCCCTCCTCGTGCAAATACCCCGGTAGGTAGCCGATGACCTGCGACCCCACCGCGGCGACGTGCGGCAGGTAGCCGAGCACACCGACGGCGGCCGCGGCGCCCAACACGCGGCCCGGATGTCTGCGCAGCAGCGCCGGCAGCAGCAGCGCGGGGTAGAGCTTGGTCGCGACCGCGGCGCCCACCCACAGCCCGGTGTGGACGGGGCGCCCGCGGCGGGCGCTGAGCAGGCCGCACACCGAGCACAGGCTCGCCGCCCAGTCGACGTGGGCGTTGTTGCCGTACTCGATGACGACGAGCGGGCACCAGGCCCACGCGGCCAGCCGCCATGCGGGCCATGAAAGGCGAACCGCTTCGCGCGCGATCAGCACGGACACGAGCGTCGTCCCGAGCGCCGCCGCGACCTGGAACGGCAGCACCCCGCCGTGGCCGCCGAAGGACAGCAGCCGGACGAGATCGAAGATGCCCTGGCCGACCGGGGGATAGACGGTGTGCACGAGCGGGCGGTTGATCGCGGTGCAGCCGTCCGGGATCGTCCAGGTGCAGGCGGAGTGCGGTCCGAACAGGAGGTCGATCCGCAGCGATCGCAGCTGTGCCGCTGCCGGCGCGTACCGGTAGGGGTCGACGCCGTGGAACTGGACGAGCCCGTCCCAGATGTAGCGGTAGACGTCGTCGGAGGTGCTGAGGCGTCCGGTGATCGCGAGCAGTTGCAGGGCCGCGCCGCCGAGCACGGTCGCGCGCGCGACGGCCGCTGTGGTGGCGACCCGTGCGCGGGCCAGCACCACGAGCAGGCCCGCGTACAGGACGAGGGCGGCGACCGTGAGCACGATCGGCGTCCACCTGTGCTGCGGAACGCGCAGCAGCACGCCGGTCAGCACGGCGTCGGCGGCGAGCAGGCCGCCGACGAGCGCGGACGCCGACACCGGTCGGGCTCGTGTCGGCTCGGCGGTCTCAGTCATGCGCGAGTTCGCCGACGCCCTCGGCGAACCCGACGCGGGCCTCCCAGGCGAGCGCGGTGCGCGCACGGGTCGAGTCGGCTGTCACGTGCCGCACGTCGCCGAGCCGGTAGTCGCCCGTGACGACCGGCTCCGGGCCGTGCACGGCGCTGCTCAGCGCCAGGGCCAGGTCGCCCACGGTGCGCGGCGTGCCCGAGCCGATGTTGAACACCTGCGCGCCGTCGCCCTGGTGGTCGAGTGCGGCGACCGTGGCTGCGGCGACGTCCCTGACGTGGACGAAGTCGCGCCGCTGGGCCCCGTCCTCGTGCACGCGCGGCGGTTCGCCCCGTCGCAGGGACGAGAGGAAGATCGCGGCCACGCCGGCGTACGGGGTGTCGCGTGGCAGACCGGGTCCGTACACGTTGTGGTAGCGCAGCGACGTCACGGCCGACCCTGTCGTGCGTGACCAGACCTCGGCGAGCTGTTCCTGACCGAGCTTGCTGACCGCGTAGGCGTTGCGCGGGTCGGTGACGGCGTCCTCGGTCACGAGCGCGGGTTCGAGGAACCGCCCGCAGTGCGGGCAGGGCGGTTCGAACCGGCCGGCCGCCAGGTCCGTCTCGCGACGCGGCGCCGGGCGGACAGCCCCGTGCTCGGCGCAGCGAGCCAGTCCCTCGCCGTAGACGACCATCGAACTCGCCTGCACCAGCCGCCGGACGCCGGCCTGCGCCATCGCGGCGAGCAGCACCGCGGTGCCGTGGACGTTCGAGTCGGCGTAGTCCGGCAGGTCGTCGATGGCGACACCGAGCCCGACCTTGGCCGCGAGGTGCACGACCGCGTCGACACCGTCGAGCGCGGCGTCCACCGCGCCGCGGTCGCGGACGTCGGCGACACGGAGGTCGGGCAGGCCGCGTCCGCCGGTGCGGCCGTCGCGATGGACGTCCGGTCGCAGCGAGTCCAGCACACGGACCTCGTGGCCGCTCGCCGTCAGGGATGCGAGGACGTGACGGCCGATGAAGCCGGCCCCGCCGGTCAGCAGGACGTGCATGTCGGCCGCGTGGTCACGGATCCTTCGTACCGGCTCGAGGGCCGCTGCGGCGCGGGGCGACCGCGTCCGTCCGAAGTTCGTAACAATTGCGTCCGGGCAGCCGCCCTAGCGTCGGCCCAATGTTCCTCCACATGCGTTGTACCCGCCTGCTGCCGCTGCTCGCGGCCGCCGCGTCGTCCCTGCTCGTGCTGAGCGCCTGCAGCAGCGACACCCCCGTCGGCCTCCAACGGGCCAGTGGCCCGATCAGTGCCGGACTGCCCGGGGTCGGCACCCTGCCGCCGCCCGCGAGCGCGTGGCCCGAAGCCGGTCACGACGCCCGGTACTCGTCGGCGACCACCGCCGTCGGACCCGCGACTGCGCATGTCCGCTGGACGAAACGGCTCGGGGGCCCGATCACGCCCGGGCCGGTGATCGGCATCGACGGCTCGGTGCTCGTCGCGGTCGACACCGGCACCCTCTCGGCCCTCGACCCGCGCGACGGCAGCGTGCGCTGGTCGTACGCGGCCGGCGGCAGCTACGGCACCGGTGATCTGTCGACGAGCCCGGCCGTGCTCGCCGACGGCGAGATCCTCTGGCCCGGCCCGCACGACACGCTGTACGCCCTCTCCGCGTCCGGCAGGCTCCTCTGGACGCAGCGGTTCGACGGCCAGGTGCTCTCGCCCGCGATCGGCGGCGCGCACCGCGTCTACGTCGCCGACATGGCCGGGCAGCTCTCGGCGCTCGAGGTGCTGCCGAACTCGCACCGGCTCGTCTGGACGGTGTCCTTCGGCGGCACCGACTTCTCGAGCCCGAGCATCGCGCCCGACGGCACCGTCTACACCGGTTCCGACAACGACCTCATCGCCGTGCGCGACCTCGGCCCGCACGGCAGCGTCGTCTGGCGCTTCCACACGGCGAAGCAGGTCGAGGTGTCGAACCCGGTCGCGCCCGACGGCACCGTCGTGCTCGGGACGAACAACGCCGACGAGTACGGCATCCGCGCCGACGGCATGGTCGCGTGGCGGCTGCCGATCGGCGACAACACGTACTCGTCGGCGATCGCCCGCTCGGACGGGCTCGCCTACTACGGTGACAACAGCGCGCGGCTGCGCGTGGTCGACACCACGACCGGGCGGCTCGTGCACCTGCTGCAACCGCACACCCGGTCGCACGACTCGATCTGGAGCGAGCCGATCGTCGACGCCCACGGCTCGATCTACTGGGCCACGACCGGGGGGAACGTCTATGGCGTCACGGCGTCGGGGCAACCGATGTGGCAGGCACAGGTGGACGGGGCGGTCGACGACTACCCCGCACTCGGCGCCGACGGCACGCTCTACATCGGCACCTCGAACGGCACCCTCACCGCCTTCGGGTGAGTTCCGAGGCTCGTAAGGATTGCCGCGGGACGCCGCCGGAACACTCGGCAGCGTGAGGATCCGCTCCGCGCTGACGAGCCTGCCGAAGCCCCGACTGCCGGAACAGCCGCCCGCGCTCTGGCCGCGCTTCCGCAACCCGGCGCACACGCCGGCCGTGGCGGCGCGGGTCGGGCGAGTGCTCGGCATCTGCTTCGGCATCTGCTTCGTCACCGGGCTGCTGAGCCGCTACCAGTACCGACCGTGGTCGTGGCTGCCCGAACCGGCGACGCCGGTCTGGGGCTACCGGCTGACGCAGGGCGTGCACGTCATCACCGGCATCGCGGCGATCCCGTTGCTGCTCGTCAAGCTGTGGACGGTCTACCCGCGCCTGTTCGTCTGGCCGCCGGTGCGCAACGTCGTCCACGCGCTCGAGCGGGCGTCGGTCGCCGTCCTCGTCGCCACGAGCCTGCTGCAACTGACCACCGGCTTCCTCGACGTCGTCGAGTGGTATCCGTGGCAGTGGGACTTCGTCCTCGTCCATCGCGAGCTCGCCTTCGTCGCGATCGGCGCGCTGCTCGTGCACATCGCCGTGCAACTGCCGGTGATCCGCGAGGCGCTCGCCGCGCCGCTCGCGGCCGAAGTGACCCCGCTCGAGTCGCCGGCGCAGGGGATCGGCAGACGCGGCCTGCTCGTCGCAGTCGGCATGGCGACCGGCACGGTCGTGCTCACCACGGCCGGTCAGACCGTGTCGCCCCTGCGGGGGGTGGCCTTGCTGGCGCCGCGACGTCCTGAACGTGGACCGTCCGGCGTGCCGATCAACAAGACCGCCGCCCAGGCCGGCGTGCTGGACGCCGCGGCCGACCCGTCATGGCGGCTCACCGTGCGCGGGCGCACCCGGGCGGAGTACACCCTCGCCCGGTTCGAGGCGCTGCCGGCGACGACACGCGTGCTGCCGATGGCCTGTGTCGAGGGCTGGAGCGTCTCGGCGACATGGACCGGACCGCGCCTGCTCGACCTCGTCCGTGCGGTCGGTGGCACGGCCGACTCCGCCGTCCGCGTGACCTCCCTCGAACGGTCGGGCTCGTACCGCACGTCGATCGTCGACGGACCGCAACTCGCGCATGCCCTGCTCGCGACCCACCTCAACGGAGACCGACTCACGATGGACCACGGTTACCCGGTGCGCCTCATCGCGCCCGACCGCGCAGGCGTGCTCAACACCAAGTGGATCACCGACATCGAGGTGCTCTGATGCCGCTGCGTGTGCTGCTCGCCGTCGCCGGTGGCGGGCTCGCCGTGTACGGCGTCATCCGACTGCTCGCCGACGTCACGGCGTCACAACCGTTGTGGTTGCTGGTCTGGCTCGCCGGTGCGCTGATCGTGCACGACGGCGTGATCGCACCCCTGACGCTCGGCCTCGGTGGGTTGCTCGCGCGCGTGCTGCCGACCAGGGGACTGCGCTCGGTGCAGTTCGCGCTGGTCTGGATCGGGCTCATGGCTGCTGTCGCCCTGCCGCTCATCGTCCGGCGGGGCAGTCAGCCCGCGGTCAAGGCGCTGGACGACCAGGACTACCTCGCGAACCTCGCGCTGCTCGCCGTCGTCGCAACAGGTGTTGCAATCCTGGGTTACACCGTGGAAAGCCTGCGTGGTCGGCGAGGTCAGCGGGAGACGGCGACGAACGCGCGACCGTCCACCCGCCACGAGTCGGCGGACGAGTAGCCGGTCTCCTGGGCGAGCATGACGGCGGCGGCAGTCCCGACGCGGGCCCACGCGAACCGCTCACCGGCCCCGGCCCGACCGTGCAACCGCGCGGTGAACTGCTCCATCCCCTCGAGGTCGGGTGCGGTCTCGATCAGCAGCTGCCCGTCGGGGGCGAGCACGTCCCGCAACCGGCGCAGCAGCCGGCCCGGGTCGCCGTTGATCCCCACGTTGCCGTCCATGAGCAGGACGGTGTCCCAGCGCCCCTCGAGGGGCAGCGTCGCGAAGACGTCGCGCCGCAGCGCCAACCCGCCGCCGCGCAGGGAGATGTCGATGGCGGCGTGCGCGATGTCCACGCCGAGCACCAGGTGGCCGCGGCGCGCCAGTGCGATGACGAAGCGCCCCGGGCCGCAGCCGACGTCGAGCGACGCGCCGCGGCAGCGGTCGAGCACGCTGCGATCCGCGGCGTCGGGTGCACCGAGCCAGCGGGCGACGTCCATGTCGAGCGACCGTCCGTCGGCCGTGCTCATCGTCAACTCGCCCGCGCTGACCAGCGCGTGCTCGTAGACCGCCAACGCCTGCGCCTGCATCACGCGACCCGGACGGCGTCGAGCGCGGTGAGCGTCGCGGCGAACCCGGTGTGCGGGGCGAGGTCGGCGACGGCGCGCGCGGTGGGCGCGGTGTCGACGTCGGCGAGCACGTCGAGCAACTGCACGCGCAGGCCCAGGTCGTGCAAGCGACGCAACTGCGTGCTGCCGGTGTCCGAGCGCGACATCGGCACCCCGGTGACGGCGGCGCGGGCCACCCTCGGGTCGCGGAACCCGATGGCCCAGTAGCCGCCGTCGACCGCGAGCCCCAGGCAGGCGTCCGCGGCCCCGTGGTCGAACGCCGCGATGTGTGCGGGCGTGAGCTGCGGCGTGTCCATGCCCACGAGCAGCGCGGGCGCCGCCGGCACCGCGTCGAAGGCGGCGACGAGCCGGACGTCGAGGTCGCCGGACGGTTGACGCGCCAGCCGCCAGCCCGGCCGCAGCCAGCCGTCCTCGGCACCGTCGAAGGCGAGCAGCCGCCGCCGCGGTCGCGCCCGTTCGATCGCGTCCAACGTGTCGGTCAGCGCCGCGGCGGCGAGCGCCGCCGCCTGGTCGCTGGTGAACGGCGGTGTCAGTCGCGTCTTGACGCGTCCCGGCACCGGCCGCTTGGCGAGGACGATGACGGTCGACGGCCGGGCGCTCACGACGCGAGCGCCCGGCGGGCGTCGCGCACGGCGGTGAGGGCGCCACGGGCGGTACCGGTCACCTTCGAACTGCCGCGCCGCGGGTGGTACGACACATCCGCCTGGACGATGCGCCAGCCTTCGTCGGCGGCGCGCACCACCGTCTGCACCGGGTACCCGCTGCGCCGGTCACGAACGTCGAGGTCGAGCAGGTCGCGGCGTCGCGCGACCCGCAGCGGGCCCACGTCACGCAACCGGGTGAGCCCGGTGCGGGCGCGCACCTGCCGCGCGAGCTCGCGGTTCGCGATGCGGGCCCCGACCGGGAAGGCGCCGCGCTGTGAGCCGACGCGGCGGCCGATGACGAGGTCGGCGCCAGGGGCGCCCGCCGCCGGCGCGAGCATCGCGGCCAGTTGCGGTGCATCGCGCGGGTCGAGCGTGGCATCGCAGTCGCAGAAGGCGACGATGTCGGCCGTCGCGGCGAGCAGCCCGGCGTGGCAGGCGGCGCCGTACCCCTGCTGGGCGCACTCGACCACCGTCGCCCCGAGCGATCGGGCGAGCTCGCCCGAGCCGTCGTTCGAGTTGTTGTCGACGACGATCGCGCGCAGCGAGCCGCCGAACCGACCCAGCACCCAGGGCAGTGCGGCAACCTCGTTCCAGCACGGCAGGACGACGTCGAGTTCCACCCCGCCGACGCTAGGGGCGGGCCGTCCTGCGACTTCTTACGAAGCGATGAAGCCGGTGCGCACGCGCGGCGCACGCGCGAGGGGCTCCATACGCTCGGCGGTGTGGCCAGCGTGCTCGTCGTCGAGGACGACACGACCATCAGCCGGGTCGTCGCGACCTACCTCGAGCGCAACGGCCACACGGCCGAGGTGATCGCGGACGGGCGCGTGGCCTACGAGCTGCTGTCGTGGCGCCCGCCCGACCTGGTGATCCTCGACGTCATGCTGCCCGGGATGGACGGCCTGGAGGTGTGTCGTCGCGTCCGGGCGGACGATCGGCGACTGCCCATCGTCATGCTCACCGCCAGGGGCGAGCCCGAGGAACGGATCCTGGGGCTCGAGTGCGGCGCCGACGACTACGTCGCCAAGCCGTTCTCGCCGCGGGAGCTCGTGCTGCGTGTGGAGTCGGTGCTGCGCCGTGCCGCGTCGCGCATCGCGCCCGGCGGCCCGCCGGTGACGGCGGGCGCGGTGACCGTCGACCTCGCCGGGCGCCGCGCCTTCCGGCACGGCGTCGAGCTCGTGCTGACCGTGCGGGAGTTCGAGCTGCTCGCCTTCCTGATCACCCATCCCCGTGTGGCGTTCCGTCGGTCGGAGCTCATGCGCGCGGTGTGGGGTTGGACCTACGGCGACCAGTCGACGGTCACCGTGCACGTGCGTCGCCTCCGGGAGAAGGTGGAGGACGACCCGACCAACCCGACCTTGATCCAGACCGTCTGGGGCGTCGGTTACCTGCTGGAGGCACCGTGAACCTCACCGTCGGGCACGGTCTGGCGACCCTGCTGTACGCGGCGGTCGCGGCGATCGCGATGTGGCTGGTGACGCTGCCCGTCCGGCACCGCTTCCTGGGGTTGTCGATCTCCGTCTCGTTCACCGCGGTCGCGGCCGCCATCGGCGCCTTCGTCGGGGGCGTACGGACGATGCTGCTGCCGGCGGTCAGTACGCCGGCGGTGCTGCTGGTCGCCCTGATCGCCGCGGGCGCCGCCGCAGTGGCGGCAGGTATCGCCGCGCGGCAGCTGCAACGTGACAGCCGCGCCCTGCATCTGGCGCTCGCCGACGTCCGCGAGGGTCGGGTGCCCGCACGGCCGGCCCAGCGCCGCGTCACCGAACTGCACGACGCCCGCACCGCCCTGCACCGAGCCGCGATCGAGCTGGCCGAAGCACGCGAGCGGGAAGCGCTGCTCGAACGCTCACGACGTGAGCTCGTCGCCTGGGTGAGTCACGACCTGCGCACCCCGATCGCCGGGCTTCGCGCGATGGCCGAGGCCCTCGAGGATCGCGTGGCGGACGACCCGGACGCCTACTACAAGCAGATCGGGCTGTCCGTCAACCGTCTCGGCAGCATGGTCGACGACCTCTTCGACCTGTCGCGGATCCAGGCGGGCGCGCTGCCCGTGCCGTCCGACGTGCTCTCGCTCGCCGACATCGTCTCGGACTGCATCGCCGGGCTCGACCCGCTGGCAGGGGCGCGCGAGATCCAGCTCCGGACGCTCATCGCCACGACGGGCGTGGTCATGGGCAACGCCGGCGAGCTCGATCGCGCGATCGGCAACGTGATCGCGAACGCGATCCGTCACACACCGGTGCGAGGCTGCGTCGAGATCGGTGTCAGCGATGCGGTGTCCCGCGGCGGCACCACCGGCTGCGTCCGCGTCACCGTCGGCGATCAGTGCGGCGGCATCGCCGCCGACGTGCTGACCCGGCTGTTCGACGTGGGCTACCGCGCCGAGCGCGCGCGCACCCACGACACGACGAGCCCGGGCAGTGTCGGCCTCGGGCTGGCGATCACGAAAGGGATCGTCGAGGCGCACGGCGGCTCGGTGGACGTGCACAACACCGCGTCCGGTTGCGAGTTCTCGATCCTCGTCCCTCGCGTCGCCGCGCCGCCGCTCAACTGAGGCGGGCTGCTGCCGATGGGGTGATCAGCATCGGAGGTCGGTGCGGCCGACCGGACGTCAGGAAGCTCGAGGATGACCAGCCCGCGTCCGACCGAGGCTGCCGTCGTGGCAGCGCTCGCGCGGATCATGGCGGTCTCGTCCGCGCCGGCCGAACTGCTCCTCGGGCTGCTGCACGAGGCGCTCGGCGACCCGCACGGCTCGAGGTCGGCGGCGGTCCTCACGCCGTCCGACGGTGGACGCTCCTGGCGCGTCGGTGCGGCCACGTCCGGCTTCGGCCGGGACGGGATCGAGGCACTCGCCCGCCAGGTCGGACCCGCCCGCGCATCCGTCGCGCAGCCGGCCGACGTCGGCACATCCTTCCAGGGGTTCGTCGCGGAGCCCGTCCTGGACGGCACCGGCTCGGCGGTCCGACTCGTGGCGTCCGGCGTCCAGGTCGGCGTCCTCGTCATCCAGCACTGCACGCCCGAGCAGTGGGCCGCGCTGTCGCCCAGCGTCGCCGTGGGTCTCGCGATGTGCCTGACCGGCGGGGTGGTGCGGCAGACGTCGGCAGAGGCCACCGCGGCAGCGCTGCGCTCGGCCGACGCGTTCCGCCGGCTGCTCGAGGAGGGCGCACACGCCCGGGACGTCGAGGAGGCCGGGGCGGTGGTCGCCCGGGCCGCCGCGGAGGCCTTCCAGACCGAACTGGCCGGCATGTACGTCGTCGACCAGGACACCGGGCTCATCTCGTTCGCCCTCGGCGTCGGCGTCCCGGACGAGCTGAGCCGAGCACTGTCCCGGTCGCTCGTCGGCAAGGTCGCCGCGGCATCACCGGTGTGGCAGGCGCTCGAGGCCGGGTGTCCGAGTCTCGTCGATGATGCGGCCGGCGCCGCCATCCGCCCCGGTGGGTTCGTGCAGACGCTCGGGTTCGTGTCCTATGCCGCGATCCCGCTGCTGTCGGCGGACGGTCCGCTCGGCATGGTGATCTGCGGTGAGGCGACGACGCGCCGCCGCTGGACGCAGCAGGAGCACGACCTCGCCCGGCAGTTCGCCATGCGGGGCGCGCTCGTCATCGACGCGGCGCGGCTGCGGGCCTCCGAGCGCAGGCAGCTGGCCCGGATCACGTTCCAGGCCTACCACGACGGGCTCACCGGCATCGCGAACCGGACGCTGTTCATCGACCGGGCCGAACAGGCGCTCGGCGTCGCTGCTCGGACCGGGGCGCGGGTGGCGATGCTCATGCTCGATCTCGACGACTTCAAGCAGGTCAACGACACGCTCGGTCACGGGTACGGCGACACCCTGCTGCGCGAAGTGGCTTCCCGACTGAGCCGGCTCGTCCCCGAGGCCGACACCGTGGCGCGGCTCGGGGGCGACGAGTTCGCGATCCTGATGCCGTCGAGCGCCGGGCCGGCGGAAGCACTCGCGCTCGCCAGGACCATCGAAGCGGCACTGTCGGATCCGATCGATCTCGGTGGCATCCTCCTCAACACGCGCGCGAGCATCGGCATCGCCGTGTCGCCCGACGACGGGGACGACGCCACCGACCTCATGCAACGCGCCGACATCGCGATGTACGCGTCCAAGCGTGCCGGGCGCGGACCGACGCGCTACCACTGCTCGCAGCACGACTTCACGCTCGACAAGCTGACCCTCTACACGGAACTGCGGCGCGCCATCGCCGAGGACCAGTTGAAGATGGTCTACCAACCCAAGCTCGACCTGGCGACCGGCGTGATCGTCGGGGCGGAGGCGCTCGTGCGGTGGCAGCATCCGCGCCGCGGCCTGATCGGGCCGAACGAGTTCCTGCCCGTCGCCGAGTCCACGGATCTGATCGGCGACCTGACCGCGTGGGTGACGGAACGGGCGTTGTCCCAGCTGGCCGACTGGCACGAGCAGGGCCTCGTCATCGACGTGGCGATCAACATCTCGGCGCGCAACCTGCTCGACCCGGCGCTGCTGGCCCACGTCACCCGGCTCATCGCCCGCAGCCGGCTCGCGCACCATCTCGTCCTCGAGATCACCGAGACGGCGGTGATGCTCGATCCGGCCGCCAGCGCCGACGCACTGTCGAGGTTCCGCGAGCTCGGCGTCCGCGTCAGCCTCGACGACTTCGGCGCGGGTCACTCGTCGCTCACCCAACTGGCGCAGTTGCCCGCCGACGAGATCAAGATCGACCGGATGCTCGTCCACGACGTCGAGCGCGAGCCGTTGCACGCCGCGTTGGTCGGCTCGGTCGCCGACCTCGGCCACCGACTCGGTCTCACGGTCGTCGCGGAGGGCATCGAGACGGCCGAGACGCTGCAGGCCGTCCGTCAGCTCGGCTGCGACATCGCGCAGGGCTACGTCATCTCGCGGCCCGTGGAACCGGAACAGTTCGGGTCGATCGCCGGGATCCGGCGGGGCGCCGGCAGGAGGACGATGCGCCGCGAGGACCCCGTCGGGCCGAACGGATCTTGTGGCCGGTCGGGCGGCCGGGTCAGTCTCGTGCGGTGTCGCCGCACCGCCTCGCCCGTCGCGCCAGGACCCGCGCTGCCATGAACCACGATCCCGTGGCCCGCAGTACCTCCGGTACCCGGCGGCGGATACCCGTCGTGCTGGGTGGTCTGCTCGGTGCACTGCTCGGCGCGGTCGGCATCCTCACCGGCCTGTGCGGCGCGGCCGCAGCGACGGCGTTGCCGACGGTCACCTCGCTGTCCGGACACAGCGGCCCGTACTGGGGTGGCACGCAGCTCGTCGTCGAGGGCAGCGGGTTCACCGGCGCGTCCAGGGTCACCTTTGGAACCGCCGACGGGTACGCCGTGCACGTCGTCTCGCCGACGAGGCTGATCGTCGGCGTCCCGTGGCACGACCAGTACTCGACCGTCCACGTCCGGGTGCTGACGCCGGCCGGCTTCTCACCACGCACCGACGCCGATCGCTACACCTTCGTCCGCCCGACGCCCGACGACCCGATCATGGGCGGCCTCACCGCGCACCAGGAACAGCGCATCTCCGCGCAGGTGCGCGCCGCGCACCGGAACGCGCGGGTCGCCCGTGGGTCGCGCTGGTCGCCGGCCCTGGCTGCCACCGCGGTGAGCCGTGCCCGCTCGTGGCTCGGGCTGCCTACTCGTGGGCCGGCGGCACCGGACGCGGCCCGTCGATCGGGGTCTGCGCGCACAACGGCGGCGACCTCGACTGCCACGTCAGCGGGTTCGACTGCTCCGGCCTGACGCTCTACGCGTGGGCGCCGTACAAGAGCCTGGCGCACTACGCGGCGACCCAGAAGACGCAGGCGGGACGGTTCCACCCGGGCATCGGCGAACTCGTGCCCGGCGACCTCGTCTTCTTCTCGGGCTACATCGCCGACGGCATCGGCCACACGGCGATCTACGTCGGCAACGGCCTGGTGATCCAGGCGGCGCAGAGCGGCACGGCGATCATGCGCTCGAGGTTGACCGACGTCATCGCCGAGAGCGGCGTCTACCGCGGCGCGGTGCGGCCGCTCACCACCGGGGTGCAGGGCGCCGCGCCGACGGTGACGTCGGTGACCGGCCAGGTGCAGCCGGGTGGCCGCATCACCGTCCACGGTGCTCACCTCGACACGGCCGTGTCGGTGTCCGTGGCGGGCACCCGGATCTACTCCTTCGTGCAGCGCACCGCGACGTCGCTCACCGTGATCGCGCCGGCGCACGCTGCAGGGACGGTGCCGGTCGCGGTCTCGACGGCCTGGGGCACGGCCCGGTCGAGCACCGTCTACGTCGGGCCCCCGCAGATCTCGTCCATCTCGCCGGCGAGCGCGACGGGTGTCGCGGCCACCCCCGTCACCGTCACCGGGACGTCGCTGGCCGGCGTGACCGTCGGGCACCTGACCGACGCGGTCGGCACCCAGGACCTGCCGGTCACGGTGGTCTCGGACCGGCAGCTCACGATGACGCTGCCCCCGCATCTGCCGGGCGCGGTGTCGATCACGCTCACCTCCGGTTACGGCACCTCGGCACCGGTCACCTTCACCTATGCACTGCTGCCGACCGGCTCCACCGACGCGCGGGCAGGCGCGCCGGTCGCCGGCCCAGCGGCGGTCGCCCACCCGACGACCTCGGGCACGCACATTGCACGATCGGGGATCTTCGACGACCGCATCGGCCCGGGGTGGTACCTGCTCGGCCCGCGAGCGCGCCGGTCGGCGCCGTAGCAGCGCCACCGACGCCCGTGGCGGCACGACGCCGACCCTTGGGGCACAGCCCGCAGCCGAAGGCGCCGTCCATCAAGGCGTGAGAGGGTGACCGGCGTTCGGTCGATCCTCGGCCCTGACGATGCCTCGGGAGGGTGAGCGTTGCCATCGGATGCTGAGACCTCGACGACGTGGAAGACCGCACGCTCCGTTCGGGCAGCAACGACGACCTGCATAGGTCTCGTGCTCTTCCTCGAGGTGACCGCCACGGGTGCCATGGCGACCACGAAGGAGGCCTCCGGCGTGCTCGTCGCCGTGATCATCGCGGTGGTGCTCATCCCGCTCAGCGGCCTCGTCGGATGGGCCTTCGGCTTCCGGCCCAAACTCATTCTCGACGATGAGACGGTCACGGTCGTGAATCCTCTCCGGGTGACGCGGATCCCCCTCGCGCAGATCGTCATGGCCGGGAGCGGATATCGCGGTCTCGAGATGTGGACGGCCGAGCCGCGGATCATCACCGCGTGGGCCGTGCAGCAATCAAACGCCGCGCAGGTCACGCACGCGACGACACGGTCGGACGCCGTGGCCGCCCGGATATTGGCTGCTGCAGATGCCGCTCGGGTACGCGGAGGTCTTGCATGACGTCCGGCCCCTGGGCGAGCGACACGATCGCCGCTGCTGCCTGCAGGACGTGCGGTTCCGTGCGTGAGCGCGCACGCGCGACGGCGAGCTCGACCCGTCCCGCGCCGCGCAGCGGGAGATAGCGGACGCCCGCAAGTGCCAGTGCCGTCACCGGTTCGGGCACGACCGCGATCCCGAGACCCGCGGCCACCAGGGTGACCAGCGTCGACGTCTCGACCACCTCGTGCCGCACACGCGGGGTGAACCCCGCGTCCTGGCACAGTGCGGCGACGCGACCGAACATGACCGATCCGCCGCGTCCCGCGTGCATGATCAGGTCGGTGTCCCTGAGGTCGCGCACCTCCAACCGGCGACGGCCGGCGAGCCGATGCCCCGTCGGGACGGCAGCGACGAGCGCGTCGCGTCGCAGCACGCGGACGACGAGATCAGGGTCGGACAACGGCGTGCGCAGCAGGGCGAGGTCGATCTCACCGGCATGCAGGGCGGCCACCTGATCGGGCACGAGCATCTCTCCGCGGAACGAGATCTCGAGGCCCGGGGACAGCTCTGACAGTGCGCGGGCCACCCGCGGCAGGAGGCTGTAGGTCACCGATCCGACACAGCCGAGGGTGAGGCGGCCGATGCTGCCGGACGCGACCAGTCGCGCCTCGTCCGCCGCGTCGTCGACCGTGTGCAGAATCGATCGCGCGCGCTCGAGGTAGGCCGTGCCGGCCGTGGTGAGCTCGACGCGCCGGGTGGTGCGCTCGAGCAGGGTGACCCCGAGTTCACCTTCGAGCGCGCGGATCATCTGCGAGAGCGGCGGCTGCGCGATGTGCAGCCGCTCGGCCGCTCGCCCGAAATGACGCTCCTCCGCGACGGCGACGTACGCGCGGAGGTGCCGTAGTTCCATTGAGACTCCTTAGATATCAACCGCCCAGTATTTCGTCCTTCAGCATATGGATGGTTCCGCGTAGCGTCGGGTCATGGCCGAGTCCCACCTCTACGCGTCCGTGCGATCGCCCTTCGGCCGATTCGGCGGTGGCCTCGCCGGCGTCCGTCCCGACGATCTCGCCGCCGCGACGCTGCACGGCGTGCTCGCACGGCTTCCGCGTCTGGAGCCTGTAAAGATCGACGAGGTGGTGTGGGGCTGCGCCAACCAGGCGGGCGAGGACAACCGCAATGTCGGTCGCATGGCCGTCCTGCTCGCCGGCCTGCCGACCACCGTGCCGGCGAGCACGGTGAACCGACTGTGCGGATCGTCGCTCGATGCGGCGATCGTCGGCTCGCGCATGATCGCGAGCGGCGACGCGGACATCGTGGTCGCCGGCGGCGTCGAGTCGATGTCCCGCGCCCCATGGGTGCTGCCCAAGCCCGAGCGCGCGTTCCCTGCCGGTGACGTGACGGCCGTGTCGACCACGCTGGGGTGGCGGCTGGTCAACCCGCGGATGCCCGCGCAGTGGACGGCCTCGCTCGGCGAGTGCAACGAGTTGCTCGCGGAGTCGACCGGCATCTCACGTGCGCGCCAGGACGAGTTCGCCGCACGGTCGCACCGGCTCGCCGCGCAGGCCTGGGCCGAGGGCCACTACGACGAGCTCGTGGTCGCCGTGCCCGGAACGGACCTCGGACGCGACGAAGGCATCCGTCCGGACACCTCCGTCGAGAAGCTCGCCGCACTGAGACCCGCCTTCCGGCCCATCGGCACCATCACCGCGGGCAACGCCTCGCCGCTCAACGACGGCGCTGCGGCGGTCGTCCTGGGCTCGGCGTCGGCGGCGCAACGGCTCGGCGCCGAACCACTCGCCCGGATCGCCGGCCGCGGCGCGTCGGCCTGTGAGCCGCACCTGTTCGGCCTGGCACCCATCGAGGCGGCGGGCGCGGCACTGAAGCGGGCCGGCATCGGCTGGGCGCAGGTGGGCGCCGTGGAACTGAACGAGGCCTTCGCCGTCCAGTCGATCGCCTGTGTCGACACCTGGCTGGAGCAGGGGCTCCGGGACGCCGAGATCGTGAACGCCTGGGGCGGGGCGATCGCGATCGGGCACCCGCTCGGCGCCTCGGGCGCCCGCATCCTCGCCACGCTCGCCGCGCGGCTGCGCGCGACGGGAGAACGGTACGGCGTCGCGGCGATCTGCATCGGCGTCGGCCAGGGACTCGCGGTCGTGCTCGAGAACGAGGACGGCGCGTGACGGCCCGGGTCTGCGTCGACACCGACGAGGCCGTCGCCGGCATCCAGGACGGCGCCACCGTCCTGGTCGGCGGCTTCGGCATGGCCGGCATGCCGGTGCCGTTGATCGACGCGCTGATCCGCCAGGGGGCCACCGACCTGACGATCGTGTCCAACAACGCGGGCAACGGTGACACGGGGCTCGCCGCCCTGTTGGCCGCAGGTCGGGTACGCAAGGTCATCTGCTCGTTCCCCCGCCAGGTCGACAGCTGGATCTTCGACGGCCTGTACCGGGCGGGCCGCATCGAACTCGAGGTCGTGCCGCAGGGGACGCTCGCCGAACGGCTCCGTGCCGCAGGGGCGGGCATCGGCGCGTTCTACTGCCCGACCGGCGTGGGCACGTCCCTCGCCGAGGGCAAGGAGGTTCGGGAGATCGACGGTCGCGAATACGTGCTCGAACTCCCGCTCCGAGGCGACGTCGCGCTCATCGGCGCACACCGGGCCGACCGGATGGGCAATGTCGTCTATCGCAAGACCGCCCGTAACTTCGGGCCGGTCATGGCGACCGCCGCGACGACCGTCATCGTGCAGGTGAACGAGGTGGTCGAGGTCGGTGCGCTCGACCCGGAAGCGGTCGTCACCCCGAGCATCTACGTCGACCGCATCGTGCAGGTGCGCCCGTGAACGCACCGGCCGACGGCGGCCTGATCGCCGGTGTGCTCGCCTCGCCCGTCGACCTGGACGCAGTCCCTCAGCGTGCGGCGGAACCGCTCGACAAGCACGCGATGGCCGCGCTGGTGGCGCGCGACATCCCCGCCGGCGCCTTCGTGAACCTCGGCATCGGCCAGCCCACGCTGATCGCCGATCATCTTGCGCCCGACGCCGGGGTGGTGCTGCACACCGAGAACGGGATGCTCAACATGGGTCCCGTCGCGGTCGGTGACGACATCGATCCCGACCTCACCAACGCCGGCAAGATCCCCGTCACCGAACTGCCCGGGGCCGCCTACTTCCACCACGCCGACTCCTTCGCGATGATGCGCGGCGGTCACCTCGACGTCTGCGTCCTCGGTGCCTTCCAGGTCTCGTCCCACGGCGATCTGGCCAACTGGCACACCGGTGCCCCGGATGCGATCCCGGCCGTCGGCGGCGCGATGGATCTCGCGATCGGCGCCAAGCAGGTGTTCGTGATGATGTCGCTGTTCGCCAAGGACGGGTCGTCGAAGCTGGTGCCGGCCTGCACCTACCCCCTGACGGGCCGCGCCTGCGTCGACCGGCTCTACACCGAGTACGCCGTCTTCGACCTCGGCCCTCGCGGCGCCGTGGTGCGGGAGACCTTCGGCCTGACGGCCGTCGAGCTGGTGGCGCGTCTGGGTGCCCCCGGCTGACGGCGGACCCCTGCAATCCCGGTACCTTCGACCGGTTGGAGGGCTCGCATAGTGGCCGAGTGCGGCGGTCTTGAAAACCGCTTCAGGGTGATCCCCTGACGTGGGTTCGAATCCCACGCCCTCCGCGTGAGCCGGCAGGTGTGGCCTGACTTCCGGGTTCCCTGATAGCTGTGGATAACTCCGGATCAGCGCGTCGGAGCCAGCTACCGTTCCGCGCCATGCCACATGACGCCAAGCCCCGCTTCTTCCTCGACAGCAACGGACTGCTCGCCGAGCGGGTCGACCTCGGTGATCAGGAGATCATCGTCCACTACGACGACGTCCCCGAGTCCGACGTGACCATCGTCAACGGCCTCCGCTGCGCGACACCAGTGCGGGCGGTCATCGACATGGCACCCGAGATCAGTGAGGACGAACTCGAGCGCCTGGTCGCGGAGTGCCTGTCACGGTCGATGTTCACGCCCGAGGAGGCGCTGGCCCGGACGGAGCAGCCGGACATGCGAGGACGGCCCGGCGCCATGCTGTTCCGTCGCGTGCTGCTCCGTGGCCGTTGAGCCGCTCGGCCGTCCAGTCGCTCGAGGGTGTTTCGATCCGATCGACGGACGAGAGGATCGACGCGGTGGGCGTGTCAGACTCGAGGGCTGGAGGTCGCTCGATGACAGCGCTGACGCAGCCACCCGGCCGATTGCTGACGGTCGCCGAATTCGCCGCGCTCGGTGAGGACGACCGTCATCGATGGGAGCTGCACGAGGGCAACCTCGTGATGACGCCCAGCCCGACGCCTCGGCACATGGTCGCCGTCGCGCAGCTGTACAGCCAGCTGCACAGCCAGCTGCCGGCGGATCTCACGGCGGTGCCGGACGTGGACCTCGACCTGCAGCTCGCGCCCGAGGGTCAGCCGGGCACGGCGCGGCGTCCCGATCTCGTGGTGGTGCGTCGCGCCGAGTTCGAGCGGGTCGACCGTGACGGCGGTCTGCTTCGTGCAGCCGCGACCCTGCTGGTCGTCGAGGTCGTGTCGCCGGGCTCGCGGCGGGTCGACACCCTCGTCAAGCGCCGCGAATACGCCGACGCGGGCGTCCCGCACTACTGGATCATCGACCTCAATCCCCGACCGACTCTGCTCGCCTGCCGCCTCGGCGATGGGTCTTCCGACGACGCCATCGGACCGGTCACACGCTCGTTCCTCGCCCGCGAGCCGTTCGAAGCGCGGGTCGACCTCGACGACCTGGGCGCCTGAACCGGCGGCACTGCGAAAGCGCTGCCCCTCAGTGCGGCCAGTCGAAGGTCCGCGTGACGGCGAACTGCCAGTGCTCGAACTCGCGCTCGCGGCGGGCGGGGTCCATCGCGGGCAGCCACTCGGCGGCCTTGTGCCAGTGCCGGCGCAGGGCACCGAAGTCCGGCCACAGCCCGACGGAGATCCCCGCGGCGTAGGCCGCGCCGAGCGAGACCGTCTCGGCGACCATCGGCCGCACGACCGTCGTGTCGAGCCGGTCGGCGATCATCTGCATGAGCAGGTTGTTCGCGGTCATCCCGCCGTCGACGCGCAGCGCCGTGAGCGGCAGGCCCGAGTCGGCGTTCATCGCGTCCACGACCTCGCGCGTCTGCCACGCGGTCGCCTCGAGGACGGCACGCGCGAGATGCCCCTTCGTCACGTACGACGTGAGGCCGGCGATCACGCCGCGCGCCTCGCTGCGCCAGTGCGGGGCGAACAGTCCGGCGAACGCGGGGACGATGTAGCAGCCGCCGTTGTCGTCGACGGTGCGGGCGAGGGTCTCGATCTCCGGCGCTGTGCGGATGAGACCGAGCTGGTCGCGGAACCACTGCACGAGTGATCCGGTGACCGCGATCGAGCCCTCGAGCGCGTAGACCGGCGCCGCGCCGTCGACCTGGTAGGCGACGGTGGGGATGAGCCCGCGTTCGGAGAGCACCGGCTGCCTGCCCGTGTTGAGCAGCAGGAACGAGCCGGTGCCGTAGGTGCACTTGGCGTCGCCGGCGTCGAAGCAGGTCTGCCCGAACAGCGCCGCCTGCTGATCGCCGAGGGCGGCCGCGATCGGCACGCCGGGCAGCAGCTCGGTGCAGTCGCCGAACACCTGCAGGCTCGGGCGGATCTCGGGCAGCACCTCGGGCGGGATGTCGAACAACCGCAGCAGCCCCTCGTCCCAGCGCAGCGTGCGCAGGTCCATGAGCAGGCTGCGGCTCGCGTTGGTCACGTCGGTGACGTGCACGCCACCGGTGAGCTTCCAGATCAGCCAGGTCTCGATCGTCCCGAACAGCAGCTCGCCGCGCGCGGCGCGGGCCCGCGCGCCAGGGACGGCGTCGAGGATCCAGGCGAGTCGTGACGCGCTGAAGTAGGACGCGAGCGGCAGCCCCGTGCGTGCGCGCACCTCGTCGCCGGCGCCGGCCGCGGCGAGGCGGTCGAGCTGCTCAGTGGTGCGGGTGTCCTGCCAGACGATCGCCGGGTGGATCGGGCGCCCGGTGGCGCGATCCCAGACGACCGTGGTCTCGCGTTGGTTGGCGATGCCGACCGCCGCGACCCGGTCGGGCGTCAGACCCGCGTCGCGCAGTGTGGCCGGGACGATGCGCCGCAGGTTCGCCCAGATCTCCTCCGGGTCGTGCTCGACCCAGCCGGGCTGCGGGTACGACTGCGCGTGTTCGAGCTGCCGCAGCGCGACCAGCCGGCCGGAGCCGTCGAACAGGATGGCCCGGGTCGACGTCGTGCCCTGATCGATCGCCAGCACATGGCGCGGTGTGCCCGCGCGGGTCACCGGCGTGCCGTCACGATGTCGCGCGAGACGGCCTGGGCGGCGTCGAGCACCTGGTCGACGAGGTGGGCCCGCGGCGTGCGGCGGGCGTCGCAGAGCCGGTCGATCGGCCCCGTGATCGCGATGGCGCCGGTGACCCGGCCGACCGGCCCGTGGATCGGCGCGGCGATCGACGCCTCGCCGATCACGCACTCCTCGACGTCGACCGCCCAGCCCTGGCGCCGCACGTCGATGAGCGCGCGGGCCAGCAGCTTCGGGTCGGTGATGGTGTGCGCGGTGTAGCCCTGCCACTCGTCGCCGGCGCGCGGCGGCAGCGTCACCGCCCACGCCCGCAGCACCTTCCCGAGCGCGGTCGCGTGCGCCGGGATCGACCGGCCGGTCTCGAGCACCTGGCGCGAGTCGTCCGGGCGGAACACGTGGTGCACGATCACCGGCTCGCCCTCGACGAGCGCGGCGACGCGGACCGCCTCGCCGCTGCGCGCGGCCAAGGCGTCGGCCCAGTTGATGGCGTGCGAGCGCAGGTCGTGCGGGTCGAGGTGGCTGTCGGTCAGCTCGGCGAGCTCGCGTCCGAGGCCGTACTTGCCGGCGGCGTCCTTCTCGACGAACCCGACATCCCGCAGCGTGCTCAGCAGGCCGTGCGTGGTGCCCTTCGCCAGACCGAGCGCCTCGGCCAGCTCGCTGAGCCCGAGCTCGCCCGGGTGCTCGGCGACGAGGTGCAGCAGGGCGGCCGCGCGCTCGACCGACTGGATGGCACCGGGCACGACTCGACGGTAGTCAGCCCGGCAGGGCCTGCACAGGTTCGGGGTCGGCAATGTCGAACGATCCCGGCAGAACGGACTCTCCATGGGCGTCCGGAAGCCTTTTCGACCCGTCCCACGGCGCACGTTCAGGGCCCTCGGACGCGGTCGCCCGGTCGACATGGTCGAACACGGGCGGTGTCCGAGGCCGGTGCGCACCCCTAGCGTCCGAAGTGAGCGCGCTCACCAACCACCAGTCGAAGGGAGCCGAGGAGCTCATGGCGAAGAGCGTCCTGTCCGAATCAGTGCCGGCGGAGGCGTCGGCCGGCCTGCCCGACCCGACCCGAGCGCGCGGTCGCGTCAAACCCTACGTCCCCGGACTCGCGGGCGAGCTGCTCGCCGAGTTCCTCGGCACGTTCATCCTCATCCTGTTCGGCTGCGGCGTCGTCGCGCAGGTCGTGACCGCGCAGCTGGGCAGCCACGACAGCATCGCCTGGGCGTGGGGCCTCGGCGTGACGATGGGTGTCTACGTCGCGGGGAAGATCAGCGGCGCGCACCTCAACCCCGCGGTCACCGTGGCGCTCGCCGTCTTCGACGGGTTCTCGTGGCGCAAGGTGGCCCCGTACGCGGTGGCGCAGACCGCGGGTGCGTTCCTGGCCGCGCTGCTCGTGCGCTGGAACTACAGCGAGGTCATCGCCCGCTTCGACCCGGGCCACACGATCAAGAGTCAGGGCATCTTCTCGACGCTGCCCGGCAACGGCACGCTGCCGGTGAGCGACCTCGGCGCGCTGCGCGACCAGATCATCGGCACCGCAATCCTCGTCCTCGTCATCTTCGCGATCACCGACGCGCGCAACACCAGCCCGCTGGCGAACCTCGCCCCGCTCATCGTCGGCCTGCTCGTCGTCGGGATCGGCATGGCCTGGGGCACCGACGCCGGCTACGCGATCAACCCCGCACGTGACTTCGGCCCGCGGCTCGCCGCGTTCGTCACCGGGTACGGCGGCACGTTCCGCGACCAGTACGGCGACCTCTACTTCTGGGTGCCGATCGTCGGGCCGGCGCTCGGCGCCGTCGCCGGCGGCGGGCTCTACCGCGCGCTGATCCGCCCGTTCCTGCCGACCACCGAACAGATCGAGGCCGGCGCGTGACCGGGCGCGCCGACACCACCATCCACCAAAGTCCATTGCGACCTGCCGACCACTGAGGAGACGAACCATGGCTGACTTCGTCGGAGCGATCGACCAGGGCACCACCAGCACCCGCTTCATGATCTTCGACCACGAGGGCAACGAGCGTGGCCGCCACCAGCTCGAGCACGAGCAGATCCTGCCGCGGGCCGGCTGGGTCGAGCACGACCCGACCGAGATCTGGGAGCGCAGCAGCACGGTGCTGCAGACGGCGATGAACCGCGCCGGGCTCAAGGCGTCGGACTTCGCCGCGCTGGGCATCACCAACCAGCGCGAGACGGCGGTCGTGTGGGACCGGCGCACCGGACGCCCCTGCTACAACGCGATCGTCTGGCAGGACACGCGCACCGACCGCATCGCCTCGGCGCTCGAGCGCGACGGCCGCGGCGAGGTGATCCGGCGCAAGGCCGGGCTGCCGCCCGCCACGTACTTCTCGGCCGGCAAGGTGCAGTGGATCCTCGAGAACGTCGAGGGCGTGCGTGCCGGCGCCGAGCGCGGCGACATCCTCTTCGGCAACACCGACACCTGGTTGCTCTGGAACCTCACCGGCGGCCCGAACGGCGGCGTGCACGTCACCGACGTGACGAACGCGAGCCGCACCATGCTCATGGACCTCGAGACCCTCGACTGGGACGACGAGCTGCTGGGCTTCTTCGACATCCCGCGCGCGATGCTGCCGCAGATCCGGCCGTCGTCCGACCCGGAGGGCTACGGCGAGGTCGCCACGCCCGGCGTCGCCCGCGGCATGCGGCTCACCGGCGACCTCGGCGACCAGCAGGCGGCGACCGTCGGGCAGGTCTGCTTCGCGCCCGGCGAGGCCAAGAACACCTACGGCACCGGCAACTTCATGCTCCTCAACACCGGTACAGACCTGGTGCGCAGCACGCACGGCCTGCTGTCGACGGTCTGCTACCAGTTCGGCGACGAGAAGGCGGTGTACGCGCTCGAGGGGTCGATCGCGGTGACCGGGTCGGCCGTGCAGTGGCTGCGCGACCAGCTCGGCATCATCTCCGGTGCGTCCGAGGTCGAGACGCTCGCCCGGCAGGTGCAGGACAACGGCGGGGTCTACTTCGTGCCGGCCTTCTCCGGGCTGTTCGCGCCGTACTGGCGCAGCGACGCCCGCGGTGCGATCGTCGGGCTGTCGCGGTTCAACACCAACGCGCACCTGGCCCGCGCGACGCTCGAGGCGATCTGCTACCAGAGCCGCGATGTCGTCGAGGCGATGGCGCGCGACTCGGGCGTCGACCTCGAGGTGCTGAAGGTCGACGGCGGCGTGACGGCCAACAACCTCTGCATGCAGCTGCAGGCCGACGTGCTCGGCGTGCCGGTGAGCCGCCCGGTCGTCGCCGAGACGACCGCACTCGGCGCCGCCTACGCCGCCGGGCTCGCCGTCGGCTTCTGGAAGGACACCGACGAACTGCGTGCCAACTGGAACGAGTCGCAGCGCTGGAAGCCCGAGTGGTCGGACGAGCAGCGGGCGGCCGGGTACGCCGGTTGGCGCAAGGCGATCGACCGCACGCTCGACTGGGTCGACGTCGACTGACGCGTCCCACCTCTGCATCGACAACCGTAGTGACGAAAGGAAACACCGTGCCTTCGAGTGCACTGTCCCCAGCCGCCCGCGCCGATGCCCTCCGGGCGATGAGGGACGCGCCCGAACTCGACGTGCTCATCGTCGGCGGCGGTGTCGTCGGCGCCGGCGCCGCACTGGACGCGGTCACCCGCGGCCTGTCCGTCGGCATCGTCGAGGCCCGCGACTGGGCGAGCGGCACGTCGTCGCGGTCGTCGAAGCTGATCCACGGCGGCCTGCGGTACCTCGAGATGCTCGACTTCGCGCTGGTGCGCGAGGCCCTGCACGAACGCGGTCTGCTGGCCCGCAAGCTCGCGCCGCACCTGGTGCGTCCGGTGCCGTTCCTGTATCCGCTCACACACCGGGCCTGGGAGCGCCCGAACGTCGGCGCGGGCGTTCTGCTCTACGACACGATGGGGACGGCGCTCGGCACGGCCCGCGGCCTGCCGCACCATAGGCACCTGTCGAAGCGGAAGGCGCTGCGTGAGGCGCCCTGCCTCAAGCCCGAGGCGCTCACCGGTGCCGTGTCGTACTGGGACGCGCAGGTCGACGACGCGCGGCACACCATGGCCGTCGTGCGCACCGCAGTCGGTTACGGCGCGCTCGCGGCGAACCGCACGCGCGTCGTCGACTTCCTGCGCGAGGGCGAGCGGGTGACCGGCGCGCGGGTCGTCGACCTCGAGACCGGCGATCAGTTCGACGTGCGGGCCAAGCAGGTCGTCAACGCCACCGGCGTCTGGACCGACGAGACGCAGCGGTTGGCCGAGACGCGCGGCCAGTTCCATGTGCGCGCGTCCAAGGGTGTGCATCTCGTCGTGCCGCGCGACCGGCTGCAGTCGAACACCGGGATCATCCTGCGCACCGAGAAGAGCGTGCTCTTCGTGATCCCGTGGGGCCGCCACTGGATCATCGGCACGACCGACACCGACTGGAACCTCGACCTCGCCCACCCGGCGGCGAGCGCCGGCGACATCGACTACATCCTCGACCATGTCAACACGGTGCTGAAGTCGCCGCTCACCCGCGAGGACGTGCAGGGCGTCTACGCCGGGCTGCGACCGCTGCTGTCGGGTGAGAGCGACTCGACCTCGAAGCTCAGCCGCGAGCACGTCGTCGGGCACCCGGTGCCGGGGCTCGTGGTCGTGGCCGGAGGCAAGTACACGACCTACCGCGTGATGGGCAAGGACGCGATCGACGAGGCCGTGCGCGGGCTCGACGCGCGCGTGCCCGAGTCGTGCACCGAGGACGTGCTGCTCGCCGGCGCCGACGGCTTCGAGGCCAAGCGCAACCAGAAGCACCGGCTGGCCGAGCAGTCGGGCCTGCACGTGGCGCGCATCGAGCACCTGCTCTCGCGGTACGGCTCGCTGATCGACGAGGTGCTCGACCTCGTGGCCGCCGACCCGTCGCTCGGCGAGCCGCTGCCCGGCGCCGACGACTACCTGCTGGCCGAGGTCGTCTACGGCGTCACGCACGAGGGCGCCCGGCACCTCGACGACATCCTGGCCCGCCGCACGCGCGCCTCGATCGAGGCGTGGGACCGCGGCGTCGGTGCGGCGCCGGTCGTCGCCCGGCTGATGGCCCCGTTGCTCGGCTGGACCGAGCAGCAGCAGCAGACCGAGGTCGAGCACTACCTCGCCCGGGTCGAGGCCGAGCGCGACTCGCAGCAGCAGCCCGACGACGCGACCGCGGACGCCGCCCGTCTCGGCGCGCCCGAGATCGTGCCGGTGGCGTGATGGCGTCGCGCAGCCGCCTGGCGTTCGCGCTCGCGCCGGCGGCTGCGGCCGTCATCGGCGGCGTGGGGTCGCGCAACGCACCGCAGGTCTACGCCCGGCTGCGCAAGCCGGCGTGGGCGCCGCCCGCCGGTGCTTTCGGCCCGGTGTGGACGGCGCTCTACGCGGCGATCGGGGTCGCCGGCTGGCGGGCATACCCGCGGATGTCGACGCGCACCCGCGCGCTGCACGCGGCGCAGCTGACGCTGAACGCGGCCTGGCCGTGGGCGTTCTTCGCCGCCCGCGGCAAGCCCACAGCGCTCGCGATCATCGCCGCCCTGGACGCGACGCTGGCCGCCGAGATCGTCGCGCTGCGCGACGAGGACCCGACGGCGGCCGCACTGCTCGCGCCCTACCTCGCCTGGTGCGGCTACGCCACCGCCCTCAACGCCGCGGTGAGTGCTCCTCAGGCGGAGTGACCGGCAGCGAGGGCGCGGCGGACCTGCTCGGCCGTCGCCTCGAGGTCGCCGGGGCGGCGGCGCAGCACCTGTTTGGCGAGCCGCAGCTTGTCGCCGGCGAAGCGCGGCACGACGTGGATGTGCACGTGGAACACCGTCTGCGCCGCGGCCCGGCCGTCGTTCAGGACGAGGTTCACGCCGTCGGCGTTGATCGGCGCGTGTCGCATGGCCCGGCCGACGTGCTGTGCCGTGGCGAAGGCGTGGCGTCCGGCGTCCGGGTCGAGGTCGGCGAGCCCGGGCGCGTGCGTCTTCGGCACGACCAGCGTGTGCGCCGGCGCGAGCGGCCGGATGTCGAGGAAGGCGAGCGTGTGCTCGTCCTCGTGCACGCGGTGCGCCGGAGCGTCGCCCGCGACGATGGCACAGAACACGCAACCCACCTGCCGCACCGTACGGCAGGGTCGGCAGACTCGGTGGACGTGTGCACCGTCGTCACGCGTCACCAGCCCGGCCGGCCCCTGCGCGTCCTCGCGCTGCGCGACGAGGTCGTGTCCCGCGAGTTCGACGAGCCGGCCGCCTGGTGGCCCGACCAGCCGAACGCCGTGGGCGGACGCGACCGGCTCGCCGGCGGCACGTGGTGCGCGTCCGACGTCCAGACCGGGGCCACCGCGCTGCTGGTGAACCGCATCGAGCGGCGCGAAGGCACGCCGTCGCGCGGGCTGCTGCCGCTCGCCGCGCTCGCGCACGGCGATGCCTGGACTGAGGCCGTCGACCATCGCGCCATGGCGTCGTTCAACCTGGTGCTCGCGCGTCCTGACGCGGTGACGGTGTGGGTCTGGGACGCCGAGACGCTGCAGCGCCGTGAGCTCGAGCCAGGCACGCACATGATCACGTCGCGCGGGGTCGACGCCGACGACGAGAAGACGGTCGCCTACGCGCCCCGCTTCGCTGCCGAGCACTGGCGGTCGGTGGTCGCGTCGACCGAACCGCTCGACGCGATCGGTGCGCTGGTGGTGCGCGTGCCGTTCGGGGACGAGGTGTACGCCACCGTGTTCGGCCAGCTCATCACGTCCGTGCCCGGCGAGCTGGACATCGTGCACTCGCGCACGCCGTGGCTGCCCGAGACCTGGTCGGAGCAGCGCTACCCGGCCGCACCGGAGCGCCGCGCGCGGTAGGCCGCGACGTTCGTGCGGTTGCCGCACGTCGCGTCGCAGAAGCGGCGCGACCGGTTCTTCGAGAGGTCGACGAGCACGTCGTTGCAGGTGTCGGCGGCGCACACCCGCAGCCGGTCGAGCTCGCCGGCGCGGATGACGTCGACGAACGCCATCGCGGCCTCGACCGCCATCCGCTGCGCGAGCGGGGCCTCCGGTGAGGTGGCGTGGATGTGGTAGTCCCAGCCGTCGTGCCGCACGAGCTGCGGCAGCGCGTCGTACTCGCGCAGCAGCCGGTTGACGATGACGACGGCGGCGTCCTCGTCGCTCGTCCAGAGCTCGTGCAGGCGCGGGCGCAGGGCTCGCACGTCCTCGAGCTCGGCGCGCGTCCGGGCCCGCCGGCCCGTGTACTGCCACTCGTCGCAAAACGCGTTCAGCGAGGCGACGTCGGGCAGTCGTTCCTCGTCGTCGGCGATCGTGTTGACCAGCGCGGCGGCAGCAGCGAGCGCCATTTCTGTGTCATGAGTGAAAGGCAAGTTGACTCCTGACAGTGCCGGCGGCTACTGTCATGAGCGTACCCCCGCTTTGGTCATGACAACAGGTGTCGGAGAAGTTCACATGCGTGCAGCATCCGGATTGCCGCTGGGCCTCGCGTCCGCAGCGCTGTTCGGTTCCTCGGGTTCGTTCGCGTCGTCGTTGATGTCCTCGGGGTGGTCGCCGGCTGCGGCCGTCACCGCCCGGGTGACGATCGCCGCGCTGTTGCTGACGATCCCGGCGCTGCTCGCGCTGCGTGGTCGCCGACACGTGCTGCGCCAGGCCGCGGGGCGGATCGCCGCGTTCGGCCTCATCGCCGTCGGCGGCTGCCAGTTCTTCTACTTCTGCGCGGTGAGCCACCTGTCGATTAGCGTGGCGCTGCTGCTCGAGTACCTCGGTGTGGTGCTCGTCGTGGGTTGGATGTGGCTCGCGCACGGCCGCCGCCCCTCACCGCTGACGATGGCCGGGGGCGTGCTCGCGCTCTCGGGGCTCACCCTCGTGCTCGACATCTTCGGCGGCGCGCACGTCGACGTCGTCGGGCTGTTCTGGGGATCGCTCGCCGCCGTCGGCCTGGCGGTGTTCTTCGTGCTCTCGGGCAGCGGCGACGACTCGACCCCGCCGATCGTCGTGGCCTGGGGCGGCATGGCCGTCGGGGCCGGGCTGCTGTGGTTCCTCGGGCTCACCCATCTCGTCCGGTTCGCCGCCTCGACGCGCGACGTCGACTTCGCCGGCCACCAGGCGCCCTGGTTCGTGCCCGTGCTGGGCCTCGCGGTGCTCGCCGGCGCCCTTGCCTACACCGTGAGCATCGCCGCCACCCGCGCGCTGGGCGTGACGGTGTCGTCCTTCCTCGGCCTCATCGAGGTGCTGTTCTCGGCGCTGTTCGCCTGGGTGCTCGTCGGCCAGCAGCCGACGCTGCTGCAGGCGCTCGGCGGCGCGGTCGTGCTCGGCGGCATCGTCCTGGTGCGGCTCGGTGAGCTGCGCAGCGCCCCGGTCGCGGTCACCGCGCCCGAGGCCGTCGACATCGAGCCGCTCGACGCGTTCGAGTACGGCGGCCTGCCCGCCCTCGCCTGACGGGCTCGCGGCTCAGTCGAACGGGGTGCTGACCGCTTCGGCGGCGAGGCCGTTCGCGGGCAGGACGAAGCGGTGCCGGCCGGGGCGGCCGAGCGGCGGCGCGTACCACCTCGCTGCGTAGCGGTGCCCGCCCCGACCGCCGAGGTACGTCACGCCCAGGTGGTAGCCGGCGTCGTCGGCCACCACCTTGCCGTCCTCGGTCTCGACCCGCACCAGCGGCTCGTGCCAGTGCAGGTCGCCGGGTGCGACATCGGACCAGGTCAGCTCCCAGTACGCGTCCTCGCGCGCGGTGGCCTCGGTGAAGGTCGGCTCGTCCAGTACCCGCGTCACCGACCGACCGGTCGGTCGGGCCAGGTAGCGCCGCACGGTGAACTCGAACCGCCGCTCGATCGAGACGTCCGCCACCGCCTCGTCCCGCACCATCTCGGACGCGAGCCGCCGCGCGCACCCGCACACGAACTCGAGCTGCTTCGGCCCGAACAGCGTCGAGGCGCCCTCGTAGAACTGGGCGCCGTACTCCTCGGGGGTGGTGAGGTAGTCGCAGTGGTCGTTAGCGAGTGAGGACACCACCGCCGTGCCGATGCCCGCCGACTCGACCGCCGCGGCGATGCGGCGCCCTGACTCGACGGTGATCTCGAAGGGCAGCCCGAGCACGCCGACGTCGTCGATGCGCAGCAGCTGGATCGGCAGCACGAGCGGGAAGTCCTCGTCCGGGTTGATGCGCGTGTGCACGAGGTCGGTGCCGACCACCCGCTTGACCCCCTGCGGCCCGCGGTCGCGCAGCTTCGGCATGCCGGGACGGAACAGCGGCAGCTTGTCGACGACGGGTGTCGTGTTCTCGACCGCGCCGGCCAGCTTGGCGATGCCGATGCGTGGGCCGGGCAGCACGATGCCGTCGACCTCGGGGTGCGTCGCGAGGTCGAGCTCGCGCAGTCCGGCCGACAGCGACACCGACGACGAGTGCGACGGCTCGAGCGAGGCGTGCAGCCCGGCCGCCGCCGCGGCGATGCCGCGCCCGACCCGCTCGGCCTCGTGGAACACCAACATGCCCGGACGCACGGCCGGGGTCATGTCGCCGTGCGTGCCCTCGACCGCGCCGACGACCGGCCGCTGTCCCGTCGCGGCCTCGACCCGCTGCGCGAGGTCACCGGTGATGTACGCCCAGACATCCGCGTTGTACGAGGTGTCGCTGTGGCTGATGCCGGTGCCGTGGATCGAGAACCAGACGAAGGCGCCAAGCGGGCCACCCTCCGCCTCGTCGACCCTCACCAGATGCAGAGCCGGATTGACAGCGGTGTACTTGCGCTGCGCCTCGGTGCGCTTGTCGGCGACGTTGTCGTTGCGCACGAACGCCGGTAGCGAGCGGTTGCGGGTGAATCCCCAGACGTCCGTGGTGCCGAAGGCGAGCCGTGCGGGCCGGCGCGTGCGCACCGCCTCGATCACCGCGCCGCTGATGCGGTCGACGAGGAAGTCCGTCCAGGCGGGGTCGAAGCCTGGCCGGTTCGACGCCCAGTGGTTGTAGAACTCGCTGCCGCTGAACTGGCCGGGGCCCGCGTGCGTATGGGTGGCACCGAGGAAGAGCCCTGGCAGCCGCACGTCGGTCGCCTCGGCGATGCGGTGCGCCACCAGGTGGTGCACGATCGCCGAGCCGCTGAGCAGGTCGCAGGCCACGAGCGCGACCGATGCGGTGCCGGCGCGCAGATGCAGCACGCGCACTTTCAGCCGAGTGCGGAACCCCGTGCCGTCCTGGGCGTTGCGCGAGTGCCCGGCCTTCGGCATCCCGGGCGGCGGCGTGATGTCGACCTCGGCGACACCGGCGAGCAGGCCGTCGACGGCGGGCAGGTCGAGCGGAGGCGCCACCGGCACCCGCAGGTCGACCCGGCGCACGTCGGCGTCGGCCACGCGGCGCAGGGGATCGGTCGTCATCGGTCCTGGGGGTCCTCGTCGTCGGTCGCCTCGGCGGCGATGTCGGTCACGGCCTGCTCCACTGCGTCCGGCTCGGGGCGCTTCGGCGACCCGGTGAACCCGCGCCGCAGCGCGCCGGTGATACCGCGCGTCGTGCCCGAGATGATGTCGTAGACGGCGCCGCTGATCTCGTCGTGGATCTCGCGCACCACCCGGCTCGTCTCGGCCGTGGCGGGGATGTTCTCGAGCACGGTGAACGGGATCGCGGCGATCGTCTCGTGTCCCAGCCGCGTGGCGGCCGTCGGCAGGTTCACGACGTCACCGACGCGGTCGGTGCCGCCGGCGAACTGCTCGCGGATCGCGACGAACCGCG
>NZ_JBQCEE010000367.1:0-7982 GCF_051960575.1 Jatrophihabitans sp.
TCTACCGGACGAGCGGTGACTCCCCCATCGTCGACGCCCTCATCGACGCCGCCGAGGCGGGCAAGCAGGTCGTCGCCCTGGTCGAGATCAAGGCCCGCTTCGACGAGCAGGCGAACATCAAGTGGGCCCGGGCGCTGGAGCGCGCGGGCTGCCACGTCGTCTACGGCGTCGTGGGCCTGAAGACGCACTGCAAGACGGCGCTCGTCGTGCGGCGCGAGGGGTCGCAGATCCGCCGCTACGCGCACATCGGCACCGGCAACTACAACCCCAAGACCGCACGCCTCTACGAGGACCTCGCGCTGTTCACCGCCGACGAGTCGATCTGCAAGGACCTCACCGACCTGTTCAACGTGCTCACCGGCTGGTCAAAGCAGACCGACTACCGGTCGCTGCTCGTCGCCCCGCAGGGCGTGCGCGCCGGGCTCATCGACCGCATCGAGCGCGAGATCGAGCTGGCCCGCGACGGGCGCCCGGCCTCGATCCGGTTCAAGACCAACCACCTGGTGGACGAGCAGACCATCGACGCGCTGTACCGGGCCTCGCTCGCCGGCGTCGAGGTGCAGCTGCTCGTGCGCACGTTCTGCACGATCCGCGCCGGCGTGCCCGGGCTGTCGGAGAACATCCGCTGCCGCAGCATCCTCGGGCGCTTCCTCGAGCACTCGCGCATCTACCAGTTCGGCGGCGACGGCGAGCCCGAGTACCTCATCGGTTCGGCCGACCTCATGCACCGCAACCTCGACCGCCGCGTCGAGGTGCTGACGCCGGTGTGCGAGCCACACGCGCGCGCCCACCTCGACGCCGTGCTCGACGCCGCCTTCGACGCGTCGACAGCCGCGTGGGAGCTGCAGCCGGACGGCAGCTGGCAGCGCACGGGCGGCACGGTCGACTACCAGGAGTCGATGATGAAGCTCCTGACCCGCGGCGAGTAGCAGCCTCGGTGTCGCCACAGGCGGCCGAGGCGACGCCGGCCGCCGGCGGCGTCGTGTGGCGCACCGACGGTCGCGGGGCGGTACGCATCGCGCTGGTGCACCGGCAGCGCTACGACGACTGGAGCCTGCCGAAGGGCAAGGCGGACCGCGGCGAGTACCCGCTGCAGACCGCGGTGCGCGAGGTCGGAGAGGAGATCGGCGCGCGGGTGGCGGTGTGCCGCCAGTTGCCGGACGTCCGCTACCGCACGGCCGCCGGGCGCAAGACCGTGTCGTACTGGGCGATGCGCTATCTGCGCGAGATGCCGGTCAGCGGCGACGAGGTCGACAAGATCGAGTGGATGGGCCTCAAGGCGGCGCGGCGCCGGCTCACCTACGAGCTCGACCGCTTCGTGGTCGCCGACTTCGCCGCGCAGCCGGTGCCGGACGCGATGCTGCTGCTCGTCCGGCACGCGAAGGCCGGCAAGCGCACCGAGTGGCGCGGGGACGACCTGCAGCGGCCGCTCGACCTCGTCGGCGAACAACAGGCGTTGAGGCTGGCGACGTTCCTGCGGCTGTTCGCGCCTGACCGGGTCTACTCGGCCGACCCGGTGCGCTGCGTGCAGACGGTGCAGCCGCTCGCCGACGAACTCGGCCTGCCGGTGCGGGTGCGCACGGACATCGGTGACCTCGCGTGGGAGGCCGACCCAAACGCCACCTGGCAGGCGGTGCAGGGGCTGGCGAAGCCCGGACGCGTCACCGTGGTGAGCAGCCAGGGCGATGCGATCCCGGGTCTGATCGGCCGGTTCGCACCGACCGTGGGGCTGACCGACACCAGGAAGGGTGCGGTCTGGGTGCTGAGCCTGTACCGGGGCGCAGTACTGGCGGCGGACTACTACGCCGACCCGACCGCCCTGCGCACCTGATCACAGATGATCGCACCCGCCGAGTGGTGGGTTGTGGCGCGAGTGGTGACGTGGCAGTCACCACTCGGCAGGCGAACCCACCACTCGGCGGTGCGGTCGTGGCTCAGGACGAGGCGGCCTTCTTCGCCGGGGCCTTCTTGGCGGGAGCCTTCTTGGCCGGCGCCTTGGCCGCGGTGGTCTTCGCCGCTGCGGTCTTGGCGGGCGCCTTCGCCGCGGTCTTCGCCGGGGCCTTGGCGGCCGTGGTGCGGGCGGCGGTCTTCGCCGGCGCCTTCGCCGCGGTCTTGGCCGGGGCCTTGGTCGCCGCCTTCGTCGGTGCGGCCTTCGCCGCGACCTTCTTGGCCGCCGTCTTCACCGCGGCCGGCGCAGCCCCGGACGACGCGACCCGGGTGCTCGCCTTGGCGACCGCGGTCTTGACCGGGGCGGCCTTCTTGGCGGGGGCCTTCGCGAGCTTCTTGGCACCGCTGGCGATCGCCTTGAACTCGGCACCGGCCTTGAACGCCGGGACGGAGGTCTTCTTGACCTTCACCTTGGCGCCGGTGGCGGGGTTGCGCGCGATGCGCGCGGCGCGGTCACGACGCTCGAAGACGCCGAAGCCGGTGATCGCGACGCGCTCGCCCTTGGCGATCGCCGCGTAGACGGTGTCGATGACGGCGTCGAGCGCCGCGGCGGCACGCTTCTTGTCGCCGTCCAGACGCTCGGCGAGCGCCTCGACGAACTGGCTCTTGTTGGGCACGAGTCCTCCTGGGGACAAGTCTCCGGTCTTCGTGACCGGTCTCGTGGGCCGACCTTAGGGCCGAAACGGCGGCACAACAACGCAATCGGCTTGTGTCGCAAGGGAAATCTCGCCGGACGTACGACACCCCCGGCGGCCGATCCCTTCGTCGAGGACGGGCCGCCGGAGGCGGAAAGCCTTACTGCGTAACGGTTTGCGCTACACGGCGACCGTCGGGAGCCACGGCTTGCGGTGCTGTTCGTACTCGGCGATCTCATCGGTGTGCCGGAGGGTCAGACCGATGTCGTCGAGGCCCTCCATGAGCCGCCAGCGCGTGTAGTCGTCGAGTTCGAAGTCGTGCACCTCGCCGCTCCAGCGCACTTGGCGCTCGACGACGTCGACGGTCACCTGGGTCGTCGGGTCGGCCTCGATGTCGTCCCAGAGCCGTTGCACGACCTTCTCGTCGAGCACCACGGTGAGCAGCCCGGCCTTGAGCGAGTTGCCCCGGAAGATGTCGGCGAAGCGCGGCGAGATGACCGCCTTGAAGCCGTAGTCCATCAACGCCCAGACCGCGTGCTCGCGCGACGACCCGGTGCCGAAGTCGGGGCCGGCGACGAGCACCGTCGCGCCGGCGTACTGCGGCTGGTTGAGGACGAAGTCCGGTTCGTTCGTGCGCCAGGCGTTGAACAGGCCGTCCTCGAACCCGCTGCGCGTCACGCGCTTGAGGTACACCGCCGGGATGATCTGGTCGGTGTCGACGTTGCTGCGCCGCAGCGGCACCGCGGTGCCGGTGTGCACGGTGAACTTGTCCATGGGTGCGTCCTTCAGAGATCTGCGGGGCTGGCGAGGTGGCCGGTGAGCGCGGTGGCGGCGGCGACGAGCGGCGACACGAGGTGCGTGCGGCCGCCCTTGCCCTGCCGTCCCTCGAAGTTCCGGTTGGACGTCGACGCGCTGCGCTCGCCCGGCTTGAGCTGGTCGGGGTTCATGCCGAGGCACATCGAGCAGCCGGCCTGGCGCCAGTCGGCGCCGGCCTCGATGAAGATGCGGTCGAGGCCCTCCTGCTCGGCCTGTCGGCGCACGGCGACCGAGCCGGGGACGACGAGCATGTGCACGCCGTCGGCGACCTTGCGGCCCTGCACGATCGCGGCCGCGGCGCGCAGGTCCTCGATGCGGCCGTTGGTGCACGAGCCGACGAAGACGGTGTCGACCTTGAGCTCGCGCAGCGGCGTGCCGGCGGTGAGGCCCATGTACGCCAGCGCCTTCTCGGCGGCGACACGCTCGGTCGCGTCCTCGAAGGACGCGGGGTCGGGCACGGTGCTGCCGAGCGGTGCGCCCTGCCCGGGGTTCGTGCCCCAGGTGACGAACGGCGTCAGCGTGCTCGCGTCCAGGGTGACCTCGGCGTCGAACTCGGCGTCGTCGTCGGTGCGCAGGCTCGTCCAGTACTCGACGGCGGCGTCCCACTGCTCGCCCTGCGGCGCGTGCGGGCGTCCCTCGAGGTAGGCGAAGGTGGTCTCGTCCGGCGCGATCATGCCGGCGCGGGCGCCCCACTCGATGCTCATGTTGCAGACCGTCATGCGGCCCTCCATGGACATCCGCTCGAAGGTCGTGCCCCGGTACTCGACCATGTATCCCTGGCCGCCGCCGGTGCCGGTCTTGGCGATGACGGCGAGGATGACGTCCTTCGGCGTGACGCCCTCGGGCAGGTCGCCGTTCACGGTGACGGCCATGGTCTTCGGACGGTCGAGCGGCAGCGTCTGCGTCGCCAGCACGTGCTCGACCTGCGAGGTGCCGATGCCGAACGCGAGCGCGCCGAACGCGCCGTGCGTCGAGGTGTGCGAGTCGCCGCACACGATGGTCATGCCCGGCTGGGTGACACCGAGCTGCGGGCCGATGACGTGCACGATGCCCTGGTTGTCGTGGCCCATCGGGTAGATGCGCACGCCGAACTCGGCGCAGTTCTTGCGCAGCGTCTCGATCTGCGTGCGGCTCACCGGGTCGGTGATCGACTCGGTGCCGACGAGCGGCAGCCGGTAGTCGGTCGGGGTGTTGTGGTCCTCGGTGGCCAGTGTGAGGTCGGGACGGTGCACCTGCCGGCCCGCGAGGCGCAGGCCGTCGAACGCCTGCGGGCTGGTCACCTCGTGGATGAGGTGCAGGTCGATGTAGATGAGGTCGGGCTCGCCGGGTGCGGATCGCACCACGTGGCTGTCCCAGAGTTTCTCGGCCAGTGTCCTGCCCATGTCCGCCGTCCGTTCGCTGCGCTCGTACCGGTGTTGCGAGATTGCCATCTCATTGAGTGAGATCGTAGTATCGCTGTGTGGGACAGCCTAGCAACCCTGACGCCGTCGACCAAGTGCGGTCGAGCGGCATCGGCGTCGTCGACAAGTCCGTCGCCATCCTCGCGGCCGCAGCAGCGGCCCCGCGCACGCTCGCAGACCTGGTGGACGCGACCGACCTGCCCCGCGCGACGGCGCACCGGCTCGCCGTGGCGCTCGAGGTGCACCGGCTGCTGACCCGCGACGCCGAGGGGCGCTTCCTGCTCGGCCCCCGCGTCGGCGAGCTCGCCGCAGCGCTGCCCGACCCGCTGGTCGTCGCCGCCGGTGCGGTGCTGGCCTGGGTGCGGGATGAGAGCGGCGAGTCGGCGCAGCTGTACCGCCGCGACGGCAACGAGCGGGTCTGCATCGCCGCCGCCGAGCGCACGCACGGGCTGCGCACCACCGTGCCGGTGGGCACGCGGCTGCCGCTCACCGCGGGCTCGGGTGCCCAGGTCATCTGCGCGTTCAGCGACCCCGCGACACTCGACGGCCTGCTCGACGGCGCCGCCTTCACCGACCGCACGCTGGCCGAGGTGCGCCGCCGCGGCTGGGCGCAGTCGATCGCGCAGCGCGAGGCGGGTGTCGCGTCGGTGTCCGCGCCGGTGCTCGCCGCCGACGTTCGCCTGCTCGCCGCCGTCTCGGTCAGCGGCCCGATCGAACGCCTCGGCCGCTCCCCCGGCTCGCGCATCGGCCCGATCCTCGTGGCCGGCGCCCGGCGCATCGCGTCCGCGGTGGGCGTCTGAACGACCGCTTGTCCCCCGCCCCGGTCGTCCAGCGGGGCGCAGGACGCCTGCCCCGGGGGACAAGCGGGCCTGCTGGTTCTAGGTTCTGGGCATGACCAAGGCTGCCGCGCGGATCGACGTCGAGGGTGCGGGCACCCGCGTGCCGACGGAGTTCCGCTACTGGGAGCACGTGGACGACCCACGGGTGCAGCGGGCACGGCGGCTGTTCCGCACCGTGTTCCGCTTCGACCCGCAGCCGCCGGACGAGCTGGTGCAGCGCTTCGCGGCGGCCTACTACGACGCCGACCCGGTCGCCGAGGCGTTCGTCGACGACGTCTACCTGCACGGGCCGGGGCCGAAGACCGGCCGGGCGATGCTCGACCGCGCGCTCGAGCACGGCATCGACGCGGTGCCCGAGGCGCCCGAGTCGATGCGGCGCCTGTTCGCCGAGTTCGAGACGCTGCCGGACTGGTACGACGCCGAGCAGGTCGCACTCGGCGCGCGCGTCTTCCGGCGATGGGGCACGGCAGCGTTCAGCTTCGCCACCACCACGACGCTCGAGATGTACTCGGAGAGCTCGATCGCCAAGCCGCTCTCGTACGCCGGTGGCTACGCCGGCGAGGCGGCGCACAAGCGGCAGCTCGAGACGGTGCGGTTCTGGATCGACGTCACCGACCCCGGCGGCCTCGACCTGGGCGGACGCGGCCGGGCCACCGCGATGCGGGTGCGCGTCATGCACGTCTTCATCCGCCGCAAGCTGCTGCAGCGCCCCGAGTGGAACCTGGACGCCTGGGGTGTGCCGATCTCGATCGGCGACGCCACGCTCACCCTCATGGGCGGTTCGATCGTGCCCGCCGTGGGGCTGTGGACCGTCGGCTTCCAGACGACGATCCGCGAGATCGAGGCGACGCTGCAGTTCTGGCGCTACGTCGGTCACCTGCTCGGCGTGCAGCCCGGCTGGTACCCCCGCGACGTGCGCGAGGCGGTGCAGCTGATGTATGCGGCGTTCGTGAAGCGGGCGCACACGGCCGGTGCGGACGGCGCCGAGCTGGTCGAGTCGTACCTGCCGGCGTTCGCGCCGAAGCCCGGGTCACCGTGGCGCAAGCGGTTGCGCGACGAGGTGAACCACCGCGTCCAGATCGGCTACACCGGCTACTGGCTCTTCCCGTGGACCTACGCGCGGCACCGCATGCCGCGCCGCTTCCCGTGGGTGCTGCACCCGCTGCTGCGGCTGCCGGTCAATCTCACCCTCGAGACGGCACGACGGTTGGTACCGCCGCTCGACGACGTCGCCGACCGCGTCCAGCGTGCCCGTCGCGAGCGCTGGTACCGCAACGAGACCGGCGGCCGCGCCGCGGAGTTCACGCCGGTGGAGGAGTTCCGCCGCTGATCACCTGCCGAGTGGTGGGCACGGTCGAGCCAGGCGCTGACGGCCGAGTGCGGCACGGTGATCGCGAGCAGCAGAGCGAGGTCGCCGGCCGTCAGCGAGAGCCGGCTCGCCACGGCGAGGACGAGGACGAGGACCAGGGCCGCAAGCGTCGGCAGCGCCGCCCGCCGCGCGAGCGAGGACACCGGCCGCGCCGCCGCCTCGTCGGCGACGAGCGCGAGGGTCTGCCGCAGCGCGTGCCAGAGGCCGAAGTAGACGCCGAAGGCGATGAGCGGCGGCAGCACTGCGAACGCGACGCCGAGCACCGCGACGTCGACGGCGAGATCGGTGCGGTCGAGCGTCAGGCCCAGCCCGACCGAGACGACCGCCGCGGCCACGACCACCGGCAGAGCGGCGTGCGCGAGGCCGAGCACCGCACCCGCATGGCCGCCGCTGAGCCGGTCGAGCAGCGCGGTCGTGCGGGCACCGTGCAGCGCGAAGGGCAGCACGACGGGCAGACCGCCGGACGCGAGCACGGCTGCGGCCGGCACCGGCACCGGCCGGGTGTCATCGCGCCGGTGCAGCCCGGCCAGGTCGGTGAGCCCGAAGTGGACGACGGCGAGCACCAGCAGACCCACCAGCGCCGCCGTCGGCACGGCGTACCAGCAGGCCAGCGCCGCGCCGGCCGCGGCGACGTAGGCCAGGCCGGCGACGGCGGTGCGCCCGTGGCCTCGTCCGGTGCGGCGCACCAGCAGGTCGACGTCGAGCGCGCCGTGCGGCAGGCCGAGCAGCAGCCCGGTCAGCAGCACCGTCGGCCCGAGCCAGGTCGGCAGCGCGGCACCGGCCACACGGGCCGCGCCGACCACCGCCGTGGTGGCGACCAGCGCGGCCGGCGGCACCAGGCGCTCGGCGCGCGCACCCCTCGTGCGGGCGGGCCGGGGGTGGGCAAGCCCCCGGGGGGGGGGGGACAACAAACAACACACAACCGAGGAGGGGGGGAGGGAGGGGGGGTTGTGGTGTTTTTGTTGTATCTTGGCGG
>NZ_JBQCEE010000368.1:0-2647 GCF_051960575.1 Jatrophihabitans sp.
GCTCCCGCTGCGCGGGCTCGCCTGCGCGGCGGGGGCCCCCCCGGGGCACCCCGGGGGGGGACCCCCTCGACGAGAACAGGGTGGGCATGACCGGTGTGAAGCTGGCGGTCGAGGATCTGTCGTTCCGCTACGGCGCGACGCAGGTGCTGGACGACGTCTCGTTCACCGCCGCGGACGGCGTGATCGGGCTGGTGGGCGCGAACGGGGCGGGCAAGACCACGCTGCTGCGCCTGCTGGCCGGGGTGCTGCGTCCGGACCAGGGGCGGGTGACGACCGGCGGCGGCGACGGCGGCGCGGCGTCGATCGGCTACCTGCCGCAGTCCCCGAGCGCGACGCCGCTGCTGCGGGCGGACGCGTACGTGCAGTACCTGGCGGCGCTCGCCGGTGTCCCCCGGCGCCGGGTGCCCGTCGCCGCCGATGCCGCACTCGCCCGCGTCGGGATGACGAAGCACGCGCGCACGCGCACCTCGAAGCTCTCGGGCGGCATGTTCCGGCGCGTGGCCCTGGCCGGCGCGCTGGCCGCCGAGCCCGACGTGCTGCTGCTCGACGAGCCGACCGCCGGGCTCGACCCGGTGCAGCGCGTGCGGTTCCGCGACCTCATCCGCGAGCTGGGCCAGGACCGCCTCGTGATCGTCGCCTCGCACCTGCTCGAGGACGTCGGCCCGATCGCCCAGCAGATCATCGTCCTCAACGGCACGCACAAGGTCTTCGACGGCACGGTCGACGAGCTGACCGACCGCGGCGGATCGCTGCTCGCGACCGGCGTCCGACCCTCGGTCGAGGCGGCGCTGATCGCAATGATGGGTCCGGACGAGTCGTGATCGCCTACGTCCGTCGGCAGCCGACCCGCTACGTGTGGCCGCTGTTCCTCGCCGCGAGCCTGGCGTTCATCTTCAGCCGCCACGGGCAGTTCCGCGGGTACTGGCTCTGGACCGCGGACTGGACGGCGGGCACCGTCATCCTCACCGGGCCGATCGCGGCCGCCATCGCGGCCTGGCACGCGCGCTTCCAGGTCAAGCACATGCAGGACGCGACGAGGATGGGCCGCGGCCTGCGGGCGGTGTGGCCGGTGTTCCTCGGCGAACTGACCCTGCTGCTCTCGGCCCAGGCACTCGCGGTGCTCGTCGCCGTGCTCGACACCGCCTCCCTCGGCACGCATGTCGCCGGGAGCGCCGCCCACTTCCTGCCGCAGTTCTTCGTGCTCGCGGGCTTCATCGCGCTCGGTGCCACCGTCGGGTTCCTGCTGCCCACCCCGTACACCGCACCGGTGATCGGCGTGCTCGCCTTCGTCGTGCAACTGCCCGCCGTGTCGGTGCTGCCGCGCGCCCTGGTCAAGTTCGGTGGCGCGACGGCCAACCTCGTCGGCCTGCACGCCCGCACGTCGTTCGACCTGGCGCACATCGCCGCCGGTGTCGGTGTGCTGCTGGTCGGTGCCACCGTCGCGGCGCTCGCCATCACACGGCGCCGCCCGGACGCGGCGGCGCTCACCGCGGGACTCGCCGGCGTCGCCCTGCTGGTGCCGTCGGTCCTGTTCTTCGCGTCCACCGATCAGGAACGCTTCACCGTGCCGACGACCGTCGCCGTGCGGTGCTCGCACGCGTCGGCGGCGCCGGCGGTCTGCCTGCCCGCGGACGCCGAACAGCTGCGCGCGACGCTCACCGCGCTGGCGTCCGACACGATCGGCGTCGAGCGCGCCGCGGGCGCGACGCGGCTGCCGACACGACTGGTCGTCGTGCCGGCGGGGGCGACACCCGGTGCCTACACCCCGGGCGGTACCGATCGGCCGATGGTGCTGCAGGCCGACGGCCTCGACAGCAGGGTCGATCAGCTCGAAGCCACGCTGCCGTATCTGATCATCGACCGCCGCTGCCTCGACCTGCACGCGTCCGAGGACCTCGCCACCACGATCGGCGACCTGCAGGTCGCGGCCGACCTCGTGCTGCTGAGCCTCACTCCTGACGCCGGCGTGGCCGCCGTGCCCGAGGTCCGGATCGTGCAGTCCTGGCCGGCCGCGAAGCGGACGACCTGGCTGCGGCAGGTGCTCGATGCCGCGAACTCGTGCACGCTGTCGGCGATGCCGGCTCCGGTGTCGTGACCAGCGGCGAGGTGCTCGACTGGCGTCGGGTGATCGGGCTCTACGGGCGCGCCCGCGGGGTGTGGATCACCGCGCTGCTCGTCGGCCCGGCGCTGGTGCTGCTCTGCGCACTCGCGCCGCGGACGATCCCGCTGCTGCTGTCCGACGGGGATCAGCGGCTGCGGCTCCCGGCGGTGATCGGCCTGACCGTGGTGATCGCCGTCGGTCCAGGACTGGCCCGCAACGTCAGCGAGGTCGAGTGGCTCAGCCGCGGCGTGCTGCGGTCGGCCCGGGTGGTGCACCTGATGGTCTGCGCCGCCCTGCTCGTCGTCGTGGGCGACGCCGTCGCGGGCACGGTGCACCCCGACCGGCTGGCGCTGGAGATCACCCTCAACGGGCTGGCCCTGCTGGGACTGGCACTGCTGACCATCACCCTGACGGCGATGCCGCCGTGGGTGCTCGTGCTCGTGCTCGTCGCCGTCACCTACGTCATCGGCACGGACGCCGACACCGGTCGTCCGCACCGGTGGGCGTGGTTGCTGTGGACCGACCACTTCGCGGGCAAGGCGCTCA
>NZ_JBQCEE010000369.1:0-17658 GCF_051960575.1 Jatrophihabitans sp.
GTACTACCAGCAGGTCGGCCGCGCGGGCCGCGGTGTCGATTCGGCCGAGGTCGTGCTGCTGCCCGGCAGCGAGGACGAAGCGGTGTGGGCGTACTTCGACTCGGTGGGCTTCCCGTCCGAGACGCAGGTGCGCACGGCGCTGCACGCGCTGAACGAGACCCCGATCTCGACGGCCGAGCTCGAGACGCACGTCGACCTCTCGCGGTCGCGGCTCGAGGCGATGCTCAAGGTGCTCGACGTCGACGGCGCGGCGAAGCGGGTGCGCGGCGGCTGGGTCGCCACCGGTGAGCCGTGGGTCTACGACGCCGACCGGTACGAGCGGGTGGCACAGGTGCGGCGCGACGAGCAGCAGGCGATGCGTGACTACCTCGCCACCGATCGCTGCCGGCTGCGGTTCCTGCGCGAGGCGCTGGACGACCCGGAGGCGGCCGACTGCGGCCGGTGCGACAACTGCGGGGCCCTCCACCTGCCGCTCGAGGTCGGCGGCGGCGCGGTCGAGGCGGCGGTCGAGCGGCTCGCGGTCCCCGGTGTGCCGTTCGACCCGCGCCGGATGTGGCCGAGCGCCATGCGCAATCTCGGCGTCGACCTGCGCGGCAAGATCCCGCCCGGCGAGCAGGCCGAGGCCGGCCGCGCCGTCGCGCGGATGACCGATCTCGGCTTCGGGCCGGCGGTGCGCGCGGCGCTCGGCACAGGGGTGCCCGATGCGCCGGTCTCCGACGCGCTCGTCCAGGCAGCGGTCAAGGTGCTCGCGGCGTGGGGGTGGCAGCAGCGGCCGTCGTGCGTCGTCGCCGTCGGCTCGCACCGGCGGCCGCAGCTGATCGGCTCGCTGGCGGCCCGCCTCGCCGGGCTCGGGCGGCTCGAGGATCTCGGCGTCGTGCCGCACCGCGGGGCATCCGCCGAGGGTCGCTCGAATAGCGCGCTCCGGCTGCGGGACGTCTGGAACGCCTATCCCCTGCCCGACGACATCGCCGCCGCCGTCGACGGGCGGTCGGTGCTGCTCGTCGACGACCTCACCGACTCGGGATGGACGCTCACCGTCGTCGCGCGGCAGCTGCGGCAGGCCGGTGCGGCGGCCGTGTACCCGCTGGTCCTGGGGATCGCGGGTTGATCGGGCGACCGCAGTCCGCGCCGCCCGCTCGCGGTCACCCGCACCGCCGCAGCACCTCGGCGGCGACCGGGTCGTGCCCCTGACCGACTGCGCGGGCCAGCAAGCTCAACGAGGCGCCGAGCGGCAGCGACATCGCATCGAGCAACCGGCGTTCGACCATCGTCGACAGATCGTCCGCTCGCCAGCTCGACGGCGGTCCGATGAAGCGCTCGGGTTCGGCGGTGACGGTGTAGGGCCGGTCGAGCGCCGGCACCGCCCGGCGTCGCACCTCGTGCGAGTCGATGCTGAGCAGGGCGACGAGCAGCACCTCAGGCGCCGCCGACTTCTGCAACCAGCGACCGAAGCCGAGCACAGCGGTCGACGCGACCTCGTGCTCGCCGATGCCGGACTCCTCGGCGGCCTCACGCAGGGCGCCGTTGCGGAACAGGTCGCGCGCGGGCAGCACCGCGGCGCCGCGGAAGTCCTTCGGCTCGGCAGCACCGGATCCGGTCGGCGCGAAGAGACCCTGTGAGCTGTCGTTGTTGAGCGACTGGGTGACGACCACGAAGCGGCCGTCGGTGGTGATCGCGAGCACGGACAGCCCGATGCCGTTGAACAACCAACTCGACGCGAAGTCACGCGGCCGCCCATCGCGGTCGAAGACCAGCGGGCGCCCCAGGTCGGTGCGGCGGTGACCTCGCACCACGACCTCGTGCATCGCGAAGGTGTCGGACGCGAGGTAGTCCCAGTACCGACCAGCCACGACGGTCAGCACCTTCGGAGGCGCGTCCGAGCCGTAGCCCACGTCGGTGTCGAGGCCCAGGACCACGTCGTTGTAGGCATGCGCGTTCCCCGACACACGCCGGCGTTGGAACAACCGACCGGCTTCGCGGAGCTCAGCCGGCAGGACGTAGTCGACAGACCGGACGGCCGCCTCGGTCGAGGGGTCGTCGATCCACGTCGACGCCACCCTGTCGTACACGAACGTCCCCCCGACGTAGTCGAAGAACTCGAATCGCGGGCAGCCGGCGAGCGCCGTGCGGACATCCTCGAAGGTGTCGGTCGTCCGTGGTTGGAACTGTGTCTCGGCCTGTCGAGCACGGAACGCACGGATCTCGAGCAGTGCCAGCACCGCCGAGACGACCGCGAGCGCGAGGTTCAGCGCGAGCGGGATGGCGACGTAGACACCCACCACCCCGACCGTGGCCAGCACGAGGCTGAGCAGGATCCAGCGCACGCTCGCGACGAACGATCCCAGTCGTAGGGCCAGGGCCACGACGCGCCGTCGCAGACGCAGCAGGCTCGTCCTCATCAAGACGAGATCGTAGGACGTGGCGCGACAGGTGCCCGCGGACAGCCCTTCCGTTCCGGGAATCAGGCGGTCGCAGCTCGGGTTGGCGTCAGCATGAGCGACCTCCTCGACGCCGATCTGACCACCCTCCAGGGCGAGCACACGACGCTCGGCCGGCTGCTCGACGGCCGCGCCGCGCTCGTCGTGAACGTCGCCAGCCGCTGCGGCCTCACCCCGCAGTACACCCAGCTCGAGCAGCTGCAGGAGGAGTTGGGCGGCCGCGGCTTCACCGTGCTCGGGTTCCCGTGCAACCAGTTCGGTGGTCAGGAGCCGGGTACCGCCGAGCAGATCGCCGAGTTCTGCTCGGCCACCTACGGCGTGACCTTCCCCCTCTCGTCCAAGATCGAGGTGAACGGGCCCGGCCGCGACGCGATCTACGCCCGCCTCACCGAGACCGCCGACGCCGAGGGCCACGACGGCGACATCCGCTGGAACTTCGAGAAGTTCGTCCTCGCGCCGGACGGCCGCGTCGTCGCGCGCTTCGCGCCGCAGACCACCCCGGACGCCCCCGAGGTGCGCGAGGCGATCCAGTCCGTGCTGCCTGCGTGAGCGACGAGCTCGAGACGCGGTCGGCGCTGCTGTCCGAACGCGACGACCTCACCCGCCGGATCGACGCGATGACCGCCGAGTTGGCCGCGGTGGCCGACGCCGCGGCCGGCAGCAACATCGACGACGAGCACGATCCCGAGGGCGCCACCGTCGCCTTCGAACGCGAGCAGCTGGCGGCGGCGCGCACCCGCGCGCAGCAGAAGCTGACCGACCTGGACGCCGCGATCGAGCGGCTCGGCGCCGGCGACTACGGCCGCAGCACCGAGTGCGGCGGCCCCATCGGCGCCGAGCGCCTGGCCGCGCTGCCGGCGACCCGCACGTGCGTCCGCTGCTCGGCCGCGCGCGCGTCCCGCGCCCACCGCTGATCGCGAGGCCCCCGACGGGGCCCACGCCGCGACCTCGGCATGGTCCCGCCGAGGGGTCTCTCGGTACCCCCGGTCGGACTCGAACCGACACTGCGACCCTTTTAAGGGGTCTGCCTCTGCCATTGGGCTACGGGGGCGCGCGACCAGTGTGACTGCCAGACTGCAGACCATGGCGACCGATCCCGTCCGCAGCGGCCCGACCGGCCCGACCTGGTCGGCCCCCGTCCGCTACGCGGAGGCCGACCAGCAGGGCGTCGTCTTCAACGCCCACTACCTGCTCTACTGCGACGAGGCGGTGGGGGCGTTCTGCGCGCAGCGCGGCATCCTCGCCGTCGCCGAGCGGGTGATGCTCGTCGACTCGCACCTGCGGTGGAGCGGCTCGGCCCGGTGGGGCGACGTCGTCGCGGTCCATGCCTCGTGCGAACGCCTCGGTACCAGCAGCTTCGACATGCACTTCGTGATCCGCACGGACGCCGGCGAGTGCTGCCGCGTCACGACCACCTACGTGCTGGTCGGCGAGGACGACCGGCCCACCCCGCTGCCGGACGAGGTGCGCGCCGCCCTCACCGGCTGATCGACGTCTGCCGACGGCACGGCCGTGCGTGGGGCTGCTGCCCGCCGCACCCGCCCGCGCATCCGACACTCAGCGCCGTACGCCCCGCACCGCCAGGGCTCGCGCCGTGAGTTCGAACGGTCCGTCGCCCAGCCGGTCGTGCAGCGCCGCCCGCAGCCGGTCGCGGCCGGCGTCCGACAGTGCCGCGATGTAGGTGCCGGGTGGCCCGACGCGCAACAGGAACGGCTCCCAGAAGTCGTCGAATGACTCGAACGGGCACCCGAACTCGAGCGGCCGCTCGTCGACGTCGACCAGGCCGCCCGCCCGCCACAGCTCGGCGAGCCGGCCGCGGTGACACAGGACGGCGTGCTCGGACGCCGCCGGCCGCGCGTCGCCGAACAGCTCGCGCACGGCGTCCCACAGGTGGGTGAGCATCTGCATGCCGCCGTCGTAGTCCCACAGTGCTGCCGCGACGACGCCGTCCGGACGCACCACGCGGGCCATCTCCGCCAGCGCGCCCGCCGGGGACGGCACGAAGTTGATCACCAGGGCGGCGATGGCGCGGTCGACGGTGCCGTCGGGCACGGGCAGCGCCATCGCGTCACCGACCCGGATGTCGGCCGCGGGCACCCGCTCGGTCGCGAGCCGCACGAAGTCCTCGGACGGATCGACGCCCAGCACCCGCCCGGACGGGTTCGCCTCGACCAGCGCCGAGGTCAGCGAGCCGGTGCCGCAGCCGACGTCGAGCAGGGTCTCGCCGTCCTGCGCACCGGCGAAGTCGACGACGAGCGGCGCGAGCCGACGGCTCCAGCGCCCCATGAACCGTTCGTAGGCCGAGCTGTCGGTGAACATGCGGCTCCTCAGAGGGCGGCGAGGTCGCGGGCGCGGCCGAGCACGGCGTCCAGCATGGCCTCGGTGAGCTTGCCGGTGAAGGTGTTCTGCTGGCTGACGTGGTAGCAGCCGAGCACCGTGCGTCCGTCGACGTTCGCCTCGGCGCCGTGGCCGAACTTCGGCACCGGCGACACCGTGGGGAGGCCGGCAGCCCTGAGCGCCGGCCACAACGCGCCCCAGCCGATGCCGCCGAGCACGACGATCGCGCGCACGTCGCTCCACACCAGTTGCAGCTCGCGGGCCAGCCACATCCGACAGGTGTCCCGCTCGTAGGGCGTCGGCTGGTTGGCCGGTGGCGCGCACCGCACCGGCGCGGTGATCCGGGCGCCGCGCAGGGTGAGTCCGTCGTCGGCGTGCACCGAGGTCGGCTGGTTCGCCAGGCCCACCCGATGGAGCGCCGCGTACAGCCAGTCGCCGCTGCGGTCGCCGGTGAACATGCGGCCGGTGCGGTTCGCGCCGTGCGCGGCGGGGGCCAGCCCGACGATCAGGACACGGGGGTGCTCGTCACCGAAACCGGCGACGGGGCGCCCCCAGTAGGTGTCGCCGAGGTAGGCGCGGCGCTTCTCGCGGGCGACCTCCTCGCGCCAGGCGACCAGCCGCGGGCAGGCGCGGCAGACCGTCGAGCGCGCGCTGAGCTGGTCGAGCGACCGCGTGGTCATGACCAGGCGGGCGACGTCCTCGGCCGAGCGCGCGACCGGCGTGCGCGGCGTGGCCCGGTCGCCCGGCCAGCCCGATCCCGGCGGCACACTCACGCGGGCCAGCTTGGCAGGTGGCTAGGGTGAGTCGCAGGCAGGACTGACGGAGGCGCTCGTGGCACAGGCCGGATCCCGCGTGACCATGCGGTTGTTGACGACCCTGATCGGCATCCCGGTCGGGATCGTCGTGCAGCGCGCCGTCGAGAAGACCTGGTTCGCCGCGCACCCGGAGGACCCGCCCAAGCTGGTCGCCGACCGCAGCGCCAAGTGGTCGGACGCGCTGGCCTGGGCCGCCCTGTCGGCGGCCGGCCTCGCCGCGACCGAGATCGTCACCCGCCGTGTCGCCGAGGCCGGCTTCCGCGCGATCACCGGCAGCGAGCCGCCGCCGCCGAAGCCGACCCGGCGCGAGAAGAAGCTGCAGAAGCAGCTCGCGAAGTCCGTCGGCGAGACCGCCCGCGCCGCCGGCGACACCACCGCCGCCCCTGCCCCCGCCTGACCCGGATGCCGTGGCCGGGTCACGCCCCGGCGGACGCATCAAGATCAGCTGGAGGCCGAGGGGGCTCAGCGCAGGACGCTGAGCACGATCCCGTCCAGGATGTCGTGCTCGCTGGTGATCACCTCGGCGGCGCCGGTCTCGCGGACGAGGGTGCGCAGCACGAGCGCGCCGCCGCCGATCACGTCGACGCGTCCGGGATGCATCACCGGCAGCGCGGCACGTTCAGCGCGCGTCATGGCCAGTAAGCGCTCGGTGACCGCGTCGACGTCGGCCGCGCTGATCCGCGAGCCGTGGATGCGGTCGGGGTCGTAGGCCGGCAGGTCGAGCGCGAGCGCGGTGATCGTGGTGACCGTGCCGGCGACACCGACCAGCGCGGCGCCGTCCTGCAGCGGCACGTCCTTCGCCGCGGCCGCCAGCGCCGAGCGAACGTCCTCGACCACGGCCTCGACCTGGGCGGCGGTCGGTGGGTCGTCGTGCAGGTGCCGCTCGGTCATGCGCACGCAGCCGACGTCCATGCTGTGGGCGAGCAGCTCGGCACCGCCGGCCGCATCACCGCGCACGAGTTCGGTCGAGCCACCGCCGATGTCGGCCACCAGCAGCGGCCCCCTGACACCGGGCAGTCCGGCGACGGCGCCCGCGAAGGACAACGCCGCCTCCTCCGTCCCGGTGATCACCTCCGGGTCGACGCCGAGCACGTCGCGCACCATCGCGACGAAGGCGCCGCGGTTCGCCGCGTCGCGCGTCGCGCTGGTCGCGACCATGCGCACCGGCGGCGCGCCGAGCTCGGTGATGAGCGCCGCGTAGTCGACCAGCGCGGCGCGGGTGCGCTCGATCGCCTCCGGCGCGAGCCGGCCGGTGCGGTCGACGCCCTGGCCGAGCCGCACCACCCGCATCTCGCGGTGCACGTCGACGAGCGCGCCGTCGTCGCGGATGTCCGCGACGAGCAGGCGGATCGAGTTGGTGCCGCAGTCGATGCCGGCGGCGCGGTGCGGGGAGCTCACCCCGACGAATCTACGGACGCCCCGGGGTCGGCCGCGTCCGACGTCCCACCATCGGGCGCCGCGACACACGGCCCCGCCGCCCACCACTCGGGCAGCAGCGCGAGCGCCTCGTCGCCGAGCGGGTTGACGCCCGGCCCCGCCGCCAGGGCGTGGCCGACGAGCACGTGCAGGCACTTCACCCGGTTCGGCATGCCGCCGGCCGAGACGCCCGCGATCTCGTCCACGTGCGCGATCGACTCGCGCCGGGCGAGGTACGCCTCGTGCGCGGCCCGGTAGGCGTCGGCCAACGCGGGATCGGTGCGCAACCGGTCGGTCATCTCGCTCATCAGCCCCGAGCCCTCGAGCCGGCCGATCGCCGAGGCCGCGCGCGGGCAGGTGAGGTAGTACAGCGTCGGGAACGGCGTGCCGTCGGGCAGCCGCGGCGAGGTCTCGACGACGTCGGGCAGCCCGCACGGGCACTCGTGCGCGACGGCGCGCATCGCCCTCGGCTCGCGGCCGAGCTGTGCGGCGACGACCGCGCGCAGCGCAGCGGGCAGCTCGTCGGTCACGACGGACGACGCGACGTCACTTGGACGCGGCGTCGATCGAGTTCCACAGCCGGGCGTTCCAGGTCGTGCCCTTCGCCGCCTGCGCCGTGCCGGTGCCGGCCGTCTTCTCGATGTCGGTCTTCGCGCCCTTGTCGACGACGACGTAGACGGTGTCGCCCGGCATCGCGAACTGCAGCCGCTCCCGCGCCTGCTGCTGGATGTAGCCCGGGTCGTTCCACCGCGCCTTCTGGCGGGTGAGGGCCGACAGCTCCCGCTGGTCGTCGTGCAGCTGGCGCCCGGCGGCCGCCACCTCGCCGCGGCTGGCGAGGTACCGGTGCAGCGGCGAGGCCAGCAGCACCACGAGCAGCACGACGACGCCGCCGAGCACGAGCGCCCGGCCGGTGACGACCGGGCGGGCCCGACCGGCGCTCTCGCGCCACGCCACGATCAGGCCTCCGGTGCGTCGTCGCCCGCGACGAACCGCGGGAAGGCGGCGGCGCCGGCGTACCGCGCGGCGTCGTCGAGCTCCTCCTCGATGCGCAGCAGCTGGTTGTACTTCGCCACCCGCTCGCTGCGCGCCGGCGCGCCGGTCTTGATCTGGCCGCAGTTGGTGGCGACGGCGAGGTCGGCGATGGTCGTGTCCTCGGTCTCGCCCGAGCGGTGGCTCATCATGCAGCGGTAGCCGTGACGGTGCGCGAGGTCGACGGCGTCGAGCGTCTCGCTCAGCGTGCCGATCTGGTTCACCTTCACCAGCAGCCCGTTCGCCGCCCCCTGCTCGATGCCGCGCGCCAGCCGCTCGGGGTTGGTGACGAACAGGTCGTCGCCGACGAGCTGCACCCGGTCGTCCAGCTGCGTGGTGAGCTCGATCCAGGCGGGCCAGTCGTCCTCGGCGAGCGGGTCCTCGATCGAGACGATCGGGTAGTTGTCGATGAGGGACGTGTAGTACTCGATCATCTGCTCGGACGTCTTCGCCGCGCCCTCGAACCGGTACGCGCCGTCGCGGTAGAACTCCGTCGCCGCCACGTCGAGGGCGAAGACGACGTCGCGGCCCGGCTCGAGCCCGGCCAGGCGGATCGCCTCGCCGATGAGGTCGAGCGCCGCGGCGTTGCTGTCGAGGTTCGGCGCGAAGCCGCCCTCGTCGCCGAGGCCGGTCGACAGGCCGCGCTGCTTCAGCACCGACTTCAGCGCGTGGTAGACCTCGGCGCCGGTGCGCAGGGCGTCGGCGAAGGTCGGCGGCCCGATCGGGGCGATCATGAACTCCTGCACGTCGACGTTCGAGTCGGCGTGGGCGCCGCCGTTGAGGATGTTCATCATCGGCACCGGCAGCAGGTAGGCGTTCGGCCCGCCCACGTAGCGGTAGAGCGGCAGGCTCGCCGACTCGGCGGCGGCCTTGGCCACCGCGAGCGAGACGCCGAGGATGGCGTTCGCGCCGAGCGTGCTCTTGTCCGGCGACCCGTCGAGGTCGCGCAGCACCTGGTCGAGGATGCGCTGCTCGGTGGCGTCGATGCCGAGGATCTCGGGCGCGATGCTGTCCTGCACCGCGGCGACCGCCTTCTGCACGCCCTTGCCGCCGTAGCGGGCGTCGCCGTCGCGCAGCTCGACCGCCTCGTAGGCGCCGGTGGACGCACCGCTCGGCACCGCCGCGCGGGCGAACGACCCGTCGTCGAGCACCACCTCGACCTCGACGGTCGGGTTGCCCCGCGAGTCGAGGATCTCGCGGGCGGTGACGTCCTCGATGGTGGCCACGACGGCCCTCCTGCTCTGCTCTGCGGTGGTGCGGCTGCGGTCGTGCATGTGCTGGGCAAACCCTAACCGGGCCGGGGCCGATCACCGGACCGCCCCGCCGACGAGCACCGGACGCGGGCGCAACGCCCGTTGAGCCGCCTGAGACCGGAGTGGGACCGCCCGTGACACACCGTCAACCCGTGTTGTCCCCGCGTCGAGTGACCATTACTGTCGGTGGTGCCCAGCCGGTCGTCACCCCCATGCGACCGGCTGGGTCTTCTCATGTCCGCGACTCGGCGGCGGTGATGCGCCGGCGGTACTCGAGCGCCGCCCGCCGCAGCGCCGTCTCGGGGTCGACACCGGCGGCCACGGCGTCCTCGACCACGGCGAACAACCGTGCACCGATCTCTTCCCCGGCCGGCGGCTCGACCGCCAGACCGGCCCGCCGGGCGCGCGAGACGAGCTTGCCGGCGAGCGCGAGCGCGGGCTGGGCGACGGGCACGCCGTCGACCGCCGACGTGCGCTGCTTCTCGACGACCTTGTTCCGCTCCCACGCTTCGTTCAGGTCGTCGGCCGACCCGGCCTCGGCACCGGCGAAGACGTGCGGATGCCGGCGCACCAGCTTGTCGGCGAGGTCGCCCGCGACGTCCTCGATCGAGAACCCGTCCGGACGCTCCTGCGCGATCCGGGCATGGAACAGCACCTGCAGCAGCAGGTCGCCGAGCTCCTCGCGCAGCAGGTGCAGGTCGCCGGTCTCGATCGCCTCGACGACCTCGTAGGCCTCCTCGATGAGGTACCGCGTCAGCGACTCGTGCGTCTGCTCGGCGTCCCACGGACACCCGCCGGGCGACCGCAGCCGGTCCATGATCTCGACCGCGCGCTCGAGCTCCGGCACGGGCATTACTGCCCCGCGGGCGCCGCCGACGCCGAGGCCGCCCGCAGGTACGACGGCAGCCCGGCGGTCGGCGCGCTGTCGAGTTGCAGGGTGGTCGCCTGCCAGGTGCCGTAGCGGGGGTTCACCGTCACCGGGATCTTCAGCGCGGCGACCTTGCTGGTGAGCTCCTGCGCCGACCCGATCTTCTCGCGGTTGACGTACGCGTCGGCGAGCTCGGCCTGCCGCAGGATGACCTTGAGCAGGCTCGCCTTCAGCCCGAACTTCACCAGCTGCTGGCTGAACTCCGCATCGAGCGTCGACCCGGTCGCCTGCGCCTGCAGCAGCCGCTGCGCCGCCTCGTCGTGCAGCTTGGCCAGCTCGCTGTCGCTCGGCACACCACCGGGCGTCGAGCGCAGCGCCGCCGCGTACACCTGTTCGCCGAGCAGGAACTGCAGCGCGAGCGTCTTGGGCTGCACCGAGCCGCCCGACTGCTGCGCCTGCGCGAGCGTCGCCGCGTCCGGACCCTCGGCGGTGAGGTAACCGTCGAGGGCCGACTCGCTGATCGTGTGCCCGTCCACGCGTGCTGCGACACCGACATTGGTGCGGCACGAGGTGAGTCCGAAGCAGGCGATGACGCCGGCGAGGGCGACGGCGAGCGGGCGCGAGTGCACGCCATCACAATGCCAGACGCGCATGACCCGGCACGGAACAACCCGTGATCGACACCCGTCCGGACCGGCCCCTCCCGGTTCAGGCGGGTGTCGATCTTGCAGGGCGATCTGGTCAGACGGCCGCGGGGACGCCGCCGGTCACCTGCTCGAGCACCTGGACGCACCAGGTCAGCAGCGGGATGTCGCGCAGCGGCTCGCCGCCGAACTTCGCCTCGGCGAAGGATCCGTCGGGCTTCACGACCCCCTTCGGACGCGGCACCGACATCGTCCCCACCGCCTGCTTGTACAGCGAGCGGTCGTAGAGCCGCTTGAGCCGCAGCTGGGCCGACTCGGGCAGCTCGAGCGGCGAGAAGCGCACGTTGGTGCCCTGCAGCGACACCTCGGTGACGCCGTACGCGCGGCAGGCCACCTTGAACCGGGCCACGGCGAGCAGGTTCTCGACCTGGGGCGGGATCGGCCCGTACCGGTCGAGCAGTTCCGCGCGCACCGCGTCGACGCGCTCGTCGGTCGTCGCCGACGCGAGCGCCCGGTAGGCCTCGAGCCGCAGCCGCTCGCCGGGCAGGTACTCGACCGGCAGGTTTGCGTCCACCGGCAGGTCGACCTTGACCTCGCTGAACTCCTCCTGCGTGTCACCGCGGAAGTCGGCGACCGCCTCCCCCACCAGCCGCACGTACAGGTCGAAGCCGACGCCGGCGATGTGGCCGCTCTGCTCGCCGCCGAGCAGGTTGCCGGCGCCGCGGATCTCGAGGTCCTTCATCGCCACCGCCATGCCGGCACCCATCTCGGTGTGCTGGGCGATGGTGGCGAGCCGGTCGTAGGCCGTCTCGGTGAGCGGGCGCTCGGGCGGATAGGTGAAGTACGCGTACCCGCGCTCGCGGCCTCGCCCGACGCGGCCGCGCAGCTGGTGCAGCTGCGACAGGCCGAAGGTGTCGGCGCGCTCGACGATCAGCGTGTTCGCGTTCGGGATGTCGAGCCCCGACTCGACGATCGTGGTGGCGACGAGCACGTCGTACTGCTTCTCCCAGAAGCCGACCATGATCTGCTCGAGCGCGTGCTCGCCCATCTGGCCGTGCGCGACCGCGATGCGCGCCTCGGGCACCGCCTCGTGCAGCCGCGCCGCCGCGCGGTTGATCGACTCGACCCGGTTGTGCACGTAGAACACCTGGCCGTCGCGCAGCAGCTCGCGCCGGATCGCCGCGGCGATCTGCCGCTGGTCGTAGGCGCCGACGAAGGTGAGGATCGGGTGCCGCTCCTCCGGCGGCGTCAGGATCGTCGTCATCTCGCGGATGCCGGTCAGCGACATCTCGAGCGTGCGCGGGATAGGCGTCGCCGACATCGTGAGCACGTCGACGGCCGTGCGCAGCCCCTTGAGGTACTCCTTGTGCTCGACGCCGAAGCGCTGCTCCTCGTCGACGATCACCAGGCCGAGGTCCTTGAAGCGCACCGTCTGCTGCAGCAGGCGGTGCGTGCCGATCACGATGTCGACCGAGCCGTCGACGATGCCCTTCCCGATCTCGTCCACGTCACTGGGCGGGGTGAAGCGCGACAGCTCCTTGATCGTCACCGGGAACTGCGCCATGCGCTCGGTGAAGGTCTGCAGGTGCTGGTGGGCCAGCAGCGTCGTCGGCACCAGCACGGCCACCTGCTTGCCGTCCTGCACCGCCTTGAACGCCGCGCGCACCGCGACCTCGGTCTTGCCGTAGCCGACGTCGCCGCAGATGATGCGGTCCATCGGCAGCTGCTTCTCCATGTCGGCCTTGACCTCGTCGATCGCGGCCAGCTGGTCGGGCGTCTCGACGAAGGCGAACGCGTCCTCGAGCTCGCGCTGCCACGGGGTGTCCGGTGCGAAGGCGTGGCCCTTGGTGGCCATGCGCGCCGAGTAGAGCCGGATCAGCTCGGCGGCGATCTCCTTGACCGCCTTGCGCGCCCGGCCCTTCGTCTTGGCCCAGTCGGCGCCGCCGAGCCGGGACAGCGACGGCGCCTCGCCGCCGACGTACTTCGTGACCTGGTCGAGCGAGTCGGTCGGCACGAACAGCCGGTCGGGCGGCTGCCCCTTCTTGGACGCCGCGTACTCGAGGATGAGGTACTCGCGCTCGCCGCCGTTGATCGTGCGGCGCACCATCTCGATGTAGCGGCCGACGCCGTGCTGCTCGTGCACCACGAAGTCGCCGGGACGCAGCTGGATCGGGTCGATCGCGTTGCGCCGCCGCGACGGCATGCGGCTGGTGTCCTTGGTGAGCGACCCGCGCTGGCCGGTGAGGTCGGCCTCGGTGAGCACGGCGAACTTCAGCGACTCGGCGACCAGGCCGCCGGGCAGGTGCCCGGTGGTCACCTCGACGACGCCCGGCTCCGCCGACGGGTGCGCCACGAGCCGCGCCGGCACCTCGGCCGACGAGAGCCGCTCGACCGCGCGCTGCGCCGAACCGTGCCCGTCGAACACCAGCACGACGCGCCAGCCGTCACGCGTCCACGACTTGAGGTCGGCCATCGCGGCCTCGGTGTCGCCGCGGTACGAGGCCGGGGACGCGAACGCCGATGCGGTGCCGAGGTCGCTGGTCAGCGCGGTGATGCCCCACCAGGGCAGGCCCGCCGCGCGTGCCTCGTCCTGCACGTCGTCCAGCTCGCGCAGCGACGCGCCGCCGAGGTCGATCGGCGCCTGCCCGCCGCCGGCAGCGACCGCCCACGACGCGTCCAGGAACTCCTGCGACGTGCGCACGAGGTCGGCGGCGCGCGTGCGCACCCGCTCGGGGTCGCAGACGATGACGTGGGCGCCGTCGGGCAGCTCGTCCAGCATCAGGGTGAGCCGGTCGACGAGCACGGGCGCGAGGGCCTCCATGCCCTCGACGGCCTCGCCGCGGCTGATCGGCTCGAGCAGCTCGCCGAGCTCGGGATGTGCGGCCAGCAGGTCGGCGGCGCGGGCCCGCACGTCCTCGGTGAGCAGCAGCTCGCGGCACGGCGGCGCCCACAGGCCGTGCTCGGCGATCTCGAGCGAGCGCTGGTCGACGACCTTGAAGTAGCGGATCTCCTCGACGTCGTCGCCCCAGAACTCCACGCGCAGCGGGTGTTCCTCGGTCGGCGGGAAGACGTCGAGGATGCCGCCGCGCACCGCGAAGTCGCCTCGCTTCTCGACCAGCTCGACGCGCGAGTAGCCCGCGTTCACCAGCTCGGCGGTGATGACGCCGAGATCGGCGTCGGTGTCGCCGGCACGCAGCTGCACGGGCTGCAGCTCACCGAGGCCGGGCACCTGCGGCTGCAGCACCGAACGCACCGGCGCGACGACGACAGACAACGGGCCGGCCGCCGGGTCGTCCTCGGACGGGTGGGCGAGGCGCCGCAGCACGGCCAGCCGCTGCCCGACGGTGTCGGCGCGCGGCGAGAGCCGCTCGTGCGGCAGGGTCTCCCACCCGGGGTAGAGCGCGACCTGGTCGGGGTCGAGCAGGCAGCGCAGCGCGGACGCGAGTTCCTCGGCCTCACGGCCGGTGCTCGTCACGGCGAGCACGGGCCTCCCGCCGCCCGTGGCGACGGCCGCGACGGCGAACGGTTGCAGCGCCGGCGGGCCGCTCACCAGCAGCTCGCGGGCGCCGATCGAGTCGGTGAGGGCCGCCAGCGCCGGATCGGCGGGGGCGGCGAGCAGGGCCGGCAGGACGGCGGAGAGCGACACGGGTGGAACGCCTTTCGGGCAACACGAACGGCCCGCACGCAGCGGCGGACGGGTTGCTTCCAGCGTACGTGGCCGGGGGTCACGCCCGGGCCGCGTCACCAGTTGAAATGCATCCCCGTCAGCTGTTCGAGCCGCTCGTTGTGCGGGGCGAAGTGGGCGGCGAGGCGCGCGCGCAACGCCGGGTCGAGCGGCGCGCCCTCGGCGGCGTTGCGCATCGACGCCGAGCCGATCGCGCGCACGGGCAGGCCGAGGAACTGCTGCGCCGTCGCCAGCGTCGCTGCGCCGTCGCGGTAGTAGTCCTCGCTGCGCAGCACCAGCACCCGGTCGCGGGGATAGCGCTCGAGCCAGCGGCCGAGCGCCACGTCGTACTCGCTCTGCCGCACGTAGGACTGCTGCTCGTGCGCATAGCTGTAGAAGGACGGATCGGCGAGGCGCGCGTCGTCGACACCGGCCAGCCGCGTCTCCTCGGCCTCGAGCGCCTCGGCGAACGACAACGGTTCGGCGTCGGCGCGCCGCCGCTCCTTCCAGTGGCTGTAGGTGCGCTCGACGGGATCACGCAGCAGCACGATGATCTTGGCCTCGGGCAGCATCGCCGCCGCGCGCTCCGCCGCCGCGGGGTGGAACAGGTAGTAGGGCGACGCCTCGCCCGTGATGACCCGGCCACCGGTCCGCCGGGCGAGCTGACGGCGCACCCGCTCGCTCGGGAGGTACGACCGGTACCACCGCTCGCTGCGGAAGTAGTTCTGGTCGAAGTAGTGGATGCCCTTCGTCGCCGTCGCCTTCGGCAGGCGGTCCGGCCGGGGGAACAGCTCGCTGACCGACGGGTGCTCGAGCAGGTCGTAGAAGAACGCGGTGCTCCCGGTGCGCTTGCCGCCGATGACGAGGAACTCGGGGTCCGGACGCCACCGTGCCGTCGCCATGCCGAAGCCACGGATCACGTTCCGCCCCAGGCGGATCACCGGCCGTCGAGGGTTGCCGATGGCCGGCCGGGCGGACATGCGGGCCACCCTACTGCAGGGTGTGGGCGCCGAGGGCGATCATGCGTGATCGCCGAGCAGCGTCAACAGCCGCTGCTGCAACTGCACCTCGCCGTCCTCGACACGGCGGGCGGCGACGCGGTCGAACCAGTACCGCCGCGCCTCCTCGTGGGCAGGATCGACGGCGAGCGGGCCCGACGGCACGTCCCGCAGAGCGGCCGTGTTGGCCGCGAAGAAGACCGCGTCGGCCCCCGGTGGCGCCCACCCGACGTCCTCCCAGTCGATCAGCCAGTCGCGGCCGCCGGCCCGCCGGAAGTTCCAGGGCGTCAGGTCCCCGTGCGCGCCCTGCCAGTGCGCCGGCACGTCCGCCGGCCGCGGCAGCACCGCGTCGACGATGCGGGAGATCTGGGCGAGGGCGGCCGCGCCGACCGCGCCGACCGGCGCATGCGGTCGGGTGGCCATCAGTTCGTAGCCGAGCCAGTGCCACCCGTCCGCCTCGCCGCTGCCGACGACGCGCGGGACGCGGAAGGCGGCGGTGCCGACGCCGTCGGCGTTCGCGGCGGCGCTGACGCGCTGCTCGAGCGACAGCGCGGTGTCGTCGGGCCGCACCCGCACCAGCATCGGGGTGGGCGTGCAGAGCAGGAGCACGAGCGCCTGCCGGGAGGCCTGGATCCGCGAGTAGATCGCGAAGCCGGTCGGCCGGCCGCCTCCGGCGGCGGACCACTGCTCGACGAGGGCGCGCCAGACCGGGTCGGGGACGTCCGGCGTCCAGGTCTCGCGCGGTCCGGGCAGCACCCTCGGGCCGGCGAGCCTCGCCGCCGCCCAGAGCGCGCGGTGCGCGGCGAGGGGCAGCGGTCGGCACGCGGTGTACAGCGTCATGCCGAGTGCCGCGTTCCGGCGCGGGCCGAGGGGGACCAGGATGTTGCGCCACCGCGGCGGATAGCGGACGTAGGTCATCTTCAACCCCCCTCGATCCGGTCGTGCGGGTACCCGCCCGTCAGCCCGAACCGTACTTGTGCAAGGGTCTGTGCAGCCGACGCGATGGATCGTGACCAGCCCGACCCGTCGAAGTTGCGCCTGAGACGGCGTCAAGTATTTGACGCCAACCACACATCGAATAAGATGCGTGTGAAGTCAGCGGGGGGACCAGACCGCCGACATGGGCGGTCGTGACCACCCCAGGAGTCCCACGCACATGCCGCACGACACGACCCAGGGCCGCCAGCACCGTGCCTCGAAGATCCAGTCCCGTAGGAAGGCCGGTACAGCCGCCGGCGTCTGCAGCGTCATCCTCGCCGTCGGCGCGGTCGCAGCGACATCCGGCGCCGACCCTGCCGGGAGCGCGACGCTGACCCCGCAGCCGATCGCCTCGGACGCGTTCGGCCGCACCGTCGCCTCGGGCCTCGGCACCGCCGACCTCGGCGGCGCCTACTCGGTGATGGCCCCCTCGAACGTCGGTGTCTCCGTCAGCGGCGCACGCGCGTCGTTCACGTCGATCCGGCCCGGCCAGTCCATCGCGGCGACCCTGCCGGCGACGGGCACGGACGAGCAGATGCGCACCTCGATCGTGGTGCCCAAGTTCAACAGCAGCACCGGGCCGCTCTACTTCGGCGTCGAACTGCGCAGGCAGGCGGACGGGCGTGGGTACCGCGCGTCCGTCGGCATCGACCCGTCCGGGAAGCTGACCCTCGGGCTGTCGCGTCTCGGCGTGAACCGCGCCGAGACCTCGCTCGCGTACAAGACGCTCACCCTCAAGGTGACGCCGGGCCAGGTGCTCGACCTCGAGGGTCTGGTCAGCGGTTCGGCACCGGTCGGCCTCAGCGTCCGGGCCTGGCTCGACGGCACCGCCGTCCCGGCGTGGCAGCTGACCTACAACGACAGCGCCGGCACCCTGCCGCAGACCGGATCGATCGGCGAGTGGGCCTACCTGTCGAGCTCGGGCGCGACGCTCGGGTTCCAGCAGACCGCCCTCGCGGCATGGAACCTGGTCGCGGCGGCGCCCGCGCCGGCACCGGCGCCGACGACCTCGTCCACGACGACGTCGCCGGCCCCGACCACGTCGAGCACCACCTCGTCGCCGGCCCCGTCGCCGACGTCGTCGTCGGTGGCGCCGACGAGTTCGGCGACGGCCACCTCGGCGCCGGCACCGTCGCCGACCAGCACGACGACCAGCGCACCGGCACCGTCACCCACGACGACCACGACCAGCGCCCCGGCCCCGGCCCCGACGACCTC
>NZ_JBQCEE010000370.1:0-7889 GCF_051960575.1 Jatrophihabitans sp.
GGTCGCGAGGCGGCGCAGGTGGCTATCAAGGAGACCGGGGTGGCCGTCGCCCTCGAGAGGCGCGAGACGGGCACCGACCGAAACGACCTGTTCGCCCGCCTCGCCGCCGACTCACGCCTCGGCCTGCCCGAGGCGACGCTGCAGTCGCTGCTCGCCGAGCCGATCGGCTTCACCGGCGCTGCCCGTGAGCAGGTCGCGGCCGTCGTCGCCGCCGTCGACGCCGTGCTGACGACCGACCCCTCCGCGGCGACCTACGCCCCCGAACCGATCCTCTGAGCCGGCGGTCCCGCCGGCTGCGCTCCGGCGTGGCGCGTGCCCGGCGCGGTGCGGCGCGGCGGCCCGTGTGTGGCGACCCTGCGGGCGGACAGGCCGTGCGGAACCCCGCACCGTCGCCACACACCGTGCGGCCCGGCCCGGTGCGTGGCCACGCTGCGGGCGGACACGCCGTGCGAACACCCGCACCGTCGCCACGCACCTCACGGCCCGGCCCGGTGCGTTGCCACGCTGCGGGCGGCACGCCGTGCGGACACCCGCACGGTCGCCACACACCGCGCTCAGCGCGGGGTGAGCACCGCCTGGCCCTGCGTCACCTGCGCAACGAGGCGTCCCTCGTCGTCGTGCAACTCGGTGCGGATCGTGATCGTCGACCGGCCGACGTGCAGCGGCGTCGCCGTCGCGTGCAGCACGCCCGACCGCACCGCGCGCAGGAACACCGTCTCGCTGTGCGTCGTCGTCGTGCCGGTCGCGCCCTCGGGCAGGTTGAGCCACGCGGCGAAACCGCCGACGGTGTCGGCCAGCGTCATGATCGCACCGCCGTGCATGACGCCGGCGAAGTTGCGCTGCTGCTCGCCGCACGGCAGTTCGCCGACGACGCGCGCCGGCTCGGCGGACACGATGCGCACGCCCACGTGCGCGGCGAAGGGCACCGACTCGATCTGCTGCGGCTGGCTCACCCGCTGATCGTGCCAGCCGCCGCCACGCTCAGCCCGGCGAGCGTCCCGCGACGCGGTCGGGACGCGCCAGGTTCCAGTACCCCTTGACGAAGATCGCGTCGTGCGGCACGCCACGCCCCTCGAGGTGCGCCCGCAGCGCCACCATCGACCGGGTCTCGCCGAGCAGGTAGGCGGCGACCCCGTCGCCGAGCGGCAGGCTCGCGAGGGGGTCGTCGGCGAGCGCCGCGAGCAGCCGGTCGGGCGTGCCCGCCTCGGCCGCCCCACGGTGCACCCACACGACCTCGGCCGCGAGCGGCTGCTCGTCGGACGCGTCGGCCATCTCGATCACCGCCACGGCCCGCTCGCCGGCGCCGATCGACTCGGCGATCACCGCGAACGCCGGCAGCGCCGACTCGTCGCCGACCATGAGGTGCAGCGGCGACGGCCGAAGCTCGAGCTTGCCGCGTGGCCCCTGGAACTCGACCGCGTCGCCCGCGCTCGCCGTGGCTCCCCAGCCGGAACCGGGATGCTCGCCGTGCAGGAAGACGTCGAGGTCGAGCTCACCGACGTCCGGACGCGCGTGCCGGATCGTGTAGCGCCGCTTCACCCGGCGTCCGGACGCCTCGCGCAGATGCAGCTCGACGTCCTGCGTCGGCCGGACCACGAGCCCGCGCAGCGACTCGGCGCGCACCGTGACCCGCCGGAAGCGTGGTGTCAGCTCGGTGGCGCCGACGACCTCGCCCCGGTGCACGGGCGAGCGGCGGACGAGCGGGGCGGTCACGGCCCACCACCCTACGAGCCCGGCCGGTCTCGACGGCAGGCGCATGATGGCCTGATGGCCATCAGTGTCTTCGATCTCTTCTCGATCGGGATCGGGCCGTCGTCGTCGCACACCGTCGGTCCGATGCGGGCCGCCCGCCGCTTCGCCGACGGCCTCGCCGCCGACGGGCTGCTCGAGCAGGTGACGCGGGTGCGCGTCGAGCTGTTCGGCTCGCTCGGGGCCACCGGGCACGGCCACGGCAGCGATCGTGCGGTGATCGCCGGGCTCGAGGGCGAGCTGCCCGAGACGGTCGACACGACCACCGTCGTGCCCCGCGCGGCCGCGGTGAAGGCGTCCGGACGCGTCCGGCTGCTCGGCCGGCACGAGGTCGCGCTGCCCGACGACGACCTGGTGCTGCACCGCCGCCAGTCGCTGCCCTTCCACCCCAACGGCCTGCGCTTTGCGGCCTTCGCCGAGGGCGCGGTGCTGCGCGAGCGCACGTACTACTCGGTCGGCGGCGGCTTCGTCGTCGACGAGGCGGCCGCCGGTGCGGGACGTGTGCAGCCCGACACGACGCCGGTGCCGCACCCGTTCGCGTCCGGGGAGGAACTGCTCGAACGCTGCCGCGAGACCGGGCTGTCGATCAGCGGCGTCATGCTCGCGAACGAGACGGCCTGGCGCCCCGCCGACGAGGTACGCGCCGGCCTGCTGCACATCTGGGCGGTCATGCAGCAGTGCGTCACCAACGGCTGCTCGAACACCGGCACCCTGCCCGGCGGGCTCAAGGTGCCCCGCCGCGCGCCCGAGCTTTACCAGCGGCTCTGCGCCGAGACCTTCGCCGTCGACCCGTTGCGCGTCATGGACTGGGTCGACCTGTTCGCGCTCGCCGTGAACGAGGAGAACGCCGCGGGCGGACGCATCGTCACCGCGCCGACCAACGGCGCGGCCGGGGTGCTGCCGGCGGTGCTGCACTACTGGACGCGGTTCGTGCCCGGCGCCTCGGACGACGGCGTTGTGCGGTTCCTGCTCTGTGCCGGTGCGATCGGCGCGCTGTACAAGCAGAACGCGTCGATCTCGGGCGCCGAGGTCGGCTGTCAGGGTGAGGTCGGCTCGGCCTGCTCGATGGCGGCCGGGGCGTTGTGCGAGGTGCTCGGCGGCACGCCCGAACAGGTCGAGAACGCCGCCGAGATCGGCATGGAGCACAACCTCGGCCTCACCTGCGATCCCGTCGGCGGCCTCGTCCAGGTGCCCTGCATCGAGCGCAACGCGATGGCCGCGGTGAAGGCGATCAACGCCGCGCGCATCGCGCTGCGCGGCGACGGCCGGCACGTCGTGAGCCTCGACAAGGTGATCAAGACGATGCGCGAGACGGGCGCCGACATGAAGATCAAGTACAAGGAGACGGCCCGCGGCGGCCTGGCCGTCAACGTCATCGAGTGCTGATCGGCGCCCGCCCGGATCAGGGTCCGGGCGGGCGTTGGGTCAGCGGCCGCGCCGACTACGCCGCGACGAGTTCCGGCGACGCTTGGGTCGGCAGGTCCTTCTTCGACACGTTGATCAGCACGACGGCCGAGAGGATCGCGACGACACCGAATGCCGCGCCCATGAGGAAGCCCTTGCCGGACGCGTGCGCCAGCAGCTCACGGGTGAACTGGTGGTACGGGCCGGCATAGAAGGCCTCGAGGCCGTGCTTGTACTGCGCCGGCAGCGTGCCCACCAGCTTGTCGAAGTCCTGCTGAGAGAGGCCGTTCGTCGAGGCGCCGAGCTTGGCGCCGACCTGCCCGGCGACCTGCTGGTTGCCGTCGACGGCCTTCACCAGTTGGCCGAACAGCTCCGTGCGGTGATCGGCCGCGTAGTTGCGCGCCGCGGTGCCGAACACGGTGGTCATGACCGAGAGGCCGAGCGCGCCACCGACCTGCTGGCCGACGTTGAGCAGCGCCGAGGCGAGACCGGCGTCCGTGTTCTGCACCTTCGACACGGCGGTGACGGTGAGCGGAACGAACAGGTTGCCCATGCCGATGGCGAGCACGATCATGCCCGGCAGCAGCTTGGTCGGGTACTGCGAGCCGACGTCGACGGTCGAGAACCACAGCAGCGACGCGGTGAGGCAGCTCGTGCCGAAGATCATCAGCGGCTTCGGCCCGAAGCGCGGCAGCAGCCGTGCCACCACCTGCGAGGTGATGCCGATGGTGAAGGCGACCGGCAGGAACGCGACACCGGTCTTCAGCGGGCCGTACTCGCGCACGCCCTGCACGAAGAAGGTGATGAAGTAGAACATGCCGAACATGCCGGCACCGACCACGAACATCACCAGGTAGGCGCCGCTGCGGTTGCGGTTCTCGAAGATCCGCATCGGCATCATCGGGGCCGCGGCGACCTTGGCCTCGTAGAAGACGAACGCCACCAGCAGCACGACGGCGGCGGCGAACACCGAGTAGGTCTGCGTGTTGCCCCAGCCGCTGTGCGCGACGTGGATGAAGCCGTACACCGTCGCGACCATGCCGCCGACCGAGAGCAGCGCGCCGACGACGTCGAAGCGGCCCTGCAGCCGCTCGGACTGGTGCAGGTACAGGAAGGCGCCCGCGATCAGCACCACGCCGATCGGGACGTTCACGAACAGCACCCAGCGCCAGCTGAAGTAGTTGGTGAGGATGCCGCCGAGCAGGAGGCCGAGCGCGGCGCCGGCACCGGAGACCGCGGCGTACACCGAGATCGCGCGCGTGCGCTCCTTGCCCTCCTCGAACTCGGTGGTGATGAGCGACAGGGCCGTCGGCGACGCGATCGCACCGCCGATGCCCTGCACCGCGCGTCCGGCGAGCAGCAGCCCGAAGTTCGGCGCGATGCCGGCGGCGAAGCTGCCGACGGTGAACAGGCCGAGGCCGACGATGAACATGTTCCGACGGCCGAGGATGTCGCCCATGCGGCCGCCGAGCAGCAGCAGCCCGCCGAAGGCGAGCGCGTAGGCGTTGAGCGCCCAGGTCATGTCGGTCTGCGACTTGTCGAAGTACCGGCCCATGCTCGGCAGGGCGATGTTCACGATCGTGCCGTCGAGCACGACCATCAGCTGCGCGCCGGCGATGACGAGCAGGATCAGGGCGGGGTGCGCATGTCGGCGTGCGCCGCGCGCAGGGGCGGTGGCAGTGTGCGTCACCGTGGTGCTCCGTTCTGGACGAGCGGCGGATCTCGCCGACTCACAGCCTCGTTGTGTACGCTCGCGTTCTCTATTCGGGAACGGTAGAGGACGTCGCGTAGTGAACGCAACCGTGCACTACGACTCGCCGACCTCCTCACACTGCACGAAGGGTCTGACAACGTGAGCACCGCCAGTGACGTCGCCGAGGAGGTCGCAGCGCCGACCCCGCTGCGTCGCCGCGGGGCCGCCCTGGAGGACGCCATCCGCGCGGCCGCCTTCGCCGAACTGACCGAGGTCGGGTACGGCGCGTTCAGCGTCGAAAGCGTGGCGGCGCGCGCCCGAACGGGCAAGGCGTCGATCTACCGCCGGTGGCCCACCAAGCAGGAACTCGTCCTGGACGCGATCGAGTACGGCTTCCCGACGGCCGAGCAGTGCGGCCTGGTGATCGACGTCGACCATGCGACCAGCACGGCCGACGCCCTGCGTGAGGTCGCCCGGGCGATCGCCCGGGTCATGCAGAGCCCGGTCGGCGCGGCGATGCGCGCCGTCAAGATGGAGGCCTTCAGCGACCCGGACATGGCGCGTCTGGTCGACGAACGCTTCCAGGAGCCCCGCCGCGAGGCGCTGCTCGGCCTGCTGCGCCGCGGCGTCGAGCGCGGCGAGGTGCGCCCGGAGGCATGCACGCGATTGGTCGCCGACGTCCTGCCGGCGATGATCGCCCACCGGGTGCTGATGATGCGCGAACCGCTCAAGGCACACCATCTCGAGGCGATCATGGACGAGGTCATGATCCCGCTCGTCCAGGCCCACTGACGCCACGACCAAGGGCCCGTAGGACGGCTCGCGGGCACCTTGTAGGCTGGGCCGCCGAGTGGTTCGCGACCCGCGGATCGCTGGGAGGCTTCGCCTAGTCTGGTCTATGGCGCCGCACTGCTAATGCGGTTTGGGTCTCAAGCCCATCCCGGGTTCGAATCCCGGAGCCTCCGCTGGTCTGCGACTGCCGTGGTCAACCGCCGCGGCGGCACCCGGTAGACTGTCGGACGATGCGCCCGTAGCTCAACGGATAGAGCATTTGACTACGGATCAAAAGGTTAGGGGTTCGAATCCCTTCGGGCGCGCCAGAGATCCACTGCCGTCGTCACCGGGCGGCGACCGCCGCCCCGGCGCCTCAAGCAGGCCGCGCCGTGACCGATCGACACGGGCATGGTCGACCTCATGCCGGGCTCGACGGCGCGGCAGCCCGAGCCCGCGGCGGGCCAAGTCGCCGGTCTCTACGGGTTCACGCTGGTGTTCGGCGTCTTCGGCGTCGGCCTCGCCCTGGCCGGCGCGCCAACCATCCTCGTGCTCGTCGCAGCCGTCGGTGCGGCGTGCGCCCTGGCCGCCGTCGTCGGGCACGGGATCCGGCTGGGCCGGACGCTGCGGGCCGAGGCTCTTCGACGCGGGTGCCATCATGGCCGTCGTCAGGGGGCGGCCGATGAGCAGCGACGCAGCCGGGACGGCGGGCCGGCGACACGGGCGCGGTCGGACACGACTCGTGCTGTGGGTGACGTCCGGCGTGCTGGCGACGCTGGTGCTGCTGCTCATCGTCCCGGTGCTGTTCTTCTCCGACGTGGTCGTCGGCCCGAGCATGGAGCCGCTGCTGCGTCCCGGTGACCGGGTCGTGCTGAACCCGCTGTCCTACCGCTTCGGCGATCCGGCCCGCGGCGACGTCGTCGCGCTCGACCCGCCGTCCGGGCCCCGGGGGACCGCTGTGAAGCGGATCATCGCGCTGCCGGGTGACCAGCTCGAGATCCTCCCCGGCGCGCGTGCGGTGCTGCGGCTGCGCCTCGGCGGGGTGGGGCCGTGGCAGCGGCGCGTCGAGCCCTACGTCCGTGCGTTCTCCTCGCCGTCCCTCGGCTGCTGTGACGCGTCCGGCCGCGCGACGCTGCACCCGGCGCCGTACACGGTGCCGCGCGGGCACTACTTCGTGATGGGCGACAACCGGAACGTCTCGGTCGACTCGCGGGCCTACGGGCCGGTGCCGGCCGCCGCGATCGACGGTCGCGTCGTGTGGCGGGTGCTGCCGCTCGGGCGGTTCGGGTCGATCTGAGCCCGAGCGTCCGGGTCGGTCGGGCGGCGGCACGTCCGGCCCGGGCTCGGCATCCTCCGAAGGTCCCTACTGACGCACCTGCACCGGCACGACGCTCCGGATGTCCGTGCGGTCGAGCCGTTCAGCTCGGGCCGACCGCCGATCATCGACCCGGGGAGTGATCATGGCCTACGCAGGCACCGCCGGCATGGAGTTCGGACGCACGCGGTGGCGTCTCGTCTGGTTCGTCCTCGTGCCCTCGCTGGCAGCCGTCGCCACGCTGCTGCTGCTCATCGCCAACGGCCTCATCGCCGTGTCGTTCGCGATCTCCGGCACGACCTTCAAGGTCACCGCCGACAGCGTGAAGAGCACCGGCGTCGACGGCAACGGCGTCGGCTTCTACCAATTCGGCGTCGTGAACTACGCCGGTGACGGGACGCCAAACCCGGCGGCCGAGAACGTCATCTCGAAGGCCGAGCTGACCAACCTGTGCCAGTCGGTGTCCGTCGGTCCGTTCACGCTGCGACTCACCGCCGGCACCGGGTCGAGCCCCGTGCAGGCGTCGCACCTGGTCATCGACGCGACGTCGCTGTCCGCGGACGTCGCGCAGTTCGACAACATCAACATCGGGCAGGATGTCGGGACGTACAACAACCCCGGCCTGACTGCGCCCGGTGCCCGCGGCAGTGGCCCGAACGTCGTGTCCGGTCACGTTCCGCTCGGCACCTTCGGCCAGACGGCTGACGGCGTCACGCTGACCGGCGTCAAGCAGGTGGCGAACGCGACCTCGGCGACGTCGTTCACGCTGCCGAACCTCAGCCTCAGCTTCGGCTCGTCCTGCTGAGCCGGCGAAGGTCCGCGATGCGTCTCTCGCGCCATCGAGCCGACGCCACCTCGGCCGCCGACGCCCAGTCGGCGGCGGAGGAGGAGTAGGGGGGGGGGGAACCCCAAAAAGCCGAAGACGAGGGGGCCCTCCCCCCCCTGGCTGGGGTCGCC
>NZ_JBQCEE010000371.1:0-5790 GCF_051960575.1 Jatrophihabitans sp.
GCAGCTGCTCACCGTCGAGGATCGGGTAGCACCAATCGTCCAGCTCGATCCACTCGGGCAGCAGCTCGGCGCAGAGCCCGTGGGCCGCGCACGAGATCGGGTTCACCTTGATGCGCATGTCATCTCCATCCGGCCGGATGCGCCGGCAACGGGAAGCGCGACGGACGCAGCGCATCGGGGCACGGGCCGTGCTGCGCGTGGTGCTGGACGTCGGCGGCGAAGCAGGTGAGCGCGCTCGCCACCATGCGCACCGCACCATCGGGATGCGCGCACGCGCCGCGTCCGGGTACGACCGACAGCCACCGGCGCAGCGCCGGCTCGACACGTCCTTCGCCGGCGAGGGCGGCCATCGCGCCCGCGATCGCCGGCAGCCCGTTGAGGCACGGCCCGCACTGCCCGGCGCTCTCGGCGGCGAGCCAGCGCGCGATATGGGCGGTCTCGGCGAGACCGCACGCACCACACGGCAGGGGCAGCAGGATGCCCGCACCGAGCGACCCACCGGCCGCATGCAACGCGTCGTGGGTGAGGGGCAACGTCCAGAGCTGCTCGGCCGTCAGCCAGGTGCCGAAGTAGCCGCCGACCAGCACTGCAGCGGTGTCGGCCGCACGCACACCGACCTGCTCGAGCACGGAGCCGGCCGCGACGCCGGTGGGCACCTCGAGCACCTCGCGCCCGGTACGGGTCGTGATGGTCAGCAGCATCGTGCCCGGCTCGGCGGGATCGCCGACCGCCCGGTACCAACCGGCGCCGTATCGCGCGATCAGGGCCATGTGCGCGAGCGTCTCGACGTTGTTGACGAGGGTCGGACGCCCGTGCACCCCCTTCTCGTAGGTGTGCGGCGGCCGGAACACCGGCTTGGCCTCACCGCCGTTGATCCAGTGCACCAGCGCCGAGCTCTCGCTGGCGACGTAGCGGGGCGGCAGCTCGTGCACCACGACCGCGTCCTGCCGCTCGGCGATCGCCTGCCGCAGCGGTGCGAGCGCGGCGCTGCCGGCGTGCACCGCGAGGTGCAACTCCTTCGCGCCGACCGCACGCGCGGCGACGGCCAGCCCGTCGAGCACGAGGTGCGGCGCCCGCGACAGCAGCAGGGCGTCCTTGCCGCTCGCCGGCTCGCCCTCGGCCCCGTTGCCGACGACCACCGGACGGCGCCCGAGCGCGACCGTGCGCAGCTTGCGCCCGGCCGGGAACCCGGCACCGCCGCGACCGAGCAGCCCGCTCGCCTCGATGGCGTGCACGAGCTCGTCGCCCGGCACCGACGGCAGTGGGCCGAAGCGGGCGAGGTGTGTCGCGAGCCCCGGTGCGTCGCCGACACCCGCGAGCACCCGCTCGGCGCTCACCGAGGCCGGGCGCGGACGCGCGATCATGCCGCCCGCCCGAGGCTGCGCACCGGGCCGGTCGGTGCGGCGTCCCGCGTGCGCCAGCGCAGCGCGCCGGCCGTCGCCACGAGACCCGCGCAGACGAGGCCGAGCCAGAAGCCCCACTTCGGCGACGAGCCGTCGGTGCCCGTGCCGATGAAGTGCAGCAGGGCCAACGGCCAGGCGAGGTAGGCGCTGAGGTGGATCGTCCTCCACGTCCGTTGCGACATTCGCAGGCGCAGCCAGCCCGTCGCCGCGACGACGAGCAGCAGGTCGAAGGCGATCGTGCCCCAGGCGACGTCGGTGGCCCGGTAACCCGAGACGAACGGGACGACCACGGCGGCGACCCCGACGTGCACGTAGCTGTCCATCAGGGTGGTCACGATGTGCACCAGGACGAAGACGAGGGCGAGCGCGGCGACGTTGCGGTGCAGCTGCTGCGTCGCGAACCGGGGCCAGCCCGGGGCGGCGAGCGTGCGCTGGGTCGAAGCGACGCCGAGCAGCACGCTGCCGGTGAGCAGCAGGAACGCCACGACGCCGGTCGCCCGCGTGAGGTACCAGAGCGGATTGCTCGCGAAGGCACTGGCGAGGGTCATGACGCCACCTGCTCGCGCGGCCAGCCGTTGACCACCACGACACTGCCGTCGGACGCGACCAGCCGGGCGGCGACGCCGGCGTCCTGCAGCAGCCGCCGGCCGTCGGCGCCGCGCACGATCGTGGCGGTGCTCAACGTGTTCGCCTCGACGCAGGTCGCGGCGACGACCGTCACCGTGCGCCACACCGGTGGTGCGGGCAGCAGGGTGCGCGGGTCGAGGATGTGGTGCATCGCCCGGCCGTCGTGCGCCCACCGCCGCTTGATCGTGCTCGAGGTGGCGATGGCGGCGCCGGCCGGGATGGCGACGGTGGTCGCCGGCTCACCGGTCGCGTCCTGCACCTGGATGCGCCAGCCACCGTCGGGCGCCGGACCGGCCGTCGCGATGTCGCCGCCGAGGCTCACCAGCACGCCGGTACCGATGCGGTCGGCGACGAGCGCAGCGGCGCGGTCGGCCGCGAGGGCCTTCGCCGTGGCACCGAGGTCGAGCCGCAGGGACGCCGGCACGGTGACCGTCGTGCCGTCGAGCGCGATGTCGCGCCAGGTGGCACGTCGCTGCACGACGACCCGGCCGGTCGGTGCGGCCACGGCCCATGGCAGGCCCGTCGCCGACGGCAGGGCACTGATGTCACGGTCGTAGCCCACCTGGCGCAGGGCGCTGCCGAGGGTCGGGTCGACATCGCCCGCGGTGCGCTCGGCGGCGGCCAGGGCCGCGCGCAGGTGGTCGGCCAGCAGCGGGCTGACGGTCACCGGCGCACCGCCGGCGCCGTCCAGGCGGCCGAGCTCGGCGTCGTCGCGGAACCGGCTCACTGCGGCGTCGACCTCGGCGAGGTGCTCGACGACGAGCGTGCAGGCATCGGCGAGACGATCGGCGTCGAGCACGACGAGCCGTGCGGTCGTGCTCCACACCGACCACTCGGCGGTGTCGGCGGCCACGCGGCTCCCGTCGAGGGTCGGTGCCGTCAGGGCGAGGTCGGCGGACATGGGCTCAGGATCCGCTCGTCGCGGCCTGCGCCGCCTGGGTCGTCGTGGTCACGGTCGGCGTCGACGTGGTCGTGCTGGTCGACGTGCCGGTGGTCGACGTCGTGCCGGTGGTCGACGTCGTGCGGGTGGTCGACGTCGTGCCGGACGAGGTGGTGCTCGAAGGCGTGCAGGCGGCGAGGGCGACGGTGGCGAGCACCGACCCGGCGGCGACCGAGACGGTGGCGCGGCGCACCTTGCGGTCACCGACGTGCCGGATGGTGGGGCGTTCGTTCGTGGTCATGCAGCCAGGATGGGCAACGGCTTTGTCCGACCCCTGGAACGTCGCTGCAAGGTTCCTGTCAACCGCGCCCCTCACGAGCCGTGGGTCACGCCCTGCGGCGGCGACGTGACCGGCGAGGGCACCGGGGTGGGCGTGGGCGTCGCTGTGGCCACCGGCACCGGCGTCGGCGTCGGTGTGCGCACCGGCTGTGGCGACGGCGCCGGTGCGGTGCCGCCCGCGGTCGGCCGCGGAGCGCTCGGGCGCGTCGGCGAGGGTGCCGACGGGCGCGTCGGCGGCGGTGTCGGCGCGGCGGAGCGCGTCGTCGCGCCGGGCGATCGCGTCGGCGCCGCGCCCGCCGTCGGCGACGTCGCGGAGGCGACCGGCCGCGGACGATGGCGGACCGGCCGAGGTACCGCGCGGCGGGCGTGCGGCGAGGGCCGATGCGCCGGCGCGCGGCCGGCGCGCGGCGACGCGGTCGGGGCCGCGACCACCGATCCGCCGGCGCCGGGTGCGGCGGCCGGTGACGGCGCGACGACGGCCGCGGACGCGCTGCCGTCGGCTGCGCCGGCCAGTCCCAGCGCGAGGGCGCCGCTGCCGACCACGGACGCCGCGACGACACCCGCGGTCGCGAGGCGCACCCGGTGCCCGCCGATGGCGCGCAGGTCCGGCGGGGGCAGCGGTCGGGACGGGCGGGGCGGGGTGCTCACACCGTTCCTCATCGAACGGGCCGCCGAAGATGTGACACCACGCGCGGTATTCACAGGTACCCGAAGCGGGTAGATGAGCGTCACGGCGGTTCCCGTCCGCCTCGTCCGACAGGAGGGCCATGGCCACCACTGATCCGCGCGCCGGCCGCGCGACCGCGTCACCCGCGCCGCCGCGAGCGGCCGTCGGCGACATCAGCGCCTACAACCCGCCCGCCCGCATCGCGGCGCTGGCGATCGAGTCCGGCGCCACGAAGGCCGCGCTCGGGGTGCCGCGCGCGCTCATCGGCGGTTTCCTCGCCGGCGCCTACATCGCCTTCGGCGGCCTGCTCGCCATCGTCGCGTCGTCCGGGCTCAACCCGGACACGTGGGGCGGCATCACCACTCTCGTCACCGGCGGCGTCTTCAGCCTCGGCCTCATCCTCGTCGTGATCGGCGGCGCCGAACTGCTGACCGGCAACATGGCGCTCGTCCCGATGGCCGTGCTCTCCCGGCGCGTCACCGTCGTCAGGATGCTGCTGAACTGGCTCTGGGTGACGATCGGCAACCTCGCCGGTTCGCTCTTCGTCGCCTATGTGCTCGCCGACAAGACCGGCGTCATCGCCAAGGGCGCCAAGGGCACGGCCGGGGCGTCGTGGACGCGCCTCGACGCCATCGTGAAGGGCAAGGCGGTCACCGAGACCCATCTCGAGCAGTTCCTGCGGGCGATCGGCTGCAACTGGCTGGTGTGCCTCGCCGTCTGGCTGGCCCTGGCGGCCATGACCGTCGGCGGCAAGATCCTGGCCATCGTCTTCCCGATCACGGCCTTCGTGGCCCTCGGGTTCGACCACGTCGTCGCCAACATGTTCTTCCTGCCGCTCGGGATCTTCGAGCACGCGGGCGGGGCGACGGCGTCCAACATGATCCTGAACCTGATCATGGCCTTCCTCGGCAACGCGGTCGGCGCCGGCGTCTTCGTGGCCGGTTCCTACTGGTACCTCTACGCGAAGGACGCGCCCGGCACCGCAGCCGCCGCGGAACCGACCGGCGGCTGATCGACCCGAGGACCGGGTCCCGGGAACAAGATCCGCAGTCGACCCGTTGGACAGACTGCCGGTCCGGTTCCATGCCCCCGGGCCTCACCTTCCGCCGCCACGAGCGGCCACTCGCCGAGAGGCGGCTGGCCGGACCGGCACACACGACGCAGCGCCCCGCCCTTCCGGACGGGGCGCTGCGTCGTCCGTGCACCTGCACCGGGGCGTCCGACCGGCCCGTGCACCGGTGGGCGACGGGCACTCGATGGGTCGAACGGCCCGGGGCAGACGCCGAAGGTCCTGGCGGGTCGTGCCCGCCTTCAGCGGCGCCGCCGTGCGGCCGACAGGACCGGTGGACGGCTCCACCCATCCGGTGGCAGGCGGTCCCGGCGGTGCCGCCGCCACACGACCACGACTCGCGACATGGGGGCAGGGTGTTCTCACGACCGGCCCGCCGCCCTGCGCTCTCGGCGGCCGAACTCCTCACCGCCGTCGACGCGCTCGCCGTCGTGCTCACCGACCCTGACGGTCTCGTCACCGACGTCACCGCGTCGGCCGCGCACCTGCTCGGCATCGGCCCCGGCGAGGGCGCCGGCCGCCCGGTGCTCGACCTGCTGCCGGTGCTGCAGCGCCCGTCGGGCGACGGCGGGCGGCGCAGCTGCTCGTTGCACGGTGCCGGGGACGCGACCGTCGAGGTGCGCACGACCGCCGTCTCGACCGGCTTCGTCCATGTGCTCTCGGTGCTCACCGACGTGCAGGCCGAGCTGGACGAGGCCCGCCGCGCGCACGCCCTCGACCGCCTGCTCGTCGACCACCTGCCCGCCGCCGTCGTCGGCGTGCTCGACCCCGACCTCCGCTGGCTGGCCCTCGGCGGCGAGCGGCT
>NZ_JBQCEE010000372.1:0-3312 GCF_051960575.1 Jatrophihabitans sp.
CCGCTCGCCCCCGGCGAAGACCAGCACCGCCACCCCGCACCCGCGCACCGCGAGCCCGCCGAGAGCCCCCCACCCGGCACCGGCCGGCGCCCGCCGGCGACGCCCGGCGGCCGAGAGCAGCAGCAGCGTCACCGCGCCGGCGACGAGCCGGCCGAGCACCACCTGCGCCGGTGCCAGCCCCTCGAGCCCGACCTTGATGAACAGGAAGCTGGCGCCCCAGGTCAGGGCGAGCACGATGAACTGCAGCAGCACGACGGGCGAACGCACCCCACGATCCTGTCGTGCGCGGCGGCGTCAGTCTCGCGGTTTTCGGACGCGACGTTGCGACATCCGGACGGTCACGCCGCCGAGAGCACCAACCCGCTCGTCGGCACGCCGGTGCCGGCCGTGACGAGCACGTGCTCGACGTCGCCGACCTGGTTGACCGCCTCACCGCGCACCTGCCGTACCGCCTCGGCGATGCCGTTCATGCCGTGGATGTAGGCCTCGCCGAGCTGACCGCCGTGCGGGTTCAACGGCAGCCGGCCGTCGAGCTCGAGGGTGCCGTGGCGGATGAAGTCCTTCGCCTCGCCGCGGCCGCAGAACCCGAGTTCCTCGAGCTGGATGAGCACGAACGGCGTGAAGTGGTCGTAGAGCACGGCCACATCGATGTCGGACGGCGCGAGGCCGGCCTGCCGCCACAGCTGCTGCCCGACGATGCCCATCTCGGGCAGCCCGGTCAGCCCGTCGCGGTAGTACGACGTCATGACGAACTGGTCGGCGCCGCTGCCCTGGGCCGCGCCGGTGATCGAGACGGGGCGCTGGGCGAGGTCGCGCGCCCGTTCGGCGCTGGTGACGACGATGGCGACGCCGCCGTCGCTCTCCTGGCAGCAGTCGAGCAGATGCAGCGGTTCGACGATCCAGCGGCTGGCCTGGTGCTCGTCGAGCGTGATCGGCCGGCCGTGGAAGAAGGCGTTGGGGTTGGTGGCGGCGTGCTTGCGGTCGACGACGGCGATGCGGCCGAAGTCCTCACTCGTCGCCCCGTACTCGTGCATGTACCGCTGCGCGACCATGGCGACCCAGGCCGCCGGCGTCGACAGCCCCATCGGGTAGGCCCAGCCGGCGTCGACCCCCGACGACGTCGGCGCGGCCGACAGACCCGTCATGACCTGGCCGAAGCGCTGCCCCGAGCGTTCGTTGAACGCCCGGTAGCAGACGACCACCTCTGCAACGCCTGTTGCGACGGCCATCGCGGCCTGCTGCACCGTGGCGCACGCAGCGCCCCCGCCGTAGGCGATCCGGCTGAAGAACGACAGCGACGGGATGCCGACCTCGCGCGCGACCGCGATCTCGGTGTTGTTGTCCTGCATGAAGGTGACCAGGCCGTCGACGTCGGCCGGCGTCAGGCCCGCGTCGGCGATGGCTGCGCGCACGGCCTCGGCGGCGAGGCGCAGCTCGGACCGTCCCGAGTCCTTCGAGAACTCTGTCGCGCCGATCCCCGCGATCGCCGCCTTCCCCGACAGACTCATCCCGCTTGTCCCCCGCTCCGGTCAGTCTCGGGCCCCGTGGACGACTGGCGCCGGGGACAAGAGGAAAGTTCGACGGTGCCGACGATGTGGTCGCCGAGCGCGCCGCGTGCGGTGACGGCGACGGTGCAGCGGTCGCCGTCGCGCGCGATGACCTCACCGCGGAAGGTCAGGGTGTCGTACGCGTAGCACGGCACGCCGAGGCGGATCGCGATCCGCTCGATCACGGCGTCCGGCCCGGCCCATGTGCCGACGAACCGCTGCACGAGGCCGGTGTCGGTCAGGATGTTGACGAAGATGTCCTTCGAGCCACGGCGGATCGCGGCGTCGCGGTCGTGGTGCACGTCCTGGAAGTCGCGCGTCGCGAGTGCCGTGGCGACGATGAACGTCGGTGTCGCCTCGACGACCAGCTCGGGCAGCTGCTCACCGCGCTGCTCGACCGCGGCGGGTGTCTGCTGCTGTGGCTGCGCAGCGCCGGCGGGGCGCCAGAGCGGCAGCGTCAGCTCGTCGTCGATGCGGGTGAGGGCCAGCTCGACCGGCATGCCGATGTGCACGGCCGCCGGGTCGACGTCGACGAGCTCGCCGAGCATGCGCACACCTTCGCTCAGCTCGACGAGCGCGACGACGAACGGACGCTGCTTGCCCGGCACGGCCGGGTGGTGGTGCACCACGAAGCTGAACACCGTGCCGGTGCCCGCGGCGACCACCCAGTCCTGCTTGTCGGCGCCGCACGCCGGGCACAGCGGGCCGGGCGGGTGCCGCAGCCGGTCGCACGCCGGGCAGTGCTGGATGCGCAGTTCGCCGGCGGCGGTGCCCTCCCAGAAGAACGCGGTGTCCTGGCTGATCACCGGACGGATGGTGTCGGCCCGCGACACCGGCGGCGGCGCACCCGTGCCCGGTCTGAACTTCAGCACCCGGAACAGCATCTCGGCCACCGGCTCGTCGCCGACGTACCAGGTGAGGTGGGTGGTCACGAACCACCCCTCGCCGAGCGCCGTGCGCTTCGGGCCGACCACGTCGCCGAGGCGCGTCGCAACGGTCACCTGTTCGCCGACCCGCAGCAGCCGGTGGTAGATCTGCTCGCAGTTGGTGGCGACGACGGAGGTGAACCCCGCGTCGTCGAGCAGGTTCATCATCAGGCCGAGCGGGTCGTCGCTCGCGCGCGGGATGAGGAGGCCACCCATCGTCCAGACCTGGATCATCGCCGGTGGCGCGACGCCGTCGCGGAACCGCGGGTCGGTGACACCGAGCGCCTCGACCCAGTTGTTGATCATCGGCTGGTTGATCGGGTCGCGGCCGGTGCGGGGCGCGCACTCGCCGCGCGCCCGGATGCCGGCGGCGACCTCGAGGATGTCGGTCACCGGACGACTCGCGGGAGACCCAGCCCGAACTGGGCGATCAGCTCGCGCTGCACCTCGTTGACGCCACCGCCGAAGGTGATCACCAGGTTGCGCTTGGCCTGCACGTCGAGCCAGTGCAGCAGCTCGGCCGTGTCGGCGTCGGCCGGGTCGCCGTGCGCGCCGACGACCTCCTCGAGCAGCCGCAACACCCGTTGTGCCCGCTCGGACGCGAAGACCTTGGTGGCCGATGCGTCGGCGACGTCGACATCGCCGACGCGTGCGGCGACCTGCCAGTTCAGCAGCTCGTTGACCCGCGCCAGCGCGTGCACCTCGCCGAGCGCGCGGGCGACCGCCGGTTCGGACGTGAGCCCGTGGGCGCACGCCCAGTCGTGGAGGCGGGCGGGCAGCCCGGCGAAAAGGGCGGCCGGGGGGAGCATGACCAAGTAGTGGTTGGGGTGGGGGGGGGG
>NZ_JBQCEE010000373.1:0-2201 GCF_051960575.1 Jatrophihabitans sp.
GCCGGGCTGATGGAGATGTCGAGGTCCGGGTCCTTGCGGTCCACCGCCTCGCGAGCGAGGTCGGCCACATCGCCGTCGGTCAGCGTCATAGGGCCATTGCACCACTGCCCGGCCCGTATCCTCGACGTGTTATGGCGCGCACCTACCAGATCCGCACCTACGGGTGCCAGATGAACGTCCACGACTCCGAGCGGCTCGCCGGGCTGCTCGAGGACGCCGGCTACGAACGCGCCGACGTCGCGGCCGGCGACACCGCCGATCTCGTCGTCTTCAACACCTGCGCGGTGCGCGAGAACGCCGACAACCGGCTCTACGGCAACCTGGGCCATCTGTACCCGGCCAAGGCGGCCAATCCGGAGATGCAGATCGCGGTGGGCGGCTGCCTCGCCCAGAAGGACCGCGGCCGCATCGTCGAGAAGGCTCCTTGGGTCGACGTGGTGTTCGGCACCCACAACCTGGCCGCGCTGCCGGTGCTGCTGGAGCGGGCCCGGCACAACAAGCGCGCCGAGGTCGAGATCGTCGAGGCGCTGCAGAACTTCCCGTCCGATCTGCCGACCCGCCGCGAGTCGCCGTTCAGCGCCTGGGTGTCGATCTCGGTCGGCTGCGACAACACCTGCACGTTCTGCATCGTGCCGTCGCTGCGCGGGAAGGAGACCGACCGCCGGCCCGGCGACGTGCTCGCCGAGATCCGCGCGCTGGTCGACGCCGGAGTCGTCGAGATCACCCTGCTCGGGCAGAACGTGAACTCCTACGGGCGCAGCTTCGGCGACCGGTTCGCCTTCGGCAAGCTGCTGCGCGCCTGTGGCGAGATCGACGGACTCGAGCGGGTGCGCTTTACCAGCCCGCACCCGCGCGATTTCACCGCTGACGTCATCGAGGCGATGGCCGAGACGCCGAACGTGATGCCGCAGCTGCACATGCCGATGCAGTCGGGTTCGGACGCCGTACTCAAAGCGATGCGCCGGTCCTACCGGCGCGAGCGCTACCTGCAGATCATCGCCGACGTGCGGGCGGCGATGCCGGACGCGGCGCTCACCACCGACATCATCGTCGGCTTCCCCGGCGAGACGGACGCCGACTTCGATCAGACGCTGGACGCGGTACGCGCCGCGCGATTCGCCAGCGCCTTCACCTTCCAGTACTCACCGCGCCCCGGCACGCCGGCGGCGGCGATGGCCGAGCAGGTGCCGAAGCCCGTCGTCCAGGAGCGGTACGAGCGGCTGATCGCGCTGCAGGAGCAGATCAGCCTCGAAGCCGCGCACGAGCTGGTCGGCGCCGAGGTCGAGGTGCTGGTCAACGCTGCGGGCCGCAAGGACGGCGCCACCGGCCGGGTCTCCGGACGGGCCCGGGACGGCCGGCTGGTGCATGTGGCCGGCGACGCAGCACCCGGCGACCTGGTCACCACCACGGTGACCTACGCGGCACCGCACCACCTCGTCGCCGACGGCGGCATCACCGCGCGGCGGCCCTGGCGCGGCGGCGAGGGCAGGGCGCACGCGCCCCAGCAACTGCTCACTATCGGCTCCCGGCCGTGAGCGTCGCTCGCGCCGCGGTGGTCGAGCACCTCGCGGCGTTCAACGCGCATGACACCGAGCGGCTGCTCGCCGGATTCGCCCCGGACGTCGTATGGATCACGGGGCAGGACACCGTGGTCGGGGCGGACGGGCTCACCGGCCTGTTCGACGCCGGGCTCTGGGCGCTCGATCCGCGTCTGGAGGTCGTCGGCATGCTCACGCAGGGCGACGACGTCGCGGCGCAGCTGCGGGAGTGCGTGACCGTCGACGGGGAACGGCGCACATTCCCGATCGCCGCGTTCTTCACCGTCGCCGACGGGCTGATCACCCGCGCGAAGATCTATCGCGAGGGCAACGCCGACCTCGACTGATCAGTCCGGCAGCAGCGCCCGGCGCGCGGCGACGTCCTGCTCGGCGCGGCGGATGCGGGCTTCGTCGCCGGCCTTGCGGGCCCGCTCCAGCTTCTGCTCGGCCTCGGCCAGCCGGGCCCGCAGTTCGGCCAGGAACGGGTTGGACTCGACGCTGGCCGCCCGCCATTCGGCGTCGACCGCGTCGCGTACCCGCTGCTCGGCCGCGCGCATCCGGTCGTCGACGCGGCGCATGGCGTCGCGGGGGACGTGCCCGATGTCGTCGAACTCGGCCTGCAGCTCGCGCAACGCGGACTGCGCCGCCTTGGGGTCGCGGATG
>NZ_JBQCEE010000374.1:0-9486 GCF_051960575.1 Jatrophihabitans sp.
AAGCCGGTGACCGTGGCGCGCGTGGTGTCCTCGGTGCTCGAGGTCGACATGCCGTTGCCGTCGGTGAGCTGGGCCTGGTTCTTCGTCGGCGCCGTCGTCGTGGCGGGATAGCGCGAGTTGACCTGCACGGGGTAGGTCGAGCCCGGCTGCCCGGTGAGCTGGTCGAAGCCGTCGCCGAGCACGTCACCCGGCCACAGGTACGACGCGGTCGCGCGCGAGGCCGGCCCGGTCTCGGACGTCGAACGGGTGTAGCCGATGCCGAAGTCGACCTGCGGGTCGCTCGGCAGCGGGATCGTGGGGTCGACGATCTCGAAGCGGATCGGGTACGCCCTCGCCTCACCGCTGTAGCCACCGAGCGAGGTCTGTGCGTGCACCGGCGACGGCCACGCGAGGGTCGCGATCACCGCGCCGCCGAGCAGGCCGACGATCCGTCGCCGTCTCATGCGGCACCTCCGAAGTAGAGCTCGTTCAGCCGGCCCTCGATCTCGGCCGGTTCACCGGTCTCGATGATCCGTCCGCCGTGCATCACCGCGGCGTAGTCGGCCACCCGCAGCGCGGACGCGGCGAACTGCTCGACGACGAGGATCGACACGCCCGACTCGGCGATCTCGGCCACCGAGTCGTACAGCGACTCGACGATGAGCGGGGCGAGCCCCATGGACAGCTCGTCGAGCAGCAGCAGCGCCGGGTCGGACGCGAGGGCCCGCGCGAGCGACAGCATCTGCTGCTCGCCGCCGGACATCGAGCCGGCCAACTGCCGCCGCCGCTCCTTCAACCGCGGGAAGCGTGCGTAGGCCTCGGTGAGGATGCGCTCGACCGGCTGCCCCGAGTACGAGGCGAGCCACAGGTTCTCCTCGACGGTCAGGTTCGGGAACACGCCGCGCCCCTCGGGCACCATGCAGAGCCCGGCGCGGTTCAGGGCGTCGGGCGAGGCGTCCGAGATGTGCTCGCCGCCGAGGTGGATGTGGCCGGACGTCGCCGGCATGACACCGCTCAGCACGCGCAGCAGGGTCGTCTTACCGGCACCGTTCGCGCCGAGCAGGGCCATGACGGCGCCGCGGGGCACGAGCAGGTCGACACCGCGCAGCACCTCGATGCGTCCGTAGGCGGCGTGGACGTCGATGCACTCGAGAATGGGCGCGGTCACGTGGCGTCCCCCTTCATCGGTCGCGGACGCGGCGGCTCGCCCGTCGCAGGCGTCGCCCCCGCACCCACCGCGGCGGCCGCAGCGGTCGCGACCTCCGCGGGCACCGGCACCTCGTCGGCCGCCCCGAAGCCGAGGTAGGCCGCCTGCACCTTGCGGTCGGCGCGGATCTCGTCGGCGGTGCCGGTGGCGATCACGGTGCCGAACTCGAGCACGTGGATGAGATGGCAGACGCCCATGACGAGATCCATGTCGTGCTCGACCATGAGCACGGCGCGTCCCTCGCCCGCGAGCTTCTGGAGCAGCAGCCCGAAGTCCTCGGTCTCGGCCTCGTCGAGCCCGGACGACGGCTCGTCGAGCAGCAGCAGCTGCGGCTCGATCGCCAGCGCCCGGGCGATCTCGAGCAGCCGCGCGACGCCGGTGGGCACCGAGTCGGCGCGGGCGTCGACGTACGGCCCGAGGCCGACGAGTTCGATGAGCTGGTCGACCAGCGGGTCGCGTCCGGGACGGAACCACGACCGCCAGCCGCGATGGATGTCACGGGCCGCCTGGACGTTCTCGCGCACGGTGAGCGACCCGAACGCCTCGAGCCGCTGGAAGGTGCGGCCCATGCCGAGCTTGGCGCGCTTGTCGACCGTGGCGTTCGTGACCTTCTGGTCGCGGAAGAAGACGTCGCCGCGCGTGGGCGGCTGCAGGCCGCTGATCACGTTGAACAGCGTCGTCTTGCCGGCACCGTTCGGGCCGATCAGCCCCGTGATGGTGCCCGGCTCGACCGACAGGTCGGCGTCGTTCACGGCGGTGATGCCGCCGAACTTCACGGTCACGCCGCGCACCTCAAGCAACGCCATGACCCACCACCTGTGGCTCGCGCAGCGGCTGGCCCTCGTCGGCGTACTCGACGGCGTCCCCGACCTCGGGCGCCGCGCCGGTCGCCGGCGGGGCGGCCAGGGACACCGCCCACGACGGCAGCGGCAGGCGCGGCGCGACACGGCGCACGCCCTGGAACAGCACGTTCACCAGCCCGTTGGGATCGCGGCCGAGCAGGATCGCGCCGACCCCGATGAGCAGGAAGACGAAGCCGGACGCGGTGGGATCGGTGGTCTGCAGGGTGAACTGCAGCATCAGCAGCACGCCGCCGAGCAGCGCGCCGCTGACGGTCGTCACGCCGGCGACGACCGCGAGCAGCAGCAGCGGCAGGCTCTGCAGGGTCTGGAACCGCACCGAGTTCTCGCTGCCCTCGAGCCCGATGAGCAGCGCGCCGGCGAGCCCCGCGATGCCGGCGGACGCGCTGAACACCGCCACGCGGAACACCCGCTGGTTGAGCCCGAGCGTGCCGCAGGCGGCCGGGCTGTCCCGCAGCGCGATGAGCAGGCGGCCGATCGCGCCGCGCCGCAGCGCCAGCACGCCCATGCCGACGAGCAGGAACACGACGAGCAGCAGGAAGTCGTAGACCCCGGTGTGGTCGAAGCCGTAGCCGAACAGCGACACGCGTGGGGCGCGCAGCAGGCCGCCGACGTCGAACAGGAACGGCGTCTGGAAGACGAGCTTGTCCATCAATTGGCCGAATGCCAACGTGGCGAGCGCGAGATAGAGGCCGGTCAGGCGTAGCACGGGCAGCGCGACCAGCGCCCCGACCGCGGCCGAGATGCCTACCGCGGCGAGAATCGCGAGCGGTGACGACGTGCCCAGCTTGCCGACGACTGCGGCCCCGACGCCGACGAAGGTGAGCTGCGACAGCGAGACGTAGCCGCCGTAGCCGGTGAGCAGCACCAGCGACAGCATGACGATGCCGTAGATGACGGCGAGTCCGAAGTCGGTGGTGCCGTTGGTGCTGAGCAGCGGCAGCAGCAGCAGGCCGACGACCGCCACGACACCGGCGGCGCCGAGCGAGCGTCGCGACGACGGCACGCGGGCGGCGAGGATGCCCTTCACCTGGCCAACCCGCAGCCGCACCTGGGGTACGAAGATCAGGATGCCGAACAGCATGATCGTCGGCAGCGAGTTCTCGAAGCCCTGCACGAGCGGGCCGCCGTCGATGTAGCCCTGGCAGTAGTTGAACAGCAGGCCGAGCGCCATGGCGCCGACGTAGGTGAGCGGCAGGCTCGCGAGCCGGCCGAGCATCGCCGCGGCGAAGGAGTTGATGACGAGGAAGGTCAGCTGCAGGTAGTCGAGGTTGGTCTGCGCGGCGAGCAGCACGCCGGCCAGCGCGGCGAGCGACGAGCCGACCGCCCAGCTCAGCATCGACACGCGGTCGGCGTTCGCGCCGAACAGCTGCAGCAGCTCGCGGTTGTCGACGGCCGCCCGCATGGCCGTGCCGATGCGGGTACGGTTCAGCAGCACGTACAGCCCGATCGCCACGGCGGCCGAGACGCCGATGGTGATCAGGTAGTGGTAGGGCACGTTGACGCCGAAGAGCGAGAACGTCCTGTAGCCGAAGAAGTAGCTGATCGACGTGTGCTTGGCGATCTCGTCCGGGGGCCAGAACTGCTGGGCGAAGCCGTAGAGGAACACGAAGACGCCGACGGTGACGACGAGGCTGACCCCGACCGGCGCGTCGCCCAGCCCACGCATGACGATGCGGTCGAGCACCACGCCGAACAGCGGCGCGATCACGAACAGCACGAGCACGACCGACAACCAGGTCGGCAGGCCGGCCGCGATGTGCAGCTGCCAGTACACGAACGCCATCACCATGCTGATCGCGCCCTGCGCGAGGTTGAACACCCGCGTGGTGGTGTAGGTCAGCACCAGGCCGGACGCCGCGACCGCGTACGCCGCACCCAGGAACAGCCCGGCGATCGTGTACGAGAGGAAGGCCTCCACCGATCAGCCACCGACCCCGCTGTTGACCACGGCGCCGCAGGTCCAGGGGTAGGGCGACTTGCGCACCCACTGCCCGTTCACCAGCTGCACGATCGCCGAGCACGGGCCGGTGTGCTTCCCGCCGACGTCCTGCGGCGGGTGCAGGCCGTTGTCGGTCCAGCCGTGCACACCGCGGATCGCCTGCAGCAGCGTCGCCCGCGTCAGCTTGCCGCCGAGCTGCAGCGCGAGCTTCGTGAACAGTTCGGCCGCCGACCAGGCGTAGACGCCGAAGAAGGTCGGGGCGCCGCCCGAGGTGCGGCTCAGCCAGGTGAGGTACGTCTGCAGCTGCGGGTTCCTGCCGGCCTCCTCGAACAACGGGCCGGGGACGAAGGAGTAGGTGCCGTTGACCGGCGACCCGCCGCTGACGTAGTCGGCCGAGTAGCCGGTGGGGTCCATGACGAAGATCGGGTTCCAGCCGCCGCCGACCTGCGAGATCGCCGCCTTGAGATTGATCGCGTACGGCTTCGCGGCGCCGACGTACTGCACGTACTGCACGCCGTCGTTCTTCAGCTTGGTGGCGATCGAGTTGTAGTTCGGCAGCTGCGTGATGTCGATGCCGATCTTGTCCTTGAAGTTGTAGCCGACCTTCTCCTCGGCGGCGATGAAGCTGCCCGCGTTGAGGCTGGACGCGCCGGCGTTCAGGTAGACGAAGGCGGCGTTCTTCGGCGCGCTGGGGTTGAGCTTGGCGAAGAAGTCGAACGGCGCGACCGGCACCTCGGGCACGGCGAGCGAGTACGCGCCGTACGACACCGACGAGTGGTACCGGGCCGTCTCGGTCGAGGCCGTGCGCAGGTCGGGGATGCCGCAGCTCTGGGCCACGCTCGCCCCGCCGGCGTCGAAGGCGCCCATCGAGCCGACCATCGCGAACGCACTGCCGCAGGCGGACTGGTTGGCCTGCTGGTCGGCCGACTCGCTGGTGCCGCTGTCGAGCGGCTCGACCTTGAGCGTGCGGCCGCAGATGCGCGAGGTCGAGTTGAAGTAGGCGACGTAGGCCGTCACGGCGGCCTGGGCCGACTTGAACAGTCCTGGCACCGGGCCGCTGAGATCGGCCACGTTGGCGATGGTGATCGTCGAGTCGGTGATGCCGGTGGTGTTCTTGAACCCGGCGCAGCTCGCTGCCGGGACGCCGGCCGCCGTGCCACCGCCACCGCCCGAGCCGCCGCTGCCACTGCCGCCGGCCTTACCGCCGCCGGCCTTGGTCCCACCGCCACCGGTCGAGCCGCCGCCCGTGGCGCCGCCGCCGGTCGAACCACCACCGGTCGAACCACCACCGGTCGAACCGCCACCGGTCGAACCGCCGCCCGTCGAACCACCACCGGTCGAGCCGCCGTTGGTGCCGCCGGTGCCGCCGATCGCGACGGCGCCGTTGCCGGCGTCACCCGCGCCGGCGCTGAGCGTCGACCCGCCGCCGCCACCGGTGCCGCCGACCCCTTGGAAGTCCTTGGGGTCGACCTCGGAACCACAGGCCGACAGCACGAGAGCGGCCACGGCCGCGGAGACGACGAACGCCGAGCGGCGTCGGGCTCCGATCCAGTGCATGGAGCTGTCCTTCCGGTTCACGCCAGACCGAGGACGTCGGGGCTGGCGAAGGTCAGCCCCGGGTCGCGGTCGGCGAAGAAACGCCCGAGTTGGGCGTCGACGGCGTCCGGTGACCAGGCGCCGTCAGGAGCGTCGAAGCGGGCGGCGACCGTCGGCGCCTGCATGAGCGCGATCAACCCGCCGTGCACGACGAAGACCTGGCCGCTCACTGCCGCCGAGGCGGGCGACGCGAGCCAGGTGACGAGTGGCGTGACGTGGTCGACCGAGAGCGGGTCGGGCCGGTCGGTCGGTGCCTCGCCGAAGACGCCCGCGGTCATCGCCGTGCGCGCCCGCGGGCAGATCGCGTTCGCCGTGACGCCGAACCGCGCCATGCCGCGCGCGGTCGCCACCGTGAGTGCCGCGATCCCGGCCTTGGCGGCGGCGTAGTTCGCCTGACCCTCCGAACCGACGAGCCCGGCTTCGGACGAGGTGTTGACGACGCGTCCGTAGACCGGCGCGCCGGTCTCCTTCCCCTGCTGCCGCCAGTAGGCCGCGGCGTTGCGCGAGAGCAGGAAGTGGCCGCGCAGGTGCACCCGGACGACCGCGTCCCACTCGTCGTCGGACATGTTGAACAGCATCCGGTCGCGGGTGAACCCGGCGTTGTTCACGACGATGTTGAGGCCGCCGAAGTGCTCGACCGCTGCGGCGACGAGCGCGTCGGCGGTCGCGCGCTCGCCGACGTCCCCGGCGACGAGCACCGCCTTCGACCCGAGCGCCTCGATCTCGTCGACGACGCTGCGGGCCGCCTCGCCGTCGCTGACGTCGTTGACCACGACACGGGCGCCGGCCGCGGCGAGCGCGAGCGCCTCGGCGCGTCCGAGACCGGCACCGGCCCCCGTGACGACGGCGACGGCGTCGGCCGACGCGAGCGTGTCCGTCACACCAGCTCCAGCGCGTTCTTGGGGCAGCGGGCCACGGCCTTCTCGACCGCGGCCAGGCGGTCGGCGGGCGGCTCGTCGAAGGCGACGACGAGGTTCTCGTCGTCGTCCAGCGAGAACACGTCGGGCGCGATGCCGCAGCACACCGCGTTCGCCTCGCACAGGTCCCTGTCGACCCGGATCTTCATGCCCCCGACCTCCGCTCCCGAACTGGCGCCGGTCTTCGCCCCTTCATCTCAACGAAACAAGGCCGGGCGAGTGACGCAGCTGACACCGTAGAACGCGTTCTACTTCTAGGCAACTCCCGATCAAGCTCTCTCAGGTCAGCAGATCTCGACGTTCCCGGAGCTGAGCAGTTACAGTTTCTGGAACCTGTTCTAGCTCCGGGGAGCGTTGCATGGAGATCCGCTGGTCGACCGAGCACGAACGACTGCGCGACGAGTTGCGATCCTATTTCGCCACCTTGATGACCCCCGAGCGGCGGGAGGCCCTCACCGCGGGTGACGGCGACTACGGTGACGGCAGCGTCTACCGCGACACCGTGCGGCAGATGGGCAAGGACGGGTGGCTCACCCTCGGCTGGCCGGTCGAGCACGGCGGCCGGGGCGGGTCCGCGCTCGACCAGCTGATCTTCACCGACGAGGCGGCGATCGCCGGCGCGCCCGTGCCGTTCCTGACGATCAACACCGTCGGCCCGACCATCGCGCGGTTCGGCACGCCCGAGCAGCAGGCCTTCTACCTGCCGAGGATCGCCGCCGGCGAGCTGCACTTCAGCATTGGCTACAGCGAACCCGGCGCCGGCACCGACCTCGCGTCGCTGCGCACGCGGGCGGTGCGCGAGGGTGACGAGTACGTGATCAACGGCCAGAAGATGTGGACGTCGTTGATCCAGTACGCCGACTACGTCTGGCTGGCGGCGCGCACGAACCCCGACGCCCCGCGGCACAGAGGACTGTCGATCCTCATCGTCCCGACCGACGCGCCGGGCTTCTCGTGGACGCCGGTGCGCACGGTCAGCGGCCCGACCACCAGCGCGACCTACTACGAGGACGTGCGTGTGCCGGTGTCGTCGGTCGTCGGCGAGGTCGACCGCGGCTGGCCGCTCATCACCAACCAACTCAACCACGAGCGGGTCGCGCTCACCTCGGCCGCACCGATCCTGACCGCGTTGCACGAGACGCGCGAGTGGGCGCAGAACACGAAGCTGCCGGACGGACGCCGGGTGATCGACCAGGAGTGGGTGCAGCTGCACCTCGCCCGGGTGCACGCCAAGGTGCAGTTCCTGCGGCTCAAGAACTGGCAGATCGCCTCGGGCGGCTCGGTGAACCCGGCGGACGCCTCGGCCACCAAGGTGTTCGGCACCGAGTTCGCGACCGAGGCCTACCGGCTGCTGATGGAGGTGCTCGGCGCGCACGGCACGCTGCGCACCGGGTCGCCGGGGGCGGTGCTGCGCGGACGCGTCGAGCGGATGCACCGCGCGTCGCTGATCCTGACCTTCGGCGGCGGCACCAACGAGGTGCAGCGCGACATCATCGCGGGCGTCGGCCTGCGCCTGCCCTCGAGCGGACGGTGAGCGCGATGGACTTCTCGCTGTCGACGACCCAGCAGGAACTCGCCGCGCTCGTGCGGCAGATCGTCACGACCCAGCTGACCGCCGAGCGGCGCAAGGCCGTCGAGGCCGCGCCGCTGCGGTTCGACCGCGCGCTCTGGCAGGCGCTGCTCGACGCGGACGTCGTCTCGGCCGCGCTGCCGGCGTCGATCGGCGGTGGCGACCTCGACCTGCTCGAGCAGGCGAGCGTGCTCGTCGAACTCGGCCGCGCGGTCGCACCGGTGCCGTACCTGCCGCACGTGCTCGCCACCGCGGCGATCGCGCACCTCGGCACGGACGCGCAGCGCGCCGAGGTGGGTGCCCCGGCTGCCCGCGGCGAGACGCTGCTGACCGTGGCCCTCACCGAGGAGTTCGGCGATCCGGCCGAGCCGGCGACGACCGCCGAGCGGTCGGGCGACGGCTGGGTGGTCACGGGCGCGAAGTCGGTCGTCCCGTTCGGCACGGCGGCCGACGCCGTCGTGCTCGGCGCCACGGTGCCCGGCGGCACGGCGCTGTTCCTCGTCGACACGCGCGCCACCGGTGTCACCGTGACCGCCGAGCGCGCGACCGACGGCGACGAGGTCGCCACGCTCGCGCTCGACCGGGTGGCCGTCGCGGCCGACCGGGTGATCGAGCACGCCGACGCCCTGCACTGGCTGGTCGCCCGCGCGACGGTCGCGGCGTGCGCCTACCAGCTCGGCGTGCTCGAGCGGGCCCTCGAGCTCACCGTCGAGTACGCCCGCACCCGCGAGCAGTTCGGCCGGCCGATCGGGTCATTCCAGGCCGTGGGCCAGCGGCTCGCCGACGCGTACATCGACGTCGAGGCCGTGCGGCTGACGATGTGGGAGGCCGCGTGGCGGGTCGCGTCCGGGCTGCCGTGCCCGACCGAGGTCGAGACCGCCAAGTTCTGGGCCGCGGACGCCGGGCACCGCGTCGCGCACACGGCCGTGCACGTGCACGGCGGCACCGGCATCGACCTGGACGGCGACCTGCACCGCTACTTCACCGCCGCGAAGCGCACCGAGTTCCTCTTCGGCGACGCGACGGCCCAGCTCCTGCGCCTCGGCGCCCAGCTCGCCGCGTCCCACGCCTGACGCTTGTTTGCGCCCCCACCTGCCGGTTCCGCCCGGCTGCACCGTCAGCTGCAGGCGCAAACCCGCCCCGGCCTCGGAGGTTTGCGCCCGCAACTGACGGGTTGAGCGCCGCGGACCGTCAGCTGCGGGCGCAAAGCCGGCCGGGCGATCGCCGCAGCGCTAGGCGATCGGTCGGCCCGGGGTCGCTCGTCACGCAGCATCTCGTGACGGTGCTCGCGGCGGGTGACGGATTCCGGAAGTGGTGACCGCGGGAAACCCCGGGACGCGATTAGGGCTCCGGCACCAGATACGGGCTCACTCAACGGCTACGGGGTCCCTCCACAGACCAGGACGCGGCGCGGC
>NZ_JBQCEE010000375.1:0-17443 GCF_051960575.1 Jatrophihabitans sp.
GGACATCCCGGCAGGCTACCGAGGGGGCGGGCCACCGTGCCCCGTGCGCCCGGCCCGGGCTCGCACCCGTGACGAATCACGGAACGCGCCGGCGCGAGGGTGGGTCGGCCGGGAGCCGCGCGGGGCCGAGCGTGGCCAGCAGTGCCCCGCCGGTGCGGGCAGACCCTATGCGGCGAGCGGCACCGGGTCCTCGGACGGCCGCAGGGCCACGACCGCCGAGAGGATGAGCGCACCGCCGAGCCAGGCGGGCCAGGGCAGCCGCTCGCCGAGCAGCACGGTCGCGGCGGCCGCGGCGGTCACCGGTTCGAGCAACGTGGCGACCGTCGCCGCGGCGCCGGAGGTCGTGCGCAGGCCGGCGTAGAGCAGCCCGTTTGCCAGCGCCATGGTCGATAGCCCGAGATACCCGAGCAGCAGCAGCGACCGGGTGTCGGTGGTGCCGAGGCGCTGGCCGCCGACCGCCGCGACGACCAGGAACGGCGAGAGTGCCACCGCGCCGACGGCCGTCGCGCAGGTCGTGAGGGTCACCGGTTCGACCCGCTGGGCGAGCACGTGGCCGACCATCGTGGTGACGGCGTACGTGGCGCCCGAACCGACGGCCAGCGCGATGCCCAGGGCGGGGTCGCCCGCCACCGACGACGGGTGCCCGGCACTGACGCTGATCAGCACCAGGCCGGCCAGGGCCGCGGCGAGCACCGCGAGTTGCGCGGCGGTCGGGCGGCGACGGTGCAGCGCCGACTCGCCCGCGGCGGCCAGCACGACGGCGAGTCCGAGCGAGACGACCGTGGACACGCTGACCCCGACGTTGAGCACCGACAGGAAGTAGAGCCCCTGGTAGGCCGCCGTGCCGCAGCCGACGGCGACCGCGGGCAGTGGGTGTTCGCGGAAGGTGCGCACCACCCCGCCCACCCGTCGCGTAACCACCGCGAAGACGACCAGCGCGACCGCTGCCAGCAGCATGCGCCACGCGCTCACCGTCATCGCCGCGTACCCGACCCGCTTGTGCAGCACCGTCACGACGAGGCCACCGGTGCCCCAGAGCACGCCCGCCAGGCAGACCTGCAGCAGCCCGAGCCGCGCGTCGGGACGCCGTCGGTCGGTCTGCTCGTCGGTCAGCGGCACCGGGTCACGCTAATGGGGCGGCAGGTCGCGTCCGAACCAATTTCCGTCGTGTCCGGGACGCCCGCCCGTTCCCGGTAGACTGGCCGCCGTTGGAGGCAGGCGCTCGCCGTTCTTCCGTCCCTCGTCGAGGGGCCTCGGCCGCGTGGTGCCGGGGCTGGAGCGGGCCGTCGGTCTCCGCCCGGCGACCCAGAGGACCTCCATGTCAGTCAAGACCCGCGACGACCTGCGCAACGTGGCCATCGTCGCCCACGTCGACCACGGCAAGACGACGCTCGTCGACGCGATGCTCTGGCAGTCCGGGGCGTTCACCGCGCACCAGGCCGAGACCGGTGACGTCGCTGAGCGGGTCATGGACTCGAACGACCTCGAGCGCGAGAAGGGCATCACCATCCTCGCGAAGAACACCGCGGTCGACTTCACCTCGCCGGCGGGCGAGCGCATCACCATCAACATCATCGACACCCCCGGCCACGCCGACTTCGGCGGCGAGGTCGAGCGTGGCCTGTCGATGGTCGACGGTGTGGTGCTGCTCGTCGACGCGTCCGAGGGGCCGCTGCCGCAGACCCGCTTCGTGCTGCGCAAGGCGCTCGAGGCGAAGATGCCGGTGATCCTGGTGATCAACAAGGTCGACCGTCCCGACGCCCGCATCGCCGAGGTCGTCGACGAGACCTACGAGCTGTTCCTCGACCTCGACGCCGACGAGCACCAGATCGAGTTCCCGATCGTGTACGCGTCCGGCAAGGCGGGGCGCGCGTCGCTGAAGCGGCCGCAGGACGGCACCATGCCGGAGGAGGAGAACCTCCTGCCGTTCTTCGAGACGATCCTGTCGGCCATCCCGGCGCCGACCTACGACGACGCCGCGCCGCTGCAGGCGCACGTGACCAACCTGGACGCGTCCCCGTACCTCGGTCGGCTGGCGCTGTGCCGCGTGCACAACGGCACGATCAAGAAGGGCCAGCAGGTGGCCTGGTGCCGCAGCGACGGCTCGATCGAGCGGGTCAAGGTCACCGAGCTGCTCATGACACACGCGCTCGAGCGGGTGTCGGCCGACAGCGCCGGGCCGGGCGACATCATCGCGATCGCCGGCATCAGCGACATCACCATCGGCGAGACGCTGGCCGACCCCGACGACCCCCGCCCGCTGCCCGTCATCACCATCGACGAGCCGTCGATCTCGATGACGATCGGCATCAACACCTCGCCGCTGGCTGGGGAGTCGGGCAAAAAGCTCACGGCTCGACAGGTGTTGAACCGCCTGGAGCAGGAGCTCATCGGCAACGTGTCGATCCGGCTCAAGCCGACCGAGCGGCCCGACACCTGGGAGGTGCAGGGGCGCGGCGAGCTGCAGCTAGCGATACTCGTCGAGATAATGCGCCGCGAGGGATTCGAGATCACCGTGGGCAAGCCGCAGGTGGTCACGCGCACCGTCGACGGCAAGGTGCACGAGCCGATCGAGCGGCTCACCATCGACATCCCGTCCGAGTACCAGGGCGTCGTGATCCAGCTGCTGGCGCTGCGCAAGGGTCGCCTCGAGCAGATGGTCGACCACGGCACCGGGTGGATCCGGATGGAGTACCTCGTGCCCGCGCGTGGCCTCATCGGTTTCCGCACCGAGTTCCTCACCGAGACGCGCGGCACCGGCCTGCTGCACCACATCCACGAGGGCTACGAGCCGTGGGCGGGCGAGATCCGCACGCGTCCGTCGGGATCGCTGGTGGCCGACCGCCGTGGGCAGACGACGGGGTTCGCCCTGGCCAACCTGCAGGAGCGCGGCGTCATGTTCGTCGGGCCGGGCACCGAGGTCTACGAGGGCATGATCGTCGGCGAGAACTCGCGGGCGGACGACATGGACGTCAACCCGACCAAGGAGAAGAAGCTCACCAACATGCGCTCGTCGACGGGCGACATGCTGGTGCCGCTGATCCCGCACCGGGTGCTGTCGCTCGAGCAGGCGCTCGAGTTCTGCCGCGACGACGAGTGCGTCGAGGTCACCCCGGCCACCGTGCGCATCCGCAAGGTGCACCTGTTGGCCGTCGATCGTGAGAAGGCCCGGGCCCGCGCCAAGCGCTCGTGAGACCCGCGGCCGGTCGTCCCGGCGCCGCCGACTCGGTGCTGCTGCTCGTCAGCGTGCTGTCGTCGGTGGCGTTCGCGATCGTCCGGCCGCCGGTCTCGGACCTCTTCGCCGCCTGGGCCCGTGAGTCGGCCGCCCGGCACCACGTCGGACTCGGCTACTGGTTCAGCTGGTTCGGCGGCACCGTGCCGGGTCACTACTCGGTGCTCGTGCCGTCGTTGACGGCCGCGCTCGGTTCGGTCGGTGTCGCGGCGGTCAGCGCGGTGCTCGTCGTGCTGCTGTCGTGGTGGGCGCTGCGCTCGTCGTCGTCGCCGGAGCTGGGACTGCTGGTCGTGGTCGTCGGCGTCGCCGCGAACCTCTGGAGCGGACGCGTCGCCTTCCTCGCCGGGTCGGTGTTCGCCCTGCTCGCGGTCGTGGCGGTGCAACAGGTCCGCCTGCTCGTGGCGGCCGTCGCCGCGGTGCTCGCGACGCTGGTGACCCCGACGTGCGGCGCGTTCCTCGCGCTCGGGCTGGTGTCGGTCGTCCTGTTCGACCGGCGTCGACGAGGGGTGGCCGTCACGGCGATCATCGGCGCGCTGCTGCCGTTGCTGCTGGTGCTCGTGGTGTTCGGGTCGACCGGCCCCGAGGGCTTCCGCGTCAAGGACGCGGTGCTGGCGACCGGTGCGGCGGTGCTGCTCACCGTCTTCCCCTCCCCACGGACGGTGCGGGTGACGGCGGCGCTCTCGGTGCTGGTCTGCCTGCTCGCGGCCGTCGTGCCGAACGGGCTCGGCTCGAACTTCCAGCGCTTCATCTGGTTCGTCGTGCCGGTGCTCGTGGTGTCGTCGGCGCGGCTGGCGTGGCGGTGGGCGGCCGTCGTCGCCGCGGGGTGCGCCCTCGCGCTGGCCCTGCACGTGTCGATCGGCGACCTGCGGCGCGCGGCCGACCCTGCGTCGTCGGTGGCGTCCTACGACGGTGTGCTCGCGCGGCTCGCGTCCCTCGACATGCGCGACCTGCGCGTCGAGGCGGTGTACGACGGCACCCGCACGGTGAGCCTCGCCCTCGTCGGGCACGCGCAACTGGCCCGCGGCTGGGAGACGCAGTCGGACAAGCGGTACGCCGCCGTGCTCGACTCGCCACACCTGGACGCGGCGTCGTACCGCGCGTGGCTCGACGACAACGCCGTCGGCTGGGTGCTCGTCGCGAAGCACCCGCTGCTGCGGCAGGCCGAGACGCAACTCGTCCGCGACCACCGCCTGCCGTACCTACGGCTGGTCTGGCAGGACACCCGGTTCGAGCTGTTCGCCGTCGCGGACCCCACGCCGATCGTCGGCGCCGCCCGCAGCTCCGACGGCGCCGTGGCTGCCGGGGCGCGCGTCGTCGCCGTGACCCAGGCGTCCATGACCGTGCGTGCCCCCGCCGCCGGAACCCTGCTCGTCCGCGTGCGGTGGTCGCACCTGCTCCGCTCGTCGTGCGGCTCGCTCGCCGAGGCCCCCCGCGGCTGGACGCTGCTGCACACCCCCCGTCCTTGCACGGCCGTGCTCTCCGCCCGCTTCTGACCCGCCGCCCGGGCCTGGTTGCCCCGCTGCCCCAGCACCCAGCGAGCGTTTGTCCCGCTGCTCCAGGAAATCGCGCCGGATTTCCTGGCGCAGCGGGACAAGCGCGGGCCGGGGTCACGCCGCACGTCGGTGCGTGCGCTCGGCGATCCAGTTGCGCGCGGCGCCACCGCGGCGGGTGCGCTCGGCCTCGTCGCGGATCCGCCGGTCGAGCAGCGGCGGAGTGTTCGCCTCCCGCCATCCCCACCGGGCGACACCGAGGCCGAGGTCGCGAAGTTCGACCTCCTGACGCCGCTCCGTGGTCACGAGCTCGTCCGACCGGCCGCGGTACTTCATGGCGCCGTCCGCCTCGCCGACAATGCCCCACTCGTCGAGGTAGAAGTGGACGCGTCGGACGAATCGGCGGGTCGACGTCCGGATGATCACCTGTGTCTCGGGACGCGGCAGGCCGAGGTCGAGCATGCGGAGCCGGCTGATCGATTCGAGCGCCGACTCGGACGCGGGATCGACCGCATCGAGCAGATCCCGCGCATGGCGCATGCCCGGCCATCCCGCGCACCTGCGGAGCACGGCGGCCAGTTCGTCGATCGTCGTCAGCCCGAGATGCAGCGCAGCGTCGGCCGCCACCACGCCCTCGTCGCGTCCCGCCTCACGGGTCAGGTCGACGACGCTGCGCGCGGTGCTGCCTGCGAGCAGGCCGCCGACCCGGGTGAGCTCCTGCGTCCACACCCTGGCACGGTGCAGGTGGACGTCGTCCGTGTCGCCCGTGTACCGCGGACGAACCGTCAGACACGGGCGATCAGGGACGGTCAGCGTCGAGGAGCCACGCACGAGCAACGCCGCTGCGTGGCTCAACATCACCGGCATCGTCAGCACGGCGGCCGCACTGACCTGCAGCATCCGTCGTCGGGCGAGCTCGAACCGGTCGTCGCCGTCAGGAGGCAGGGCGTAGGTGCCCGGCTTCGGCTGCCAGAGCCATCCGCGGCGGACGGCGTACTCAAGGCGGCCCCGGGTCCATCCGTCGGCACGTGCCTGCGTCGTCGTGAACACCCCGCACTGCAGCTTGGCGACCATCGGGATTGCACGCATGGCCCGCACGGTGCCGTCGTCCGTCCCGTCCCGGGTGGCCCCGTCGGCCCCCTGTGGACGGCCGCCCCGTCGTCCACAGCCGCGGCGCACCCCTTGCGTGGGACGCGTTGCCCCGCTGCACCAGGGAATCCGGCTCGATTTCCTGGTGCTGCGGGACAAGCACGGCGATTTCCTGGTGCTGCGGGGCAAACCGGGGCGGGGCGGAGGCGGTGGCGCGGGCATAGGGTCGTCGGGGTGAGCGGACGGACGGAGCGCGGGACGCGGGTGGCGCCGCAGTGGCAGGTGGTGCCGCGGATGCAGGGATTCGGGACGACCATCTTCGCCGAGATGTCGGCGCTGGCGGTCGCGACCGACAGCATCAACCTCGGGCAGGGGTTCCCCGACACCGACGGGGCGGCCGCGCTGCTGGACGCCGCCGCCGAGGCGATCCGCACGGGGCACAACCAGTACCCGCCGGGGCCGGGCATCCTGGCGCTGCGGCAGGCGATCAGCGCGCACCACGAGCAGCGCTACGGCCTGGCCTACGACCCCGACACCGAGGTGCTGGTGACCGCCGGTGCCACCGAGGCGATCGCCGCGGCGGTGCTCGCGCTCGTCGACACCGGCGACGAGGTGGTCGTCTTCGAGCCGTACTACGACTCGTACGCGGCGACCATCGCGCTCGCCGGGGGAGTGCGCCGCACCGTCACCCTGCGCCGCGACGGGCAGGGCTGGACCTACGACGAGGCCGAGCTGCGTGCCGCCGTCACCGACCGCACCCGCGCGATCCTGCTGAACACGCCGCACAACCCCACCGGCAAGGTCTTCACCGCCGACGAGTTGCGCCCGATCGCCGAGCTCGCCGAGCGTCACGACCTGGTCGTGATCGCCGACGAGGTGTACGAGCACCTGCTCTTCGACGGCCGCACGCACACGCCGATCGCCACGCTCGAAGGCCTGCGCGACCGCACGGTGATGATCGGCAGCGCCGGCAAGACGTTCAGCGTCACGGGCTGGAAGATCGGCTGGGCCTGCGCGCCGGCGCCGCTGCTGACCGCGGTGCGCACCGTGAAGCAGTTCCTCACCTACGTCAACGGCGCCCCGTTCCAGCCCGCCGTCGCGGCCGCCTTGCGCGGCCTCGACCCGCAGCCCCTCGCGGACGCCCTGCAGCGCCAGCGCGACCTGCTCTGCGACGGTCTCCAGCGGATCGGGTTCGACGTCGTCCGGCCCGAAGCGACCTACTTCGCCACGGTCGACGTCGGCAGCGACGCCGTGGCGTTCTGCCGCGACCTGCCCAACCGGGCGGGCGTCGTCGCGATCCCGAGCAGCGTCTTCTACGACTCGTCGGCGGGCGACCACCTGGTGCGGTTCGCCTTCTGCAAACGGCCCGAGGTGCTCGAGGCCGCGGTCGCACGGTTGCAGGCCGCGCGATGAGGGTCGCCGCCGTGCAGCACGACATCGTCTGGGAGGACGCTGCCGCGACCCAGGCGCTCGTCGCGCCGATGATCGCGGACGCCGCCGGGCAGGGCGCGCGGCTGGTCGTGCTGCCCGAGATGTTCGCGACCGGGTTCTCGATGCGTCCGGAACGCACCGCCGAGCCGGAGGGCGGGCCGATCGAGACCTTCCTGCTCGAGCAGGCGCGACACCACGACGCGTACCTCATCGCCAGCATCGCGCAGCGCTCGCCCGACGGTGCCCACCGCAACAACGCCGTCGTCGCCCACCCCGACGGCCGGGTCGAGCGGTACGCCAAGATCCACCCGTTCACCTACTCGGGCGAGCACGAGCACTACACCGCCGGCACCGACTTCCTCACGGTCACCCTCGACGACGTCCGCACCAGCGTCTTCGTCTGCTACGACCTGCGCTTCGCCGACGAGTTCTGGGCCCTCGCCAACGGCACCGATCTCTACGTCGTGCCGGCGAATTGGCCCAGCACCCGCACCGCCCACTGGACGGCCCTGCTGCGCGCCCGGGCGATCGAGAACCAGGCGTACGTGCTCGGGGTGAACCGGGTCGGGACGGGCGGCCGGCTCGACTACGCTGGGGCGTCGATGTTGATCGATCCACTGGGTGGCGTCCGCTTCGCGGGCGGCTCCGAGCCCGCCGTCCTAGCCGCTGATGTCTTTCCGGCAGATGTGCTCTCAGCCCGGACCAAGTTTCCCTTCCTGGTCGATCGGCGCTGAGATCTTCCGGTATGTTGCCGCGTCAGCCGATGCAACAACTCGGCCACCGCGGCGTCGGGCGCTCGAAATGCGAGCTATTGTCGCGGCAGTCGCACCTGCGATCCGGGTCACGCCCACGATGAATCGAAGAGAGGACGAGCACGGTGCTGAGGTTCCTGGCGCGCCGCCTGCTGAACTACGTCATCCTCGTGTTCGTCGCGACCAGCCTGGCCTACCTGCTCGCGTCGGTGACCCTGAACCCGCTCGCCCGGTACCTCACCGGCAAGCAGATCAACCTCGCCTCCGCGCACGCCACGTTGCGCAGCTACAACATCGACCCCGACACCAGCCTGTGGTCGCGCTACTGGCACTGGCTCGGCCGGATCGTCCTGCACGGTGACTTCGGCCGGTCCTTCCCGGACTCGAGCGAGGTCACCGCCGACATGGGTCGCAAGATGGGCGTCAGCCTGCGGCTGCTGTTCGTGGGGTCGATCCTGTCGGTGATCTTCGGTGTGCTCATCGGCGTCTTCTCGGCGCTGCGCCAGTACAAGCCGAGCGACCACGTGATCGCGGTGGTGTCGTTCCTCCTGCTGTCGACGCCGGTGTTCCTCCTCGCGACGATCATCAAGGTCGGCTCGATCACCCTGCACAACGACTACAGCTGGTTCCCGAACATCCCGAACGCCAACGAGTGTCCGAGCACCGGCTCGTGCGGCCTGTCCGACCGCGCCGCACACCTCGTCCTGCCGACGCTCGTGCTCGTGCTCAGCGCGGGCGGCGCCGCCTTCTTCGCCCGCTACCAGCGCAGCGCGATGCTCGACGTGCTCGGCAGCGACTTCATCCGCACCGCCCAGGCCAAGGGCCTGAGCCGCCGCAAGGCCTTCTACAAGCACGGGCTGCGCACGGCGCTCATCCCGATGGCGACGTTCTTCGCGTTCCAGTTCGGCCTGCTGCTCGTGGGCGCGGTCTTCACCGAGCGCATCTTCAACTGGAGCGGCATGGGGGCGTGGTCGATCGACACGATCAACAACGCCGACATCAACGGCATCGCCGCAATCACCGGCTTCGCCGCGGTGATGATCCTGATCTCCGGCATGTTGTCGGACATCTTCTACGCCATCCTCGACCCCCGCGTCCGGGTCGGGTAAGGAGCGCGCGCGATGACCCTCAAGGACGAGCCCGGCCCGCTCACCGTCCAGACCGGCGACGACCCGATCGTGCCGGTGTCCGGTGGCATCTCGCCGCTCGGCGACCTCGAACTGGTGCAGTCCGAGCAGCAGACCCGCGACGGCGGCCGCAACATCTCGCGCGGACGCCTGGTGTTCAAGCGCCTGCTGCGCAAGCGACTGGCGATGTTCGGGCTGTTCCTGCTCGTCGCCGAGGTGGTGCTGGCCTACCTCGGGCCGCACATCACCCACTGGAAGCTCGACGACATCGACGCCAACGCGCTCGGCACGCTCGACGGTCTGGGCCCGAACAGCTCGCACTGGTTCGGGGCCGACTCCATCGGCCACGACGTGTTCCTGCAGACGATGCTCGGCACGCAGACCTCGCTGCAGGTCGGCCTCATCGCGGCGGTCGTCTCGACGGGCGTCGCCGCGATCGTCGGCTCGGTGGCGGGCTACTTCGGCAAGGCCACCGACAACGCCCTCATGTGGTTCGTGAACCTGATGATGGTCGTGCCGAGCTTCCTGATCCTCGCGATCATCTCGCCGGCCCTGAAGAACACCGGCTTCATCGTCTTCGCCCTGCTGCTCGCCGCGTTCAACTGGATGCTCACCGCCCGCGTCGTTCGCGGCCTCACGTTCAGCCTGCGCGAGCGCGAGTTCGTCAGCGCGGCGAAGTTCATGGGCGTGCCCGCCTGGCGGATCATCAGCCGCCACATCCTGCCGAACATGGCGTCCCTGCTCATCGTCGACGTGACCATCAACGTCAGCTCGACGATCCTCGCCGAGACCGGCCTGTCCTACTTCGGCTTCGGCATCCAGCCGCCGGACGTCTCCCTCGGCACGCTCATCCAGGCGTCCTCGGCGACCAGCCCCGACGCGACGCAGTACTGGTGGACGTGGGCCTTCCCCGGCCTGATGCTCGTCGCGATGGTGCTCGCCGTGAACTTCCTCGGTGACGGCCTGCGCGACGCGCTCGACGCGACCTCGGGCTCGGGGGACGACTGACGTGACGATCGAATCGACCGGACGCGTCGCCCTGAGCAAGGAGCGTCCCGGCGGCGGTGACGCGCTGCTCGAGGTGCGCGACCTCGACGTGACCTTCCGCAGCGAGGCGGGTCCGGTGCACGCCGTCCGCGGCGTCGACTTCTCGCTGCAGCGTGGCGAGGTGCTCGGCATCGTCGGTGAGTCCGGCTCGGGCAAGTCGGTGAGCTCGATGGCCGTGATGGGCCTGCTGCCGCGCTCGGCCCGCATCACCGGCTCGGTGCGCTTCGACGGCCAGGAGTTGCTCGGCCTCGGCGACAAAGAACTCAGCCGCATCCGCGGCAACAAGATGGCGATGGTCTTCCAGGACCCGCTGTCGGCGCTCACGCCCGTGTACACCGTCGGCGACCAGATCGCCGAGGCGATCCGCACGCACCGCGACGTCAGCAAGGCCGCGGCGTCGAGCCGGGCCGCCGAACTGCTCGACCTCGTCGGCATCCCCAACGCCTCGCAGCGCGCGAAGTCCTTCCCGCACGAGTTCTCGGGCGGCATGCGGCAGCGCGTCATGATCGCGATGGCGATGGCGAACGACCCCGACCTCATCATCGCCGACGAGCCGACGACCGCATTGGACGTGACCATCCAGGCGCAGATCCTCGAGGTCTTCAAGACGGCTAAGGAGGTCACCGGCGCGGCGATCATGCTGATCACGCACGACCTCGGGGTCGTCGCGGGCTTCGCCGACCGGGTGCTGGTGATGTACGCCGGCAAGCCGGTCGAGATGGCGCAGGTCGACCCGCTGTTCGCCGAGCCGACGATGCCGTACACGATCGGCCTGCTCGGCTCGATCCCGCGGCTGGACGCCGGACGCGGGCAGCCGCTCACGCCGATCGAGGGCACGCCGCCGTCGCCGGTCGACCTGCCGCCGGGGTGCCCGTTCGTGACCCGCTGCCCTGCGCGCATCGACGTGTGCAGCCAGGTCGAGCCGACCCTCGACCTCGTGCTCGACGACCACCGGGCCGCCTGCCACCGCGCCGACGAGATCGCCGCCGGCACGCTGCCGCGCGACCAGGTCTTCCCGCGGCTCGTCGTGCCGCCGAGCACCCTCGAGCGCACGCCGCGCGAGCAGCGCGAGGTCGTGCTGCAGCTCGACGACGTCGCGCGCCGGTTCCCGCTGCGCAAGGGTTCGGTGATCCGCCGCAAGATCGGCGCCGTGCACGCCGTCGACGGCATCTCCCTCGACATCCGCGAGGGCGAGACCCTCGGCCTGGTCGGTGAGTCGGGCTGCGGCAAGACCACGACGATCATGGAGATCCTCGGGCTGGTGCCGCCGCAGGAGGGCACGATCGCCGTGCTCGGCAAGGATGTCGCGAAGCTCGGACGCGACGACCGCATGGCGATCCGCCGTGATCTCCAGGTCGTGTTCCAGGACCCGATGGCCTCGCTCGACCCGCGACTGCCGATCGCCGACATCCTCGCCGAGCCGTTGCGCACGCACGGCGTCGACGGGCGCGAGGCCGACAAGCGGGTGCGCGAACTGCTCGAGACCGTCGGGCTCAACCCGAAGCTGCACCTGGCCCGGTTCCCGAGCGAGTTCTCCGGCGGTCAGCGTCAGCGCATCGGCATCGCCCGCGCGCTCGCGCTGCGTCCGAAGCTGATCGTGCTCGACGAGCCGGTGTCGGCCCTCGACGTCTCCATCCAGGCCGGCGTGCTGAACCTGCTCGAGCAGCTCAAGACCGACCTCGGCCTGAGCTACCTGTTCGTGGCGCACGACCTGTCCGTGGTGCGGCACATCGCCGACCGCGTCGCGGTGATGTACCTCGGCCGCATCGTCGAACTCGGCGACGTCGACAGTGTCTTCGAGGCGCCGTCGCACCCGTACACGCAGGCGTTGCTGTCGGCGATCCCGCTGCCCGATCCGGCCGCCGAACGCGCGCGCCGACGCATCCTGCTGCGCGGCGACCTGCCCAGCCCGGCCAACCCGCCCACCGGGTGCCGGTTCCGCTCACGCTGCCCGCTGCACACCACGTTGAACGACGCGGACAAGCAGCGGTGCATCGACGACGACCCCGCCCTGCAGGCGATGGGCGCGCCCGGTGCCGATCACACCGCGGCCTGCCACTTCGCCCGTCCGGTCGAGGTGATGTGACCGGTGATCTTGCGTCCGGTCAGGTAACAAGCTCGTCTCGAAGGTGGCGTAGCCGCACCTACAGGGACAAAGGTAGGACAGATTTGTGTCCGTCGGTCGGGGTCGCACGGTGCGTCCGCGTCCGGCAGTCGTCGAACAAAACCCAGGAGGATCCACTCGTGACCCGAGTCAAGAAACCCCTCGCGGCGATCGCCCTATCGGGCCTGAGCCTCGCGATGGTGGCTGCCTGCAGCAGCTCCGGCAAGTCGAACAACAACGGCAACGGAGGCTCCAGCGGCGCATCGAGCACCGGCGGTTCGTCCGCGTCGTCGGCGCCGGCGCAGCCGGGCAGCGGCACGGACAACAGCGTCAACGCCATGGCGACGACCGACCGTGCGCAGGTCAAGCAGGGCGGCAACTTCACCTGGGCGATCTCGCAGACGATCCCGAACTTCAACTACTACGAGGTCGACGGCACGCTGCTCGACAACTCGAACATCATCAACGCGCTGCTGCCGCGGCCGTTCCACTTCAGCGCCTCGGGCGTGCCGTCGGTGAACACCGACTACTACACGTCGATCGAGAAGACGTCCGACTCGCCGCAGACGATCGAGTACAAGATCAACCCCAAGGCGAAGTGGAGCGACGGCACCCCGATCACCTGGGAGGACCTGAAGGACCTCTGGGTCGCGAGCAACGGCAAGAACACCGCTTACAAGATCTCCGGTTCGCAGGGCTGGGACCAGATCGCGTCGGTCACCCGTGGCGCCAACGACCAGGACGCCATCGTCAAGTTCAGCAACCCCTACACCGACTGGCAGAGCCTGTTCGACCCGCTGGTGCCGAAGTCGCTCACCTCGAGCCCCAACGCCTTCAACACCGCGTGGACGAAGAAGCCGGCCGTCACGGCCGGGCCGTTCATGTGGGGCGGCTCGGACGCCACCGCGAACACCTACACGATCAAGGCCGACCCCAACTGGTGGGGCGACAAGCCGAAGCTCGACAGCATCACCTACGTCGTCTACAACGACCCGGCGACCGCCGTGCAGGCGCTCGGCAGCAAGGGCCTCGACTACGACGACATCACCTTCGGTGACGAGGTGGCCAACGTCGCGGCGGCCAAGAAGTACAGCGGCATCGAGATCCACCAGGCGGGCAGCAACATCTACCGCCAGTTCACCATCAACACCAAGTCGGGTCTGCTCACCGACGAGAAGGTGCGCCAGGCCGTCGTGCTGGGCATCAACCGCCAGCTGATCACCACCGCGCTCGAGGGCGCGCTCGGTGGCAACCCGACGCCGCTGCAGAACCACTTCTTCATGAAGAACCAGGCGCCGTACACCGAGACCTGCGGTGACTACTGCAAGTACGACCCGGCCAAGGCCCAGCAGCTGCTGCAGAGCGACGGCTGGACGAAGTCGGGCCAGTACTTCACGAAGAACGGCAAGGAGCTCGACCTCACCATCACGATCCCGGCCGAGACGCCGAACGCGTTGAAGGAGGCCCAGATCGCGCAGGCGACGCTGAAGGCCGCCGGCATCAAGCTCACGCCGACGACCGTGCCGTCGAACGACTTCTTCCCGAAGTACATCACCGTCGGCAAGTTCGACCTGACCACGTTCACCTGGATCGGCACCGCCTTCCCGGTGGGTGGCGCGCTGTCGATCTTCAAGTACGACCCGAAGAACATCGGTCAGAACTACGGTTCCGGCGGCAACGACGCGATCAACGCGCTGCTGCAGAAGGCGTCGACCTCGGCGACCTCGGACGAGGAGAACAAGCTGGCCAACGAGGCCTCGCAGCAGATGTGGAGCAACGCCTCGTGGCTGCCGCTGTACCAGAAGCCGCAGGCCGTCGCGGTCAACGGCAACCTGGTCAACATCGGTGCGTACGGCTTCGCCGACGTCCGCTACCAGGACATCGGTTACAAGGCCTGAGGGCCTGATCGGACGACGCGGGCCCGGCTTCGGCCGGGCCCGCGGGCGGTCCTGGCACCGCACGCCCACCGGACGCCGGCGGGCCGCTGACCCCTGCCGCCGGACGCTGAGAAAAACCCGTTGCGCCCGGGTGCGAGAAGGTCACGATCTGGTGTCGCGCGGTCGAAGGCCGCGGTGGTAGGCATAGCGTGCATTGCTAGCCACGAGCTATGAGATGAACAGCCGACCAATCCACGTCGACTGAAGCGGAGGAGAAGCCGAATGACGCTGCCTGCCGGTGAACTGCAGGTCGCCGCGGACGAGGCCGGCCCGGCATTCGTCGACGTCACCGAGCAGGGCGGTCAGGCGATCGCGGGGCGCTCGCTCGGCCAGATCGCCTGGCGCCGGCTGCGGCGCGACAAGGTCGCGATCGGCAGTGCCGCATTCATCGTCCTGCTCATCCTCGTGGCCGTGTTCGCCAACCCGCTGTGCCACTGGTACGGCGCCTTCCCGAACACCATCCACAACACCCCGCCCGGCGACCTGCTCGACCCGTCGACCCAGATGCCGGTCGGCTCGTTCGGCGGCGCGTCGTCCGACCACTGGCTCGGGGTGACGCCGGCGCTCGGCAACGACGTGCTGGCGAACCTCATCTACGGCGCGCGCACGTCGCTGCTCATCGGCCTGCTCGCGACGCTCGTCGCGGTGCTGCTCGGCACGATCGCCGGTGTCGCCGCCGGCTTCTACGGTGGTGTCACCGACTCGGTGCTGTCGCGGCTGATGGACCTGCTGCTGTCGTTCCCCGTGCTGCTGTTCTCGATCGCGCTGCTCGCCATCTTCGGCGACGTGCCGTCGTTCGCCGGGCTGAGCGGCGTGCCGCTGCACTTCGCGATCATCATCTTCGTGCTGGGGTTCTTCACGTTCCCCTACATCGGCCGCATCGTGCGCGGCCAGGTGCTCTCGATCCGCGAGAAGGAGTACATCGACGCCGCGCGCAGCCTGGGCGCGTCCAACTGGCGGATCATGACGCGCGAGATCCTGCCGAACCTGGTCGCGTCGATCCTCGTGTACTCGACCCTCGCGATCCCGAACAACATCCTCGGCGAGGCCGGCCTGTCCTTCCTCGGCGTCGGCGTGCCCCCGCAGACGCCGTCCTGGGGCAAGATGCTGAGTGACGCGAACCAGTACTTCCAGATCGACCCGCTGTACCTGTTCGCGCCCGGCATCGCCCTCTTCCTGACCGTGCTGGCCTTCAACCTCTTCGGTGACGGCCTCCGCGACGCCCTCGACCCCCGTTCGAGGCGGTGATCGCCAGAGCCGAGCTGCAGCTTCGCTGGAGGCGCGAGACACCCGGCCTCCGTGACATCCGGTCACATCCGCAGAGAGAAGGACGAACATTGCGTAAGACAGCGCGAATCAGGACGTCGATCCTGGCCTGCACGCTGGCGATCACGCCGCTCGTGTTGGCCGCGTGTGGTGGCTCGAGCAAGGGCGGCAGCGGGGGCAACAACCCCACGTCCACCAGCACCGGCAGCGGTGGTGGCGGCAGCTCGAGCAGCGGTGGTGGCGGCGGGAGCGCCTCCGGCTTCAACGCCGCATTCGACTCGGTGGTGAACCCCTCGACCAAGACGGGTGGCACCCTGCAGCTCGGGTCGATCTCCGACTGCGACTCGTGGGACCCCAAGATCGCCTATTACGGCTGGTGCTGGAACATGCAGCGTCTCTACAGCCGCACGCTGATCAACTACAAGACGGTGAACGGCACGAAGTTCGAGCTCGCGCCCGACCTGGCCACCGACATGGGCCAGCACAACGCCGACTACACGCAGTGGACGTACACGCTGAAGGACGGCCTGAAGTGGTCGGACGGCAAGCCGATCACCGCGATGGACGTCAAGTACGGCCTCGAGCGTGACTTCGCGAGCGCCGAGCTGCCGGGCGGCCCGTTCAGCTACTACGTGAGCGAGATCAAGGCGCCGGCGGACTACAAGGGCCCGTACAAGAGCGGTGACCTGCCGGACAGCAGCATCAAGGCCAGCGGCAACACCATCACCATCAACCTGAAGACGCCGGACGCCGACTTCGACTACCTGATGGCGATCGGCCCGTCGGCCCCGATCCCCTACAAGACCGAGGGCGGCGCGGGCTTCGTCGGCGCGACGTACACGAAGCACCCGATGGCGTCGGGTCCGTTCATGATCAAGTCGTACACCCCGGGCAAGTCGCTCGTGTTCGTGAAGAACCCGTACTGGAGCCAGAGCACGGACACCATCCGGCACCCGCTCGTGAACGAGGTCGACCTCACGATCGACACCAACCCGACCGACCTCGACGAGCGGCTCAAGGCGGGCACGCTCGACGCCAACGCCGGCACCGGTGCCGGTGGTCTGACGCCGGCGTTCCAGAGCTACGTGCTCACGCACCCCGACGCGAAGGCCAACACGGACGACCCGTCGACCGCGTTCACGCAGTACCTGCCGGTGTTCCAGTCGGTCATCACCAACCAGCACTGCCGTGCCGCGATCTTCTACGCCACCAACAAGGCGTCGATCCTCGCCGCCTACGGTGGCCCGACCAACGGCTCGATCGCGACGTCGATGACGCCGCCGGGCATCCCGGGCTACCAGGACGCCAGTGCGTACGACCCGTACCCGGTCGGCGCGGACGGCACCGGTGATCTCGCCAAGGCCAAGTCGGAGCTGCAGGCCTGCGGCAAGCCGAACGGCTTCGACGTGAACTTCGCGTACGGCACCCCGAGCAGCAAGGCGCCGCTCGTGTTCGCCGCCGAGAAGGCCGCGCTGTCGCGCGTCGGCATCAAGCTCACGGCCGTCACCGATGACCAGTCGACCTACTACAACACGTTCATCGGCTCGCCGAGCAACGTGGTGAAGAAGCAGATCGGCATGGCCATCGCGGGCTGGGGCGCCGACTTCCCGACGGGTGTCGGCTTCTACCAGGCCATCGCCAACGGCAACGCCATCACCGACCCGGGCACGTCGAACTACGTCAGCCTGAACGACAACGTGGTCAACGGCGTCCTGAACAACGGCCCGAAGGGCAAGGACACCGATTCGGACTGGCAGAACCTGAACCACCAGATCATGACCGACGCGGTCTACCTGCCGCTCTACTGGGGCAAGACGCTGATGTACCGCAACCCGCGGATGACCAACGTCACCTGCAACAACGCCCAGGCGTTCGGCAACTACGACTTCGTCAACGTCGGCGTCTCCTGACCCGACGCACTGACGACGTCGTAACGATCGAGAGGTGAAGGGAGGGGTGGGCGGGCCC
>NZ_JBQCEE010000376.1:0-11678 GCF_051960575.1 Jatrophihabitans sp.
CCGTGGTCGGTTGCCGACCACGGCGCTCCTTCGATCTGGGACGCGGGCTCTGACTAGAGCAGCGAGCGCAGCACGAACGGCATGATGCCGCCGTGCCGGTAGTAGTCGGCCTCACCCGGGGTGTCGATGCGCAGGCGCGCGTCGAACTCGGTGTCGCCGGCCTTCACGTGCACCGTGCGCGGGGTCGTGCCGTTGTTCAGCTCCTCGACCCCGGTGATCTCGAAGGTCTCCTCACCGGTGAGCCCGAGCGACTCGGCCGACTCGCCGTCCGGGAACTGCAGCGGCAGCACGCCCATGCCGATGAGGTTCGAGCGGTGGATGCGCTCGTAGCTCTCGGCGATGACCGCCTTGACACCGAGCAGCGCGGTGCCCTTGGCCGCCCAGTCGCGCGAGGACCCCGAGCCGTACTCCTTGCCGGCGAGGACGACGAGCGGGATGCCCGCAGCCTGGTAGTTCACCGACGCGTCGTAGACCGAGGTGACCTCGCCGTCCTTGGTGAAGTCACGCGTCACGCCGCCCTCGGTGCCCGGCGCGATCTGGTTGCGCAGGCGGATGTTGGCGAACGTGCCGCGGATCATCACCTCGTGGTTGCCGCGGCGCGAGCCGTAGGAGTTGAAGTCCTTGCGCTCGACGCCGTGCTCGGCGAGGTACTTGCCGGCGGGGGAGTCGACCTTGATGGCACCGGCCGGGCTGATGTGGTCGGTGGTCACCGAGTCACCCAGCTTCAGCAGCACCCGCGCGCCGTGGATGTCGCTCACCGGCGCCGGCTCGCGCTGCATGCCCTCGAAGTACGGGGGCTTCCGGACGTAGGTGGAGTTCGCGTCCCACTCGAAGGTCGAGCCCTCGGGCGTGGGCAGGCCCTGCCAGCGCTCGTCACCGGCGAAGACGTCGGCGTAGTCCTTCGTGAACATCTCCGACGCGATCGCCTCGTCGATGACCGACTGCACCTCGCTCGGCGACGGCCAGATGTCGCTGAGCAGCACCGGGTTGCCGTCGCTGTCGGTGCCGAGCGGCTCGGTGGTGATGTCGATGTCCATCGAGCCGGCCAGCGCGTAGGCGACGACGAGCGGCGGGGACGCGAGGTAGTTCATCTTCACGTCGGGGTTGATGCGTCCCTCGAAGTTGCGGTTGCCCGAGAGCACCGAGACGACCGCGAGGTCGGCGTCGTTCACCGCGGCCGAGATCTCTTCCTGCAGCGGGCCCGAGTTGCCGATGCAGGTGGTGCAGCCGTAGCCGACGAGGTTGAAGCCGAGCTTGTCGAGGTAGGGCGTCAGGCCGGCGCGGTCGTAGTAGTCCATGACCACCTTCGACCCCGGCGCGAGGGTGGTCTTGACCCACGGCTTGCGGCTGAGGCCGCGCTCGACGGCCTTCTTCGCCAGCAGCGCGGCGGCGACCATGACCGACGGGTTCGAGGTGTTCGTGCAAGACGTGATCGCGGCGATCGTCACCGCGCCGTGGTCGAGCTCGAAGCTCGTGCCGTCGGCGAGCGTGACGGCGGTGGGCTTCGACGTGCGTCCGGTGGCGCCGGTCGCGGCCGAGTGCACCGGCGCGGCGGCCTCGTCCGGGCTGATCGGGTCGCTCGCGGGGAAGGTCTCACTGACCGACTCGTCCACGGCGTCCTGCACCGAGTCGCCGTCGACGTAGTTCGTGAGCGCCTCGCGGAACATCGGCTTGGCGCGGTTCAGCGGCACGCGGTCCTGCGGGCGCTTCGGGCCGGCGAGCGACGGCTCGACCGTCGACAGGTCGAGCTCGAGGGTCTCGCTGAACGCCGGCTCGACCGACGGGTCGTGCCAGAGGTTGTTGGCCTTGGCGTACGCTTCGACGAGCGCGATCTGCTCGTCCTTGCGGCCGGTGAAGCGCAGGTAGCGCAGCGTCTCGTCGTCGATCGGGAAGATCGCGCAGGTCGAGCCGTACTCGGGGCTCATGTTGCCGATGGTGGCGCGGTTGGCCAGCGGCACCGCGCCGACGCCCTCGCCGTAGAACTCGACGAACTTGCCGACGACGCCGTGCTTGCGCAGCATCTCGGTGATCACGAGCACGAGGTCGGTGGCGGTCGAGCCCTCGGGCAGTTCGCCGCGCAGCTTGAAGCCGACGACGCGGGGGATGAGCATCGAGACGGGCTGGCCGAGCATGGCCGCCTCGGCCTCGATGCCGCCGACGCCCCAGCCGAGCACGCCGAGGCCGTTCACCATCGTGGTGTGCGAGTCGGTGCCGACCAGCGTGTCGGGATAGGCCAGCCCGTTGCGCGCGAAGACGACGCGGGCGAGGTACTCGACGTTGACCTGGTGCACGATGCCGGTGCCCGGCGGCACGACCTTGAACTCGTCGAAGGCGGTCTGGCCCCAGCGCAGGAACTGGTAGCGCTCGAAGTTGCGCTCGTACTCGAGCTCGACGTTGCGGGTGAAGGCGTTCGCGGTGCCGAAGAGGTCGGCCACGACCGAGTGGTCGATGACGAGTTCGGCCGGGGCGAGCGGGTTGATCTTGGTGGCGTCGCCGCCGAGGTCGACGACCGCCTCGCGCATGGTGGCGAGGTCGACGACCGCGGGCACGCCGGTGAAGTCCTGCATCACGACGCGGGCGGGGGTGAACTGGATCTCGGTGTCGGGCTCGGCGTTCGGATCCCAGCGGCCGAGCGCGCTGATCGACTCGGCGGTGACGTTCGCGCCGTCCTCGGTGCGCAGGAGGTTCTCGAGCAGCACCTTGAGGCTGAACGGCAGCCGCTCGGAGCCCTCCACCTTGTCGATGCGGAAGTAGTCGTGGGACGCGTCCCCGACCGTCAGCTTCTCGCGGGACCCGAAGCTGTTGCTGCTGTCTGCCGGCACGTTCCGCTCCTCGTCGTCGAATTATCTTGACGTCAAGATATCTCATCGGGGCTGGCAACCGCCAGTGTCGGACGCGGGGTCAGCACCACCGCCCACCGTAAACTCCGGCCGTGGGTCAGGACGCGGCGGAGGTGGGTGCACCGTCGCTGGTGACCCCCGCTGCGGACGACGCCCGCTGGACCCTGATCCGCCGGGCGGTCGGCGTCCTCTACGTCGCCGGCATCGTCACCTACGTCGCGCTGCGGGGCGTGCCGAAGAGCGTCTTCGCGCTGACGCTCGTCGCCGTGCTCGGCCTGCTGATCTGGTGCCTCGGACGCGGGTGGCGGCGCAGCCTGCAGGTGGTGTTCGACTGGGCACCGTTCACCGCGGTGCTGGTCGGCTACGACAAGACCCGCGGGCTGGCCGACAGCCTGGGCATCGCCGTGCACGAGCACGACATCGTCCGCTGGGAGAAGGCGACCTTCGGCGGCACCGAACCCACGGTCTGGCTGCAGCAGCACCTCTACGACGCGGCGCACGTGCACTGGTACGACGCGCTGCTCACCCTCGTCTACACCTCGCACTTCGTCGCGACGCCAGTGCTCGCCGCCGTGCTGTGGCTGCGCGACCGCGTCTACTGGCTGCGCTACATCGCCCGGGTGGTCGTGCTGTCGGTGTTCGGGCTGATCACCTACATCCTGTTCCCCGAGGCGCCGCCGTGGCTGGCCGCGCAGGACGGCCTCACGCCGGCCGTCGAGCGGCTCTCGCCCCGGGGCTGGAGCTGGTTCCACCTCGGCGACGTCGAGAGCCTGCTGACCCAGGCGCAGTCGGGCGGGTCGAACCCGGTGGCCGCGATGCCGTCGCTGCACTTCGCGATGGCGGTGCTCGTGGCGGCGGCGATCGCCGGGCGGCTGCGCACGCGCTGGCGCTGGCTGCTCGCCCTCTACCCCGCGGCGATGGGCTTCGCCCTCGTCTACCTCGGCGAGCACTGGGTGCTCGACCTGGTCGCCGGAGCTGTGTACGCCGCGATCACGACCTGGCTGGTCGCCCGCGCCGACCGCTGGTGGACGGCCCGGCACGACGGCCACCGGCTGGGCGAGCACGCGCCGCTGGCGGAACCCGCCCCCGCGGCCGCGACCGCCGGTTAGGCCTGCGCGCACCTTCCGCCGCCCGCCGCCTTGTCCCGCAGCGCCGGGTTCTCGGGGCGCCTTGTCCCGCAGCGCCGGGGCATCGGCGGCGAAAATTCCGCTGCTCCGGGGCAAAGCAGCCGCGCCCCGCCTGGTCCGGCGGCTCAGCCTCCGGCGCGTCCGGCCGATGGGTGTTGTGTCCGGTGTCAATGTGACGTCTGGACACTGGTGTGACTCAAGTGGCAGTCTGGTCCGGATCCTGCCCGTGGTGAGGAAGGCCGACCGTCGTGCATCGACCCCATCCGGAGGGCGCGCAACGCCGCCCGACGGCCGTGGGCGCCCGCCGGGCCCTGCGGGCCGCGCTCGCCCTGACCACCTTCGGCACCCTGCTCGTCGCGGCGCCCGCGGTGTCGCTCGCCGACCCGCCGGTGAACCCGTCGGACGGCCAGCTCAGCGCCGCCCAGGCCAAGAAGAACTCACTCGCCGACCGGGTCGGCGCCCTCAGCGGCCAGATCGCGCAGATGCAGAACAAGCTGCAGCAACTGCAGGGCCAGCAGGAGCTCGCCGAGCAGAAGTACGCGTACGCCTACTCGCAGCTGCAGGACGCGATCGTCCAGGTGAAGCAGTCGAAGGCCAAGGTCGCCGCGGCGAACGAGGCGTCCGCCAGCGCCGAGCACGACCTCGTGCGCTACCTGCAGGCCACCTATGAGTCGCCGACGCTCGGGGGCGGCACCGCCGAGACGCTGCTGACGGCCACCGACCCGGACGCCCTGCTCGAGCAGGGGGCGATCCAGAACTACGCCGCGCTCAACCAGGTCGACGCCATCGGCGCCATGCAGCGGGCCACGATCGCACGCTCGAACGCCGAGGCGGCCGCCCGCCGGGCGCAGCAGCGCCAGCAGCAGCTCACCGAGCAGGCCAAGCAGGCGCAGCTCGCGGCCAAACAGGCCGTGGACGCGGCACGCAGCCAGCAGGCCGAACTGCAGACGACGCTGGCCGCGAGCCAGTCGGCGCTGAGCCAGGCGCAGTCGCAACTGGCCGACCTCAACAACCAGCGCGCGCAGTACGAGGCCTACGTCGCCGAGCAGCGCCGCATCGCCGCCGAGAAGGCCCGGCAGGAGCGGCTGGCGCGTGAGCGCGCCCAGCGCATCGCCGAGGAGCAGCGCCGTCGGCAGCAGCAACAACAGCAGCAGCAGCACCAGGGCGGCGGCGGAGGCGGCGGTTCGTCGAGCGGCGGCGGCGGCGGCGGTGGCGGCGGAGTGCCGATCGCGCCGTCGGGCGGCGGCTGGACGTCCGGCGAGGCGCAGACCGCGGTGAACCGGGCCATGAGCACCCTTGGCTGGCCGTACGCGTGGGCCGGCGGCAACGCGAGCGGGCCGACCTACGGCGTGTGCGACCCGAGCAACGACGCCCCGAACGATTGCCACGTGTACGGCTACGACTGCTCCGGGCTGGCCATGTACGCCTGGGGCCCGTACCTGTCGATGCCGCACTACGCCGCGTCGCAGTACGTGATGGCCGGCTCGTACCACCCGGGCGCCGGCGACCTGCGTCCGGGCGACCTGGTGTTCTGGAGCTCCGACGGCACGATCGGGGGCATCCACCACGTGGCGCTCTACATCGGCGGCCAGCAGATCATCGAGGCGCCGTACAGCGGCGCGTGGGTGCGCACGGCCTCGCTCTACGAGTACGGCGACTTCTTCGGCGCCACCCGCCCGCTGAGCTGATTCGGCCTGATCTGACACGAACGCGTCCGGTCCGTAGATTGGAACGATGATCGAGCTGCGTGACGCCTTCGGCCGGATCGCCACCGACCTGCGCATCTCGCTCACCGACCGCTGCTCGCTGCGCTGCACGTACTGCATGCCGGCCGAGGGGCTGCAGTGGCTGACGAAGACCCAGCGCCTCGCCGACGACGAGATCGTGCGGCTCGCGAAGGTCTTCGTGGACGCAGGGGTGCGCAGCATCCGGCTCACCGGCGGCGAGCCGCTGACACACCCGACCCTGGTCGACATCGTGGCGCAGCTGGCCGCATTCGAGCCGCGCCCCGAGCTCTCGCTCACGACCAACGGCATCGGCCTCGCCGGCCGGGCCGCCGCGCTCGTCGAGGCCGGGCTCGACCGCGTCAACGTCTCGGTCGACACGCTCGACCCCGAGAAGTTCACGGCGCTGACCCGCCGCAACCGGCTGCCCGACGTGCTCGCCGGCGTGGCGGCGGCCGCCGCGGCAGGCCTCGCACCCGTCAAGGTGAACGCGGTGCTCGTGCGCGACAGCAATCTCGACGAGGCGCCGGCGCTGCTGGCCTGGGCGCTCGAGCACGGCTACCAGATGCGGTTCATCGAGCACATGCCGCTCGACGCCGACCACACCTGGACGCGCGAGGAGATGGTGACCGCCGAGGAGATCCTGCGGGTGCTCGCCTCGCAGTACGACCTGCGTCCGGTGGGGCACATCGACCACGCCCCGGCCGAGGAGTTCGAGGTGTTCTCGCGCGACGGCGAGCGGCTCGGCACGACCGGCGTCATCGCGTCGGTGACCCGGCCGTTCTGCCGCGAGTGCGACCGGCTGCGGCTCACCGCCGACGGCCAGCTGCGCACCTGCCTGTTCGCGCAGACCGAGACCGACCTGCGCGCCCCCTTGCGTGACGGCGCCACCGACGCCGAGCTGACCGAGCTGATCGCCACCGCGGTGGCCGGCAAGCAGGCCGGGCACGGGATCAGCAGCATCGGCTTCGTCCAGCCCACCCGGACGATGTCCGCCATCGGCGGCTGACTTCGGCTCAGCGGGCGAAGGGCTCCGAGCCGAGCAGGAAGCCGCGGACGGACAGGAAGTCGCCGAGGGTCGTCGCGTGCTCGTCGCAGGCCAGCCAGTGCTTCACCCGGGCGGCGTCGTGCAGGCGCGGATTGCGCCACCGGAGGTCGGTGGTGGCGTCGCGGCGGCACCCCTTCGCCGAGCACTGGGGCGGCCCGTCGGCGGGCCCGGGTTCCGTGACGAACACACAGGCACGCTAGACCCGGCTCACGTACCGTTGAGCCGTCGCCCCGACCGCCTGTGAAGTGAGGACGCCCGTGACCCAGCCCGGTCAGACGCAGACCCCCGCCGCCGACGCGTCGGCGATCGAGCGGGTGCTGTTCGAGGTCAAGCGGGTGATCGTCGGCCAGGAGCGGCTCGTCGAACGGATGATGGTGAGCGTCCTGGCGCAGGGGCACTGCCTGCTCGAGGGCGTGCCGGGTGTCGCGAAGACCCTCGCCGTCGAGACGCTCGCGCGGACGGTCACCGGCTCGTTCTCGCGCCTGCAGTTCACGCCCGACCTCGTGCCGTCGGACATCATCGGCACCCGCATCTACCGCCCCGGCGCCGAGCAGTTCGACACCGAGCTCGGGCCCATCATGGCCAACTTCGTGCTGGCGGACGAGATCAACCGCGCCCCGGCGAAGGTGCAGTCGGCGATGCTCGAGGTGATGGCCGAGAAGCACGTGACGATCGGCGGCGTCCGCTTCGACGTGCCGAAGCCGTTCCTGGTGCTGGCCACGCAGAACCCGATCGAGAGCGAGGGCGTGTACCCGCTGCCCGAGGCGCAGCGCGACCGCTTCCTCATGAAGGTCGTCGTCGACTACCCGACGGCCGCCGAGGAGCGCGAGATCGTCTACCGCATGGGCGTGCAGCCGCCCGTCGCGAACGCGGTGATCAACACCGACGAGTTGCAGCGGCTGCAGCAGACGGCCGGACGCGTCTTCGTGCACCACGCGCTCGTCGACTACGTCGTGCGCCTCGTGCTCGCCACCCGCACGCCGCAGCAGCTCGGCCTCAACGACGTCGCGCAGTGGGTGAGCTACGGCGCGTCGCCGCGTGCGTCCCTCGGGCTCATCGCGGCCGGCCGCGCGCTCGCGCTCATGCGCGGACGCGACTACGTGCTGCCCCAGGACATCCTCGACATCGCCGTCGACGTGCTCGCGCACCGCCTCGTGCTCAGCTACGACGCGATCGCCGACGGCGTGCCGGCCGCGCACGCGGTGCGGCGCATCCTGCAGACGGTGCCGCTGCCGCAGGTCGCGCCGCGGCAGCGCGCCGGCGGCCCGGTCGAGATGTCGCCGCCGCAGGTCGGCCAGGTCGCGCGCGGTCCGGTGCCACAGGGACCGCAGGGACCGCAGGGACCGCCGCCCGGGCAGGCGCTGCCGGGGCAGCAGCCGCCGAACCCGTGGGGTGAACGCACCGCGTGAGCGAGCCCCGCGAGTTCGATCACGGCCCCACGCTCGATCTCGAGGCGGCCGAACCGCTGCTGCGCAAGCTCGAACTGGCGGTGCGCAACCGCCTCGACGGGCTGCTGCAGGGCAACTACCTCGGTCTCGTGCCCGGCCCGGGCAGCGAGGCCGGCGAGTCACGCCAGTACGTGGCCGGCGACGACGTGCGCCGCATGGACTGGCCGGTCACCGCGCGCACGATGACCCCGCACGTGCGGCAGACCGTCGCCGACCGGGAGCTCGAGACCTGGCTGGTCGTCGACATGTCGCCGAGCATGGACTTCGGCACCGGCATGAGCGAGAAGCGCGAACTCGTGCTTGCCGCGATCACCGCCGTCTGCCACCTCACCGTGCGCGGTGGCAACCGCGTCGGCGCGCTGGTCAGCAACGGCGCCGACACCTTCACCGTGCCGGCGCAGGGCGGCCGCACCCACGCCCGCGCCCTCGTCCGGCGGATCGCGGCCACGCCGCGTGCCACCACCGGCGGCACGGGCGACCTCGCCCGCATGCTCGAGTCGCTGCGCCGGCCGCAGCGGCGCCGGGGTCTGGTCGCAGTCGTCTCCGACTTCCTCGAGACGGGGGCCGACCCCGCCGCGCCGCCCGCCTGGGAGCGTCCACTGCGGGCGCTGTCGGCGCGCCACCAGCTGCTCGGCGTCGAGGTGCTGGACCCGCGCGAGCTCGAACTGCCCGCCGCCGGCCTGGTGACCTTCCAGGACACCGAGACCGGCGAGTTCCTCGAGGTGCAGACCTCGGACGCGAAGGTGCGGGCCCGCTACGCCGCCGCGGCGCAGCAGCAGCGCGAGCGCATCGGGCTCGGGCTGAAGCACGCCGGCGCCGCCCATCTGCAGCTCCGCACCGACCGAGACTGGGTCGGTGATGTCGTCCGGTTCGTCCTCACGCAGCGGCACTTCGTGGTCGGTGCGGTCGGAGCAGGTGTTCGATGATCCCGTCCGGTTTCCTGTCCGCGAAGTGGCTGTGGCTGCTGGTCGCGGTGCTCGCGCTCGCGCTGGCCTACGTCGGCGTGCAGCTGCAGCGCCGCAAGTACGTCGCCCGCTTCAGCAACGTCGCGCTGCTCGGCTCCGTTGCGCCGAAGCGGCCCGGCTGGCGACGGCATCTCACGTTCGCGCTGGTGCTGCTGTCGCTGCTGTTCCTGACCTTCGGGCTGGCCCGCCCGTCGGCCGAGGCGAAGGTGCCGCGCGAGCGGGCGACGGTGGTCGTCGCGATCGACGTGTCGCTGTCGATGGAGGCCACGGACGTGACACCGTCGCGCATCTCGGTGGCCAAGGCCGCGGCGCGGCAGTTCGTCGACATCATCCCGTCGCGCATCAACGTCGGCCTCGTGTCCTTCGGCGGCTCGGCCAACCTGCTCGTCCCGCCCACCCTCGACCGTGACAGCGTGAAACGCGCCATCGCCGGGCTGCAGCTGCAGGAATCGACGGCCATCGGCGAGGCCATCTTCACGTCGCTGCAGGCGATCCAGAACTTCGCGAAGTCGACGACCGCGCAGGGCGACACGCCGCCGCCGGCCCGCATCGTGCTGCTGAGCGACGGCTCGAACACCGTCGGCCGCTCGGTGCAGTCGGCCGTGGACGAGGCGCGGAAGGAGAAGGTGCAGATCTCGACCATCGCCTTCGGCCGCCCCGACGGCACCGTCACCTACCAGGGACGCACCATCCCGGTGCCCGCCGACGACCAGACCCTCTCGGCCATCGCGCAGGAGACCGGCGGCAGCTTCCACACCGCCGCGAGCGACAACGAGCTGCGCTCGGTCTACAAGGACATTGGCAGCCAGATCGGCTACACCACCACGCACAAGGAGGACAGCTGGCGGTGGTTCGGCCTCGGGCTGATCTCCCTGTTCGCCGCCGCGGGCGCGTCGCTGCTCTGGGCCGGACGCCTGGTCTAGCCGCCTGCTCCACCGCCCGGCGCCGTCGGCGATCTTGTGCATGGCGCGCGCACGTCGGGGCGCGTCCTGCACAAGGTCCGGATCGCGCTCGCGACCTTGTGCATGGCGCGCACACGGTCACGCGCGCCGTGCACAAGATCCACTTCGCGGGCGCGCGGGCGCGGACTCGCGGACTCGCGGAACGGGTCGGCCGGGGGCGACGACCGGACGATCAGGGCGTGAGCACCAGCTTGCCGACGGTGCCGCGGCCGAGCAGGGCGCGGTGGGCGTCGGCGGCGCGCTCGAGCGGGTAGCTGTCGCCGACGATCGCGCGCAGCTCGCCGTCGGCCAGCAGCCGCAGCAGCCCGGTGATGGTCTGGGCGTACACGTGCGGCTTCTGCAGCACGTGCACCAGCCAGAAGCCGATGACCGCGGTGCTGCGGCTCATGAGGCGTCCCGGGTCGACGGGGGTCGGGGGCGTGCGTCCGGCCATGCCGAAGACGGCGAGCCGGCCGAGCGGCGCGAGCGCGGCGAGGCTCTGGTCGAAGACCGAGCCGCCGGTCATCTCGAGCACGACGTCGACACCTTTGCCGCCGTTCGCGTCGCGCAGGGCCGCCTTCATGTCCGCGGCGCGCGAGTCGACGACCGCGTCGGCACCGAGCTCGGTGCACAGGGCGCGCTTCTCCTCCGACGAGGCGGTGGCGATGACGCGGCCGGCGCCGAACCGCTTCGCCAGCTGGATCGCCATCACGCCGACGCCGCCGGCGCCGGCGTGCACGACCACCGACTCGCCCTCGGCGAGGTGCGTCGAGGTCGTCAGCAGGTGCCACGCCGTCGATCCCTGGACGAGGGTGGTGAGCGCCGCGCCGTCGCTCACCTCGTCCGGCACCGGGAAGAACTGCCGCGGGTCGGCGGCGACCTTCTCGGCGTAGCCGCCCGAGCCGAGCAGGCCGAGCAGCCGCCGCCCGCTCGCGTCGCGCACGACCACCTCGCCGCCCGGGATGAGCGGCAGCGTCTGCTGGGCCAGGTACGAGTTCTCGGTCTGGTGCGTGTCGGCGTAGTTGATGCCGGCGGCCAGCACGCCCAGCAGTTCCTGCCCCTCGCCGGGCACCGGGTCGGGGATCTCGCGGACGACGAGGGTCTCGGGTCCGCCGAACTGGTCGAGCTGGATGGCACGCATGGGCCCACCCTAGGGCCCCTGCCCGGGACCGGGTGAGGCCGTTCGCACCGGGACAGGCTGCCGGGCCCGGTCGACGCTGACGGCAAGCACCCGGGCGCCACGCGCGGGGGAGGAGGCCGTCGATGTCCGTGCTCGCCGAGCCTGCGGGCCGCTACGTCCACTGGGGCGTCGTGCAGCTCTCGCTCACCAACCTGCTGATCATCGTCGCGATGATCGTGGTCTTCGTGCTGGCGCTCGTGGTGCCGTTCCCCACCTCGCACGACGACGACGAGGAGCCCCGGTCATGACCGCGGCGACCCGCCGCGCGCGCCGCAACTGGACCGCGTCGACCCGCGAACGACTCGCGCGCACCGTGCCGCCGGGGCAGGCGCTGCCCGACCGGCAACCGGTCTACGTCGCGTCCTGGATCTACGTCTTCGGCGTGCTGACGATCGCGGCCCTGCT
>NZ_JBQCEE010000377.1:0-2105 GCF_051960575.1 Jatrophihabitans sp.
GTCGGTGTCGGACGCGACGACGCCGACGATCCGGAACGCGCGGGACGGGTCCTCGGCACGCAGGAGGTCGCCGACGTGCAGCCCGTCGGCGCGGGCCGTCGCCGGTGTCACCGCGACCTCGCCGGTCGTGCGCGGTGCGCGGCCGGCCGTGATCGAGACGATGCCGCGGGCCAGCGGGTCGCCGACGTCGAGACCGACGAACTGCTCGAGGGCCAACCCGGACCGGGTGGCGACGGTCAGCGGGCGGTCCGTGACGACCTTCGCGACGACCCGGCTTCCCGGCGGCATCAGGGCGGTGATCTGCGCGGTCGACGGGAGGTGCGTGGGTTCGCCCTCGCTCACCGTCGCGTCGCCGAGCCAGCCCTCGTAGTTCTGCGACACGGTGGTGAGCCCGCTCCAGCGCACGGCGAGGTCGGCGGTGCCGATGCTGCGCGCGAGCTTCTCACCCGGTGACAGGCTGTAGGTGCGGTAGCCGATCGCGACGACGCCGAGCACCAGCACGGGCAGCCCGATGAGCGCGACGACCAGCGCAGTGCGCCCCCTCGCCCGGCGGTCGTCACGGGCGGCGAGGCGCAGCGCGGCGCGCCAGGGGGCGACGCTCATTCGGCACCGGCCGTGAGCAGCGACTCGGCGGCGGGCAGCGGCGCCGTCTCGTCGACCACCCGACCGTCGCGCAGGAACACGACGCGGTCGGCCCAGCCGGCGTGCCGGGCGTCGTGGGTCACCAGCACGGCGGCGACCCCGGCGTCGTCGCAGCGACCGCGCAGCAGCCGCAGCACGTCCTCGCCGCTGTGCGAGTCGAGCGCGCCGGTCGGCTCGTCGGCGAGGATCAGACGCCGCTCGCCGACGACCGCGCGGGCGATGGCGACGCGCTGCATCTGCCCGCCGGACATGTCGTCCGGGAAGCGGTCGGCCAGCTCGGCGAGGCCGAGTTCGTCGAGCAGTGCCAGCGCCTCGCGGCGCGCCCGGCCGGTGGGCCGGCCGTCGAGCTCGCGCGGCAGCATGACGTTCTCGACGGCGGTGAGCGACGGGATGAGGTTGAGCTGCTGGAAGACGTAGCCGATGCTGCGCCGCCGCAGGGCCGCGAGCTGCCGGGGACGCAGCGTGCCGAGCACCTGGCCGTCGACGGCCACCTCGCCGGCGTCGGGGGAGTCGAGCCCGCCGGCCAGGTGCAGCAGGGTCGACTTGCCCGAACCGGACGGGCCCATCACGGCGACGAGCTCGCCGGGCGCCACCCGCAGGTCCACCGCGTCCAGGGCGGTGACCGACGAGGCGCCGGTGCCGTGCCGTCGGGTGACGGCCCGAAGCTCGAGGATCATCGCCGTCCCACCTTCGCCGTCACGGTCGGCTCGACCGGCTCGCTCACCGTCCGGCGAGGTGCGCCGCGGTGGCGGGCGAGTCTCGTCTCGCAATGGTCGAGCCAGCGGATCTCTGCCTCCGCCGCGAAGATCAGCGAGTCGGCGACGAGCAGCCAGGACAGGTCGTCGGCCGCAGACTCGCGGGCCCGCGTGAACTCCTGCAGCGCCCGCACGGTCGCGGTGCGCTGGGTCTGGATCACCGCGCGGACGTCGACGCCCGGGGTGTCGACGGCGAGCGCGAGCTTGATCGCCAGTTCGTCGCGTGGCGGTGACGACTGCTGGACGGGGGTCGCGAACCAGGCCGCGACCTCCGCCCGGCCGGTGTCGTTGATCGCGTAGACCCGCTGGTCACCGGTCGGTTCGCCGCCCTCGGCGCCCGCGACCTCCACGAGGCCGTCGCGCTCGAGGCGGGTGAGGGTCGTGTAGACCTGCCCCACGTTGAGCGGCCACGTGGCACCGGTCGATGCCTCGAACTCCTGCCGCAGCTGGTAGCCGTACATCGGCTGACGCTCGAGCAGCGTCAGCAGGCCGAACCGCACCGACATGGCGGAACCCCTTACTCGGTATGCACCTAGTGGCTACCGAGTATGCATACCGGGTAAGGCCTCGTCAACGTCGACCCGCACGACCCCGAAACCGTCTTGTCCCCCGGCCCGGGGGGGGGGGGGGGGGGGGGGGGGGGGGGGGCGGGGGGGGAGGGGGGCGGGGGGTGGGGTTGGGGGGGGGGGGGGGGGGGGGGGGGGTGGG
>NZ_JBQCEE010000378.1:0-3286 GCF_051960575.1 Jatrophihabitans sp.
CGTCGTGCCGACGAGATCATGACCTCCCCGGCCGCGACGGTGACGCCGGAGATGTCCCTCGAGCACGCGGCGCGGCAGGCCCTGCGGGCCGGTGCGTCCACCCTGCCGGTCGTCGACGACGCCGGCCGCCTGCTCGGTGTCGTCAGCGGTTGGGACCTCCTGGCCGCGCTGCTCGACGAGCGCCGGGCCGGCGCCGGCTCGACGGCGAGGTGACGCCATGAGCACCGACCAGCAGGCGCGCCCGCGCCTCCGGCTCGACGCCATGGGGCTCGCCGTCGGCAAGCGGGCCCGCCTGCACCGCATCCTCTACGGCGCGGGGCATCGCAACGGCACGCTGCTGCTGCTGCCCTACGACCAGGGACTCGAGCACGGGCCGCGCGACTTCCACGCGAACCCGATGTCCGGCGACCCCGCGCACATCGCCCGGCTCGCCCGGCGCGGCGGGTTCAACGGGCTCGTGCTGCACGTGGGGCTGGCCGAGAAGTTCTTCTGGGACTTCGCCGGCGAGGTGCCGCTCATCCTCAAGCTCAACGGCAAGACCGAGATCCCGTCGGACGACCAGGCGCTCTCACCGTTGCAGGCAGGGGTCGAGGACGCCGTACGCCTCGGCGCGGACGCGGTCGGCTACACGCTCTACGTCGGCACCCCGGCCCAGGACCGTGACTTCGCGCAGCTGCGCCAGGTGCGCGCGGACGCCGTCCGCCTCGGGATGCCGCTCATCGTGTGGGCCTACCCGCGTGGCGCCGCGATCGAGGCGAAGGGCGGTCGCTCGAGCTTCTACGCGGTCGACTACGCGGCGCGGGTCGCCAGCGAGCTCGGCGCGGACGTGGTGAAGCTGAGCTTCCCGTCGACCACCGCGACCGTGGGTGCGCCCCTGCCGTACGACGAGGGCACCGAGCTGTCGGCAGCACTCGAGGCCGTCGTGCGATCGGCGAACCGGTCGATGGTGATCATGGCCGGCGGCTCGCACCTCGGCGACCGCGAGGTGGTCGACCGCGCCCGCAGCGCGGTGCGCGCGGGTGCCACCGGGCTCATCTTCGGACGCAACGTCTGGCAGCGACGCTGGGACGACGCGCTGTGGCTGGTCGAGGAACTGCACGCCGTGCTCGACGAGGCGGCCGACGAGACGAGCGACTGGCCCTGACGGCCGGTCGGGTCAGGCGACCGGATCGGCCGATCGCTCGACCCGCGCCCAGATCTGCCGTCCGCGCGGCAGTCGCCGGTAGCCCCATGCGGCCGACAGCCGAGCGACGTCGTCGATCAGCGCCGTCGCCACGGGATCCCCCTCGCACCGCAGGGGCGGGAACTCGACCGAGTGGTCCTCGACCTCGACGAGCACGGTGCCGAGCCCGTGCCGCAGCCGCAGCCGGACCGACGGGCCGGCCTGTCGCACGCTCATGGCGGCGAGGGCGCCGGCGACGTCCGCGACCGCGTGACGTCCCGGCAGGAAACGGTGGGTCACGAGCCGGGCGGTGCGGGCGATCGGCAACGGCGGGCGCAGCTCGACGTCGACGACCGTCTCGAGCTCGCGCGCTCCGAGGTCCGCGGCGGTGTCGAGGTCGACCACCGCCAGCAGCGGTGCGCTCATCGGGCGATCGGCAGGTCGACGACGAGACGGGTCGGGGCGCTCAGCGTGAAGACCCGGACGCAGGTGGGCCGACGCAGGCCGAGGGCCCACGAGGTCACGTGCTCGAAGTCGCCGAGCCGGCGGGCCTCGCGCAGTTCCGGGAAGCGCGCGACCTGGTCGAGCCGGCCGTGGAAGGTGCCCTGTCCGCTCGCGGGCGAGAGCACGAGCCGCAGCCCGGCCGTGCCGAGCAGCCGGACGACCCGGTCGCTCGGGTCGAGGTGGAAGGTGGTGTCGCGCTGCGGTTCCAGGCGGTACCCCGGCACGACCCGCCCCCGGAACTGCACGACGAACCGGTCGAAGCGCGCATGGTGGCCGACCCGGACGTCGGTGACGGCCGCGAAGCGGCCGGGCGAGCCCCCGGTCACGACGCCGCAGCGCAGCGAGGACGCGGCGCCCGCAGGCGCTGCGGCCAGGGGAGCCGCTGGAGCCGCCGTGGCGGGCGCCGTCACGGCACCGGCGGCGAGCAGTGCGACAGCGGTCGCGGCCCTGGCACGGGACGCACGGAACACAGGTCCTCCTCGGTCGGACTCGGTGCCACCACCGTCACCCGGGGCTCGGTCCGCGAGCAGGGTCGACCGTCCCGGGAAGGTCCGTGGCCGGGTCCCGGACGGGCGACGCGGACATGTCCGGCGGTCGGGACGCAGAGGTGCTCAACGACCCTGCTCACTGCCCGCGCCGTGGGTGATGGTCGAGGAGCCGTTCCGGATTCGGGGGAGCTCATGTCGCCACAGCAGACCGCGGTCACGGGTCCCCGGCCGCCGACCCGTGCGGGCGCGGCCGGCCGCCTCATCGTCCTCGCCGTCGGGCACCGGGTCGACGAGGTGGCGGCCACGTGGTTGCTCGACTGGCTCGGGGTCGACGACCGCGTGCACGTGGTGAACGTCGTCGATCCGGCACCGCTGCCGCCCGCGTGGACGGCGGGGTCCGACCACCGCGACCACGCCGGCGAGATCGTGCGGCAGACCCGCCGGCTGCTCGGTGACGAGACGCGGCGCGCCGTCCCCGGCTCGGTGCTCGCCGGTGATCCGGTGCGGGTGCTGCGACTGATCGCGACGGTCGCCGACGTGGTCGTGCTCGGCGCGGACGTCCGCGGCGGCACCCTGACGAGGCGCCTGGCCGCGACGGCCGACTGCACCGTGGTGGTCGTGCCCGCCAGGCGGATCTGGCGACATGACGCGACTGCGGCCGTGACGGCCGTGCTCACCCCCGGCGACGAGGTGCGCGTGCTGCAGGCGGCGATCGTCGAGGCCGGTCGCCTGGAGGTGCCGCTGCGCACCGTGCACCTGCACGGCAACGGCATCGGCCCGTCGTCGCCGGACCGGCCGGGCGCCGGGCGCCGGTGGGACGACCACCTCGAGCTGCTGCGCGCGGCCGTGGCGTCCCGCATGGTCGTGGCGTCGCGCCGGGCGCTGGGCACCGTCGAGGTGACCGACGCCTGGGACCTCTGCCCGGTGCTGCTGCTGCCCGTCTCGGAGCACGACCAGGAGGTGCCGTCATGACCACGCACGCCGCCGACCCCGCGGCCCCGCCGCGCAACCGCCTCGTCGTGCTCGCCGTCGACAGCCTCGACGAGGGGCACTCGGCCCAGTGGCTGGCGCGCTGGCTGTCGCCCGGTGACCGCGTGCACGTCGTCAACGTCTACCGTCCGCTGGCCGACGG
>NZ_JBQCEE010000379.1:0-4447 GCF_051960575.1 Jatrophihabitans sp.
GGGGGCCCCCGATTTGACGCCGTCTTGTATCCCCGCCACCCGCGCGGCCGCGGCGCCGAGCAGGATGCCGGCCTGGGGGGGGTGTTCGTGGCCGCCGACGCCCGCGAGGGCGCCGACGGGGTCGGCCGGTTCGGGCCGGTGCAGCGCGAGCGCCGCCTCGACGACCGCGACCTTGTGCTGCAGCATCGCGTCGTCGATGCCGGTGCCGCGTCCGGTCGCCTCAACAGCCGTTGCGCCGGTGAACGTCGCGATCAAGGCGGCGGACGCGGTGGTGTTCGCGATGCCCATGTCGCCGGTGATCAGGCAGCGGTGGCCGCGGGCGACCAGGTCGGCGGCGATCTCCAGCCCGACCGCGATCGCCTGCAGCGCCTCGTCGCGCGTCATCGCCGGCTCGACGGCGAGGTCGCGGGTGCCGGCCCGCACCTTGCGTCGCAGCAGGCCGGGTGCGTCGTCGAGGTCGGCGGCCACCCCGATGTCGACCACGACGACCTCGGTGCCCGACTGGGCCGCGAGGGCGTTGATCACGGCGCCGCCGGCGAGGAAGTTGCCGACCATCTGGGTCGTCACCTCCTGCGGCCACGGCGTGACGCCTTGCGCGTGCACGCCGTGGTCGGCGGCGAAGACGGCGACGGCGGCGGGCGCCGGCAGGGGCGGCGGGCACTCGCCGGCGAGGCCCGCCAGCTGCACCGACACGTCCTCGAGCAGACCGAGCGAGCCGCGCGGCTTGGTGAGCAGGTCCTGACGCTCGCGGGCGGCGGCGAGGGCCGCGGGGTCGAGCGGCCGGATGGCGGCCAGGGCGTCGTCGAGCTTCACAGGCACTCCTCGAGGGCGGTCAGCAGGGCGGTGGTGGTCGTGGTGTCACGGACGGCGATGCGCAGCCAGTAATCGTCCAGGCCGGGGAAGGTGTCACCGCGGCGCACGGCGAATCGCTTGTCGCGTAGGGGCTTCCACAACCGTTGCGTCTCGGCGCGGACGAGCACGAAGGACGCGCTGGCGGGCCGCACGACGCTCACCCCCGGCAGCGCGTCGAGGCCGTCGGCGAGGACCGCACGGTCGGCGGCGAGCTGCTGCGTCCAGGCGTCGACCTCAGCCTGCGCGCGGTCGGTCGAGCAGGCGACGCACGCGGCGAGCGCGGGCGCCGAGACGGCCCAGTGCGGCTGTGCCTGCGCGAGGGCCTCGACGACGTCGACATCGGCGAGCACGTACCCGACGCGCAGACCGGCGAGCCCCCAGGTCTTGGTCAGGCTGCGGATCACCACCACACCCGGCTCGGCGGCCAGCGATTCCGTCTCGCCCGGCACGCAGTCGGCGAAGGCCTCGTCGACGACGAGCGTGCGACCCGGTCGGCGCAGCGCGCGCAGGGTGTCGGCCGGGTGCAGCACCGAGGTCGGGTTGGTCGGGTTGCCGACGACGACGAGGTCGGCGTCATCGGGCACGAGCGCGGGGTCGAGCGTGAACGGCGGCTCGAGCACGACCCGGTCGACGGCGTGGCCGGCGGCCCGCAGCGCGAGCTCGGGTTCGGTGAACTGCGGATGGACGACGACCGGCCTGCGCGGACGCAGCGCGCGGGCCACGAGCACGAACGCCTCGGCCGCGCCGGCGACCGGCAGCACCTCGTCCGGCGTGCGGCCGTGCCGGGCGGCGAGCGCCGCCCGTGCGGCGCGGTCGTCGGGGTAGCGCGCGAGGTCGACCGCGGCGAGCTCGTCGCGCAGCCAAGCGGGCGGCGTGCCGGCGCGCACGTTGACGGCGAGGTCGACGAGCCCGTCGCGTGCGTCGAGGTCGCCGTGATGGCCGAGGTTCACGCCGGCATGCCCGCGCCTTCCGATCCGGCGGGTGTCCACGCCCACCGATCGTCACGACCCGGCGGCGGACGCCGCAGGGCACGCGCGCCGAATCCTGGCTCCCGGTGCATGCACCGGACACAGTGGCGGGACCGCCCCGGCCTTGCCGACCTCGTCACGACGGTCGGCGCACCGGGTTCCTCGACGTGCGTCGCGCCAGATCCTCGCACACCGCCGAAGCCCGCTCGTCCCCCGCCGCAGTCATACGGGGCGTCCCGGAACGACTGGTGCGGGGGACAAGACGGTTCAGGCGGTGCGGAGGTCCTTGCGCAGGATCTTGCCGGACGCCGACTTCGGGATCGCGTCGATGAACTGCACGATGCGGACCTTCTTGTGCGGCGACACCCGCGCCTCGATGTAGTCCATGACCTGCTGCTCGGTGAGGTCGGGCGACGAGGCGGCCTTCACGACGAACGCCTTCGGCACCTCCTCGCCGTCGAGCATCGCGCCGATGACCGCGGCGTCGGCGATGTCGGGCGAGGTCAGCAGCTCCGCCTCGAGCTCGGCCGGCGCGACCTGGTAGCCCTTGTACTTGATCAGTTCCTTCACCCGGTCGACGATGTAGGTGTAGCCGTCGTCGTCGATGCTGGCGACGTCGCCGGTGCGGAGCCAGCCCTCGGCGGTGAGCATGTCGGCCGTGGCGTCCGGCCGGTTGAGGTAGCCCTTCATCACCATCGGGCCGCGCACCCAGAGCTCGCCGGTGCCGCCGGGCTGGGCGTCCTGACCGGTCTCGTAGTCGACGAGGCGCGCCTCGCAGTTCGGCACCAGCTGGCCGACCGACCCCGGATCGGCACCCGCGTCGCCGTGCTTGACCATGTGCGAGACCGGCGACATCTCGGTCATGCCGTAGCCCTGCACGACCGGCACGCCGAGCCGCTTGGAGGCGAGCTCGGCCAGCTCGCGGTCGAGCGGGGCGGCGCCGCTGAAGATCGCCTTCACCTTCGACAGGTCGTGGTCGTCGACCTGCGGCGCCTTGGCGAGCGCGACGACGATCGGCGGGGCGACGTAGGCGCGGGTGACGCCGTACTTCGCCATGGCCTCGAGGTAGGGGTTGAGGTCGAACTTCGGCATCGTGACGATCGTGGCGCCGTAGGCCAGCCCCGCGTTCATCAGCACCTGCATGCCGTAGATGTGGAAGAACGGCAGCACGGCCAGGGTGACGTCGTCGTCGCCGACCTCGGCGGTCGTGCCGATCTGCACGATGTTCGCGACCAGGTTGCGGTGCGTCAGCATGACGCCCTTCGGCAGGCCGGTCGTGCCGGACGAGTACGGCAGCACCGCCACGTCGTTGGCCGGGTCGATCGTGATGCCCTCGGGCGCCGGATGCCCCTGCGCGATGAGGGTCTGGATCGACTCGTAGCCCTCGGCCTCATCGCAGACGAGGATGCCGGTGATGCCGGCCTGCTCGGCGCCGGCGACGGCGCGGTCGAGGAACGGCGAGATGGTGATCAGCAGCTTCGCGCCGGCGTCCTTGAGCTGCAGCGCGATGTCCTTCGGCGTGTACAGCGCGTTCAGGGTCGTGATCGTCAGGCCGGCGCGCGTGGCGGCGTGGAAGACGACCGGGTAGGCGATCGTGTTCGGGCTGAACATCGCGATCACGTCGCCCTGGCGCAGCCCGCGGGCGGCGAAGGCGCCGGCCAGTGCGCGGATCGACGCCGCCATCTCGGCGAAGCTCACCTCGCGGCCCGTCACGGAGTCGATCAGCGCCGTCTTGTCGCCGAGGCGGTCGGCGGCCTCGAGGATGAGGTCGTGGACGGCGACGTCCGGGATCTCGACGTCGGGGAACGGGCTGCGGAAGACCATCGGGCATCGCCTCTCGATACGCGTCGTGTGGCCGCCAGCATAGGCGGAACGTCACAGGACCCTTCGCGCCGAGGCGGCCGTCCGGTTCGCCGCTACGGTGGCTGTCGTGCGTGCCGTCTCACTGCTGCCGTCGGCGACGGAGATCGTCTACGCGCTCGGGCTGGACGAGCACCTCGTCGGGGTCACGTTCGAGTGCGACGAGCCCGCCCGCGCCCGTCTCGACAAGGCGGTCGTCGTCGGCGGCATGGACACCGCCGGGCGCACCCCGGGCGAGATCGACGCCGAGGTGCGCGCCCGGGTGGCCGCCGGCGCCGACCTGTACCACCTGCACGAGGACGCACTGCGCGACCTCGCGCCCGACCTCGTGCTGACGCAGGACCTCTGCCGGGTCTGCGCCCTGCCGGCGGCTTCGGTCGACGACGCGCTCGGTCAGCTCGGCTGTTCGGCCGACGTGGTCACGCTCGACCCCTACACGCTCGACGAGGTCCTCGACTCGATCGCGTCCGTCGCGTCGGCGTTCGGCGCACCGGAGCGCGGGACGGCGCTGCTGCAGCAGCTGCGGCAGCGACTCGACGCCGTCGCAGCCGCCGTGGCCGGCCGCCCCCGACCCCGTGTCGCGCTGCTCGAGTGGGTCGATCCCCCGTTCGCCGCAGGGCACTGGCTGCCCGACCTGGTCGAGGCCGCCGGCGGCGAGCCGGTCGCGGCGCTGCCGCACCGGCGGGCCAGACCGACCACCTGGTCGGCCGTGGCCGACGCTGCGCCGGACGTCGTGGTCGTCTCGCCCTGCGGGTTCGGGCTGGACG
>NZ_JBQCEE010000380.1:0-14618 GCF_051960575.1 Jatrophihabitans sp.
CCCACCACGGGGGCGCACGCAGCCGGGGGCTCAGGCAGCGGCAGCCCGCGACGAGCGGCGCCGGCCGATCAGGGCGAGCAGGGTCGCGACGAACGCGACCAGGCCGCCGACGAGCACCAGCACGATCCCGACGCCGACCTTGGTGCCCGTGTCGGTGCCGAGCACGTCACTGACGCCGCTGGCCTGCTCCTGGTCGATCACGTCGGCGAGGTTGGACATGTTGGCCACGCACACAACGACGATGACCGCCCCGACCACGAGCGCGCCCCAGAGCGCCTTGGCGCCCGCACGACCGCGCACGACGACCGCCAGCAGCCCGAGCAGCACCAGCCCCAGCACGAGGTCGAGCACGCCCCCGTTCGCGTCCGTGCCCGAGATCGTCTGCGTCGAGAAGCCGTTGTTCTGGCTGGCCCACGGCAGCAGGCAGCCCAGCACGACCAGCGCCGCGCCGGCGGCAGCCACCCAGAGCCGGCGGGGCACTCGCGGCAGCCCGGCCCCGGGTCCGATCGGCGGCGCAGCGGCGGCGGGGTACGGCGCCGCGGGGTGCGACCCCGGGGGGTACGCCGGCCCGGCCGCGGACGCGACGGGCAGGTCGGCGACCCACGACCGGCCGTCCCAGCGCTGGGGCGGTCCCCATTCGGTGCCCGACCAATAGCGCCGCACGGCGCCGTCCTGCGGATCCGGATACCACCCTGGCGTCGTCATCGGCCCCCCGACCGTCATCGACCGTGCACACGGTGGGGTGAACCCTAGGGCACTCCGTGTCGCTCGAGCACGTCGATCAGAGGGCCGGCGCGAGCTACGCGAGCGCCTCGAGCTGCCGCCGGAACCACTCGTCGGGCGGGTTCGCCGCACCAGCCGCCTTCATGCGGGCGGCGCGCGCCGCGCGCTGCGCCGGGTCCATCGTTAACGCCTCGTGCAGCGCGTCGGCCGTGGCCGAGATGTCGTACGGGTTGACCATGATCGCGTCGTCGGCACCCAGCACCGCCGCGGCGCCGGCGTCGCGCGAGAGCACGACCGCGGGCGCCCGCTCGGACAGCACCAGCCCCTCGAGCACGACGAGGTTCATCCCGTCGCGCAGCGAGTTGATGAGCAGCACGTCGCTGCGCCGCAGGATGGCCAGCGCCTCGGGGTAGTCGTCGACGATGTCGAGCACCACCGGCGTCCAGTCGTCGGTCGCGAACTCGTCGTCGATCTCGTCGGCCAGCCGCTCGATCGCGGCCGTGTACTCGCGGTACGCGGGGAGGTCCTCGCGCGAGGGGTTGTTGTAGACGACGTGGACGACCCGGCCGCGCCACTCGGGGCGGGTGCGCAGCAGCTCGCGGTAGGCGAGCAGGCCGCGCCAGACGTTCTTCGACAGCTCGGTGCGGTCGACCCGGCCGATCACCAGCCGGTCGCCGACGGACTCGTCGAGGTGTCGCAGCGCCGTCTCGACGTCGCGGCGGGCGCCGAGCCGCTGCATCTCGCCGGCGTCCACCCCGAGCGGGAAGACCTGCACCCCGCGCGGCTCGATGCCGAGCACGGCGCGGCACGTGGCGGCGAACTGGTCGGCCCAGCGCTGGGTGTGGAAGCCGAGCAGGTCGGCCCCCAGCATGCCGTCGAGGATCGCGGCGGCGATGTCGTCGGGCAGCAGCGCGAAGTCGTCCGGGCTGACCCACGACGTGTGCGTGAAGTGCGAGATCCGCACGTCCGGCCGCAGCTTGCGCAGCATGCGCGGCGCGAGGAACAGGTGGTAGTCCTGGATCATCACCTGGGCGCCGGGCGCGGCCTCCTCGGCCAGCGCGGTCGCGAACGCCTCGTTGAAGCGGATGTACCCGGCCCACTGGCGGCGCCACGCACTGTCGAACACCGGTGCCCGTGCCGGCTCGTAGAGGTGGTGCAGCACGAACCACAGCGTCGAGTTGGCGATCGCGTCGTAGGCCGCGCGGAACGTGGTGGCGTCGATCGGCAGCAGCCGGACGTCGAAGTCGCCCTGCAGTGCCGAGGCGGTGGTGTCGATCTCGGAGAGTCGCCCGTTGGGCGCGCGACGGGCCAGGCCGCGCTCGCGGTCGTTCATGGCCGCGCAGACCCAGACGGCGTCGGGCGAGGACTGCAACGCGTGTTGCATGCCGCTGACCAGTCCCCCGCTGCCGCGGCTGATGTCGTCGTCGCCGTCGGGCGTGCGGACGATGGTGAGCGGGCCTCGGTTCGAGGCGATGAGCAGCTGCGATCTTCCAGGCACGACAGAAGGCCTACCCGTCAGCTCTCCGCCGCCAACCTGCTCAACGCCTGTTGCAGGTCGGCGGGGAACGGCGACTCGATGGTGAGCCGCTGTCCGGTGCTCGGGTGTTCGAAGGACAACTGCCGCGCGTGCAGCCACTGCCGCGTGAGGCCGAGGCGCTTGGCCAGTTCGGGGTCGGCACCGTAGGTGAGGTCACCGACGCACGGGTGCCGCACCGCCGCCATGTGCACGCGGATCTGGTGCGTGCGTCCGGTCTCGAGCCGGATGTCGAGCAGTGTGGCGGCCCGGAACGCCTCGACCGTCTCGTAGTGCGTCACGCTGGGACGGCCACCGGCGATCACGGCGAACTTGTACTCGGCACCTGGATGGCGGCCGATCGGGGCGTCGATGGTGCCGCTGGTCGGGTCGGGGTGGCCCTGCACGAGCGCGCTGTACCGCTTGTCGACGGTGCGTTCCTTGAACGCGCGCTTCAGCAGCGTATAGGCGCGCTCGCTCTTGGCGACCACCATGACGCCGGTGGTGCCGACGTCCAGCCGGTGGACGATGCCCTGCCGCTCGGCCGCCCCACTGGTGCTGACGCGGTACCCCATCGCGAGCAGCCCCTGGACGACGGTCGGGCCGGTCCAGCCGGGGCTCGGGTGCGCCGCGACGCCGACCGGCTTGTCGACGGCCACCACGTCGTCGTCGTCGTAGAGCACGGTGAGCCCGTCGACCGGCTCGGGCATCACCGCCGCCGTCTCCGGCTCGGGCAGTTCGATCTCGAGCCACTCGCCGCCGCGCAGCTTGACGCCGCCCTTCTGCACCCGCCCGTCGACCGAGACGTGGCCGTCGTCGACGAGGTCGGCGGCGACGGTGCGCGAGAACCCGAGCATGCGGCTGATCGCGACGTCGAGGCGCTGCCCGGCGAGGCCGTCGGGGACGGGCAGCAGCCGGGTCTCAGCCATGCCGCCGCGTCCCGGTCAAGTCGATGTTCAGCAGCGCGAGGACGGCGGCGAGCACGGCGCCGATCACCACGGCGGAATCGGCGAGGTTGAAGATCGGCCAGTACCTGGCGTCGGGGCCGAAGAGGCTGATCCAGTCGACGACATGACCACGACCGACCGACGGCGCACGGAAGATCCGGTCGCCGAGGTTGCCCAGGGCGCCCCCGAGGATCAGTCCGAGCGAGACCGCCCAGCCGCGCGAGCGCAGCTTGCCGACCTGCCGCAGGATCACGACGACCACGGCGACCGCCACGACCGTCAGCACGATCGTGAAGCCGGTGCCGACGCTGAACGCGGCGCCGGAGTTGCGCGCCTGCTGCAGGTAGATCGCTCCGCCGAGGATGCGCTCCTGCTTGCCGTCGGGCAACTGCGAGACGACCACGATCTTCGACAGGACGTCGGCGAGGAGGGCGAGCACGGCGGCCACCAGGAAGGTCACGATGCGCCGCGGACGCCCGACCCCCGAGGGTGACGCCGGTGGGGTGTCGGTGTCCGGCGAGCTCACCGACCCATTCTCCCCCGTGCCGCCGGACGGCGACGACCCCGGGGCGTCGGCCCCGGGGTCGGTCGTCATGTCGGTCGCGTGCGGTCAGTCGCCGGCGAGCTCGTCGGCGTCGGCCTTGGCGGCCTCGGTGTCGGTCGTCGCGCCGTCCTTCTCGCGCTCGAAGACGTCCTTCCACTCGAGCTCGGAGTCGGTCTGGCCGCCGACCTGCTCGCGCAGTTCGTCGTCGCTCACGCCTTCGCCGGCCGCGTGGGTCTCACCGTGATTGGTTGCGGGTTCGCTCATGCCGGTGATCTACCCGGCGCGCACCGGCGTCCTCACATGACCTGCGCGACGGAGCGGCTCGTGCGCGTCACACCGGTCAGCGACGCTCCTCGCGCGTCTTGCAGGCGACGTCGAGCGTGGCGGCGGGGAACGCCTGCAGGCGCGCCTTCGGGATCGGCTTGCCGCACGACTCGCAGAAGCCGTAGGTGCCGGCGTCGATCCGCTCGATCGCGTGCTGGTACTGCGTCATGAGGTCGAGGCGGTTCGCCGCGATCGACTGCTCCTGCTCGCGCTCGAAGGTCTTGCTGCCCGCGTCGGCCTGGTCGTCGCCGGCACCGTCGGTGTGCGAGCGCTGGAGGTCGTTGAGGTCGGCCATCGAGCGGTCGTAGGCCGCCTTGAGCTCGGTGTGCTGCTGCACGAGCTCCTGGCGGATCTCCTTCAGCTCGGCCGGCGTCCATTCGGTGCCCTCGGGCACGGACACCTCGGCCGGCGCCTCGGCGGTGACGGCCGGCGCGCGCTTCGCGGTGCGCTTGGCGGGGGTGTGGGCGGTGCGGGGCTGCGTGGTCGTCATGGGGGCGCTCTTCGCTGGGGGGTTGGTGGCCTCGCCGGCCGGCGTGGGTGAGGAGGTCGATCGGGTGGGCACGGTGGTGCCTGCGGCTCTCGTACCCGAACCAGTCTTCGTCGCAACCTTCGCAGCGGATGCAGCCTTGGCTGTGGTCTTCGCCGCCGGTGCCGCCTGCTTCGCGGTCGAGCGCCTGGACGCGGCGACGCCCTCGACGGCAGCGGTGGAGGCGACGGCCTGCTTGGTGGCCGAGGTGGTGCGTCCGGCACCTGCTGCGGCCTTGGTCGGCGCCGCCTTCGCAGCCTTCGCGGGCGCGGCCTTCGCGGCCTTGGCCGGCGGGGCCTTCGTCACCTTCGTCGCCTTCACGGGTGCCGCCTTGGCCGCCTTCGCGGGCGCCGCCTTGGCTGCCTTCGCGGGCGCGGCCTTCGCCGCCTTCGCGGGTGCCACCTCGGCCGCCTTCGCGGGCGCCGCCTTGGCCGCCTTCGCGGGCGCCGCCTTCGCCGCCTTCACAGGTGCCACCTTCGCCGCCTTCACAGGCGCCGCCTTCGCCGCCTTCGCGGGCGCCGCCTTTGCGGGTGCGGGGGCCTTGGCCGGGGGTGCGGCCTTCGCCGCCTTCGCGGCCTTCGCCGGCGCCTGCTTCGTCCCCCCGCCGACCCCGACACGCTGCAGCACTCGCTTGATCGGGTTCCCGGTAGCCATGGCCACCCCTTCCCTCGTGGGAATCGGAGCGCCGCTTCCGGCGCGGACCTGCAGACGCCGCAGAATACGGCCGCGTACCAGCGGTCGCCACTGTCCACGCCGCTGGCCGCCGACCCGCGTCCGGGCTGCAGGCGGGCGGCGACCGGAAACGTTTGTCCACGATGGCTACGATGGCGGTGCGTCGACGAGGACAAGTAGGGCCGGCGCCCAGTCGCGAGCGAGTCGGGGACGGTGGAAGCCCGGCGGCATGGGCCGGTGCCGAAATCACCTCCGAGCACCCGGAAGAACCGGCCGTCCCACGCGGGGCGGCCGCAGTAGAGCCGGACCGAACGAAGTGGTCGTCCCCCCGGGGGACGGCAACGAGGGTGGTACCGCGGCACGCGAGTGTCGTCCCTCGGCGGACCGCACGACCTGCCGAGGAGACGCAGCCATGCCGGACACGACGCCGACACCCGGGACGCCGGGGTACGAGGCGCTGCCGCCCCACGTCGACCTGCCCCAGCTCGACCACGGGGTCATCGACTTCTGGCGCGACCGCGACGTCTTCCGCCGCAGCCTCGAGCAGACCGCCGGCGGCCCGAGTTTCACCTTCTACGAGGGGCCCCCGACGGCGAACGGCATGCCCGGCACGCACCACGTCGAGGCCCGCGTCTTCAAGGACGTCTTCCCGCGGTTCAAGACGATGAAGGGCTACTCGGTGCCCCGCATCGCCGGCTGGGACTGTCACGGCCTGCCGGTGGAGCTCGCCGTCGAGAAGGAGCTCGGGTTCACCGGCAAGCCCGACATCGAGGCCTACGGCATCGCCGAGTTCAACGCGAAGTGCCGCGAGAACGTCCAGCGGCACGTCGACGCGTTCGAGCGGATGAGCGAGCGCATGGGCTACTGGGCCGACTACGAGAACGCCTACTGGACGATGCGTCCCGACTTCGTCGAGTCGGTGTGGTGGGCGCTGAAGCAGATCTTCGACAAGGGCCTGCTCGTCGAGGACTACCGCGTCGCGCCGTACTGCCCGCGGTGCGGCACGACGCTCTCGGACCACGAGGTGGCGCAGGGCTACGAGGAGGTCACCGACCCGTCGGTGTACGTGCGGTTCCCGCTCACCTCCGGTCCGTGGGCGGGCAAGGCCGACCTGCTGGTCTGGACGACCACGCCGTGGACGCTCGTGTCGAACACCGCCGTCGCGGTGAACCCGGCCGTCGACTACGTCGTCGCGCGCACCGGCGAGCACACGCTCGTCGTCGCTCAACCGCTGTTGAGCAAGGTGCTGGGCGACGACACCGAGGTGCTGGCCACGCTGCGCGGTACCGAGCTCGAACGCTGGACCTACCGGCGTCCGTTCGACTTCGTGCCGTTCCCGACCGAGGCGCACTTCGTCGTGCTCGCCGACTACGTCACGACCGACGACGGTTCGGGTCTGGTGCACCAGTCGCCGGCGTTCGGCGCCGAGGACATGGCGGTCTGCAAGGCCTACGACCTGCCGGTGGTGAAGCCGGTGCTCGACGACGGGCACTTCGCCGCCGACGTCCCGCTCGTGGGCGGGCAGTTCTTCAAGGACGCCGACGCCGCCCTCGTTGCCGACCTGCGCTCGCGCGACCTGCTGTTCCGGCACCTGCCGTACACGCACGCGTACCCGCACTGCTGGCGGTGCCACACGCCGCTCATGTACTACGCGCTGCCGTCCTGGTACATCCGCACGACCGCGATCAAGGACAGGCTGCTCGCCGAGAACGAGGCCACCAACTGGTTCCCGGCGACGATCAAGCACGGTCGTTTCGGCGACTGGCTGAACAACAACATCGACTGGGCGCTGTCGCGTGACCGCTACTGGGGCACCCCGCTGCCCGTGTGGCGCAACGACGAGGACCCGTCGCGCATGGTGTGTGTCGGCTCGCTCGCCGAGCTCGAGGAGCTCTCGGGCGTCGCGCTCGACGACCCGCACCGGCCGATGGTCGACGACGTGACGTTCACCCTGCCCGGCGAGACCGGCACCTACCGCCGGGTGCCGCAGGTGATCGACGCGTGGTTCGACAGCGGCTCCATGCCGTTCGGCCAGTGGGGCGCGCCCTACCGGCACGACGAGGAGTTCCGGCAGGCCTACCCGGCCGACTTCATCTGCGAGGCGATCGACCAGACCCGCGGGTGGTTCTACTCGCTCATGGCCGTCGCGACGCTGGTGTTCGACCGGTCGAGCTACCGCAACGTGCTCTGCCTCGGGCACATCCTGGCCGAGGACGGCCGGAAGATGAGCAAGCACCTCGGCAACATCCTCGAGCCGATCCCGCTGATGGACCGGCACGGCGCCGACGCGCTGCGCTGGTTCATGCTCTGCGCCGGCTCGCCGTGGTCGGGTCGCCGCGTCGGACACAAGGTGCTCGACGAGATCGCGTCCAAGGTGATCAGGACGTACTGGTCGGTGGCGTCGTTCCAGTCGCTCTACGCCCGGGCCAACGACTGGACGCCCGGCGCCGGTGCGGGCGAGCGTACCGAGCTCGACCGGTGGGCACTGTCGGAGGCGCACCGGCTCGCGGCCGAGGTCGACGACGCGCTCGAGGCGTACGACACCGCGCGCGCCGGCAAGGCGATCGCGGCCTTCATCGACGACCTGTCGAACTGGTACGTGCGCCGGTCGCGCCGCCGGTTCTGGGACGGCGACCCGGCCGCGCTCGGCACGCTGCACGAGTGCCTGCACCTGCTGACGCTGCTCATGGCGCCGTTCGTGCCGTTCGTGACCGAGCGGGTCTGGGGCGCGCTGTTCGCCGGCCGCGACGGGCAACCGGACTCGGTGCACCTGGCGAACTGGCCCAAGGCCGACACCTCGCTGGTCGACGAGTCGCTCTCACGTGACGTCGCGCTCGTGCGCCGGCTGGTCGAGCTCGGACGCGCCGCGCGGGCCGACTCGAAGGTCGAGACCCGCCAGCCGCTGGCCCGGGCCCTGGTCTCGGCGCCGGGCTGGGCCGACGTGCCCGAGTCGTTGCGCGCCGAGGTGCGCGACGAGCTCAACGTCGTCGAGCTGGCGGTGCTGGCCGACGCCGAGGAGCTCGTCGAGGTGACGCTGAAGCCGAACTTCCGCGCGCTCGGCAAGGTGTTCGGCAAGCGCACGCAGCAGGTCGCGAACCTCGTCACGGCCGCACCGGTCGACGAGTTCGTGGCGCGCTACCGCGCGGGCACGGCGAGCGTCGAGCTGGACGGCGAGACGCTCCCGCTGAGCGGGGACGTGGTCGTGATCGCCGAGACGCCGCGCTCGGGCTGGGCCGTCGCGTCCGCCGGGGCCGAGACGGTCGCGCTTGACCTCGAGCTGACGCACGAGCTGCGGCTGGCCGGGCTGTTCCGCAAGGTGGTGCGCCAGGTGCAGGACGCGCGGAAGAACGCCGGGCTCGAGGTCACCGACCGGATCGAGCTGGCGTGGCGGGTCGGCGGCTCACCGGAGCCCGCGCAGGCGATCCGTGCCCACGCCGACGCGCTCGCCGGCGAGGTGCTGGCGACGTCCGTCCAGGAGGGGGGACCGGCCGACGCGTCCGGCTGGTTCGCGACCGAGGACGAGGACCTCGGCCTGCACCTCTGGCTGCGCAAGGCCTGACCCCCGCCCCGACCCATCCGATGATCTCGGGCGTGACGGATCTCGGATCTGGTGACGGATCTCGGATCTGGTGACGGCAGAAACTGCCGTCACCGGATCCGAGATCCGTCACGCGCGGAGGAACCCGTCACGACCTGCCATGGCGGCCGATTCCGCCGGGACGCCCGGGGCCGGCCTGCGGCGATCCGCTCCGAAGATGATCTCGGCCGGAGGCACACCCTGGTGTGCTTCCGGCCGAGATCACGACTGCAGCCGGGTCAGCTGCCCGGGGTGCAGATCGAGCAGGGCTTGAAGCCCTCCTCGATCGCCTGCTCGCGGGCGACCTCACGGGTCGCCACGCCCTTGACGATCACGCAGTCGGCGCGGTGGTAGCGCGGGCGGCCGTCGACGACGAACACCTGTGCCGCGGGCTCCGCACCCGCCGGCGCGCTCGGCTGCACCGGCGCGGCGGCTGCCGGCGCCGCTGCCTCGGGCGCTGCCGGGGCCTCGGACGCGGCCGGGACCTCGGGCGCCGCGGTGGCCTCGGTGGCCTCGGGCGCCGCGGTGGCGGTCGCGACGGGCTCGGCCGCCTCCTCGACGGCAGCCGGCTGCTGCTCGACCGCGGCCGGCGCCTCGGACACCGCGGCCTCGTGCTCCGGGGTCGCGGACTCGTCGGCCGTCGTCTCGGTCACGGCGGCCTCGGCGATCGGTTCCGCGTCAGGATGCGGGGCCGGGGCCTCGGCGATGGCCGTGGCGTCGGCTGCGGCGGGCGGCGGTGTCAGGTCGACGGACGCGGCGGGCGCCTCCGGCTCGACCGGAGCGACCGACCCGGTCCCCGCCGGGCTCTCGGCGGCCGGAGCCTCGGCGGCCGAGGCCTCGACGGGCGCCGCTGCCGGGGCCTCGGCGGGCGCCGCGGCTGCTTCGGCCGACGCCGCGGCGTCGGTCGACGAGCCGAGGCAGACGTCGCAGCGCTGGAAGCCGTCCTCGGTCGCCTGCGCGTACGGGATCGCGATGGCCGACTCGCCGGCGATCCGGCTGCAGCCCTGTGCGTGGTAGAGCGGCTGGCCGTCGACCACCCACACCTGGTCGTGCCCGGTGGCGGCGGCCGGCGGCAGCTCGGCGGCGCGCAACGACTCGTCGGCGGCGAGCGCCTCGTCGGCGTCCGCACCGGTCGGGCGGCAGAACCCGCAGGGCTGGAACCCGTCCTCGGTCGCCTGGCTCAGCGGGATCGCGATCGCCTCGGCGCCCGCGATGCGCACGCAACCCTGGCGGTGGAAGTTGAGGTACCCGTCGACGACCCAGACGGTGTCCTCGTCCGCCCCGGTCGCCGCGGCTGCGGGCCGCTGGGGGTCGGCCGGCGCCACCGCACCGTCGGTCGTGGCGGCCGGACCGGCCGCAGGGGTCTCCGCCGTACCACCGGAGCAGACCGTGCACGGCGCGAAGCCGAGCTCGATCGCCTCCTGCAGCGGCAGCGGCTCGGCCGGCAGTCCGGTGAGGGTCGGGCAGCCCTGCTGGTGGTAGTGCGCGTAGCCGTCGACGACCCACGCCTGCTCGACCGCGGCGCCGGCGGCCGGCTCGGCCGGCGGGGTGCGGTCGGCGTGCGCGGCCTCGCCGCCGTCGGGCGTGCAGACGGTGCAGGGCCGGAACCCGTCGCCGACAGCCTGCGTGCGTGGGATCGCCACGGTCGCCTGGCCGGTCAGCGTGCTGCAGTCGGCCCGATGGTAGTCCGGCTTGCCGTCGACGACGACGACCTCGTCGGCCCCGATCACGGGCCCGGCGGACGACGCCGGCACGGCCGGCGGCTCGGCGGCGGGCGCCTCGGTCACCGGCGCGCTGTCCTGGGCGGGCGCAACGTCCTTCGTGGCGGTCTCGGCCGGTTGCGCCGCGGCGCCGTAGTGGGCGCAGGCGGTGAAGCCGTCCTCGGTCGCCTGGTCGAGCGGGATCGCGACGGCGGCCTTGCCGATCAGGTCGCGGCAGCCCTCGGGGTGGTACTGCGGCTCGCCGTCGACGACCCAGACGGCGTCCGGGCGCAGGGCGGGCACGGTCGGGGTGCTGTCCGTCCCGCCGGTCGCCGGGCGGCACTCGCCGCAGGGGGCGAAGCCGTCCTCGACCGCCTGGCTGCGCGGGATGGCGATCGCGTCCTCGCCGGAGAGCCGCCGGCACCCGGTCACGTGGTACTCGGGCTTGCCGTCGACCACCAGCACGGTGTCGCTGTCGGTCACGGCGGCGGCCGGCGCGCTCGGCGGCGCGACCGGCGGCGCGACCGTCGCCGCGGCCGGCTCGGCGGCCGCGGGCGGGGTGTCGACGACCGCGGCCGTGGGGCGGCAGACGACGCACGGCTGGAAGCCGTCCTCGACCGCCTGGTCGAAGGGCACCTCGATGTCCTGCTTGCCGGCCAGGGTCGTGCAGGCGCGGCGGTGGTAGTCGGGCTCGCCGTCGACCACCCACACCGAGGCGGTGCCGGTGGTGTGCGCGCCGTTGCCGTTGCCGTTGATGCTCGCCGGCGCGGTGAACGCCTGCTCGAACGACCCGCGGCCGCCGGTCGCGGCCGGCGCCGACGCCGTCGCGCCGATGCAGAGGCGGCACGCGGTGAAGCCGTCCTCGACGGCCTGCTGCAGGGGGATGCCGATCTCGGCCTTGCCGACCAGTGCGACACAGCCGGCGGAGTGGTAGTCGGGGAAGCCGTCGACGACGAGCACCGTGCCGCTCGCGGCCGGCGCGGCCGACGCGTCGGCGGGCGGCACCGAGGGCACCGACGGTGCCGCGGCGGCGAGCTCGAGGCTGCAGACCCCGCAGGGCGTGAAGCCGTCCTCGGTCGCCTGGCCGAGCGGGATCTCGAACAGCTCGTCCCGCGAGCGTCCCGACAGCACGCGGCACGACGGCCCGACGTGATAGTCCGGCGCGCCGTCGACGACCCAGACGGAGGAGAGGGACGTCACGGTGACGGCGGGTGACGACGGTGAGGTGTCAGTGCTCACGGTCGGACCTCCTGCGGGACTGTCCGGCACGGGGGCCGGATGTGCGGGGCGAGACGGATGGTGCGGCTGGGACGTCGGCGCGGAGCGACAGCACGACCGTCACCCCGCACGCACGAACGACGCGACGATCTTGATCGTGCTCGACGCCGGCGCGTCGAGCACGCACGTGGCCGCCGCGCCGAACTGGACAACGACCGACATGACGGAAGGTCACCATCCGAGACGGACGGTACGCGCTCGTCCCACGCCGCGCCTCCCCGGGACCGGGATCACCCGGCCGGTGTGCTGGACGCGTGCGGGCGGCCATCGGCGCCGTCGATCGGGCCCGGTCGCTCAGCTCGAGCCGGCGTCGGCGTGCTGCTCGTCGCCGGCGTGCCCCTCGGCGTCGGTGTGCCCCGAGTCCTCGGCGGCGGCGTCGCCGCCGGACGCCGCGACCGCGGCCGCGTCCCCCGCGTCGGCGCCGCGGTCGGCACCCGAGCCCACGAGCTCGCGCAGCTGCCCCTCCAGGTACTCCTTGAGTCGGCTGCGGTACTCGCGCTCGAACACCCGGAGCTCCTCGATGCGTCGCTCGAGGTCGGTCTTGCGCTGCTCGACGTCGGCCGTGATGCTCGCCGCCCGCTGCTCCGCGGCGGACACCGTCTGCTGCGCCTTGGACGAGCTCTCCTCGTCCAGCTGCCGGGCGCGCTGCTCGGCCTCGCTCACCTGCTGCGTCGAGCGCTGCTCGGCGTCGGACAGCGTCGTGCGCGCGCGGGCGTCGGCGTCGGCGATGGTCTGCTCGGCCTGGGCGTTCGCGGCAGCGATCGTCTGCTCGGCCTGCCGGTTGGCCTCGGTCGTGGTCGTCTCGGCCGTCGTGCGCGCCTCGGCGAGCAGCCGGTCGGCCTCGGCCTTCGACTGCTCGAGGTGCTGGTCGGCCGTCTGCTGCGCGAGGGCGAGGATGGCCACGGCCTGCTGGGCGTGCTCGCCGGGCGCGCCGGTCGCGACGGGTGCCTGCGCGGGCGCGGTCGCGCGCGCCTGCTCGAGCGCGGCGCGGGCCTCGGCCAGCTGCTGCTCGAGCTGGGCGACCTGCTGCTGCAGACCGGCGGCCTGCTCCTGCAGCTGGGCGTTCTGCTGCTGGGCCTGGACGACCTGCTGCTGCACCTCGGCGATGCCGTCCTGGCCGGACGAGCTGCTGGCGAAGGCCTTCTCGAGCTCGGCGATCTGCGCGCGCAGGCGGTCGTTCTCCTCGCGCGCGGCGGCGAGGTCGGCGGCCGAGGCGTCACCGCCGGCCTTGCCGAGGTCGACAGCACCGCCGCCGGCGCCACTGCCGAGGCGGACGCGCAGGTCGGTGTTCTCCTCGATCAGCCGCGAGAGCTCGACCTCGACGATGTCGAGGAACTGGTCGACCTCTTCCTCGTCGTAGCCCCGCTTGCCGATCGGCGGCTTCTTGAAGGCCACGTTGTGGACCTCGGCGGGGGTCAGCGGCATGTCGTCACCTTCTGTGCTCGGCGAGGTCGAGGCGCGAACACCGGCGGCGCCTCGTGCGCAAGCATCCTACGGGGCGGGGTGCGACAGGTCGCCAGTGACCGCCTGCAGGATGATCACGATGATCAGCACGATGAAGTAGCTCATGTCGAGGCTGACGTTGCCCAGCTGCAGCGGCGGGATGACGCGCCGCAGCGCGCGGATGGGCGGGTCGGTGAGCATGTACACCAGCTCGAAGCCGACGGCCGCCGTGCCCGCGGGGCGCCACGACCGGGCGAACTGCCGCGTCCAGTCGACGATGAGGCGCGCCAGCAGCAGGAGGAAGTAGACATGCAGGGCGTACCACACGACACCCCACAGCACTGTCATGGCGGAGTCCTCCTGTCCGAGCCGTGCCCCTCACAGACGACAACGGCCCGGCACCCTCCATGGTGCCAGGCCGGTCGGTCCGTCCTCGATCACGCCTCCGCGGTGGGCCGCGGCGACGCGGTCAGGACTGGTTGAAGAAGCCGCTCTCGATCTTCGCCTTGTCCGAGTCGGTGACCTGGACGTTGGCCGGGCTGAGCAGGAACACCTTGGCCGTGACCCGCTCGAGCCGACCCCGGAGGCCGAAGGTCAGGCCCGCCGCGAAGTCGACGAGCCGCTTCGCGTCCGCGTCCTCCATGTCCGACAGGTTCATGATCACCGGCGTGTTCGTGCGGAAGTGCTCGCCGATGGTGCGCGCCTCGTTGTAGGTGCGCGGGTGCAGCGCCGTGATCTGGTAGGTCGGCTGCTCGTCGTAGGCGGGGCCGCGCACCTCGGCGTACACCTCCTCGTCGTACTGCTGCCGGGCCGGGCGGCCGTAGGCGACCTCGGCGCGGGGCGACTGCTCGCGGCTGTACCGGGCCTCGGCGTACTCCTCGCGCCGGGCGGGGGTGCGCTCGGGGGCGCCGGCGTAGGCGGTCTCGTACTCCTGCTCGTCCTCCTCGACGAGGCCGAGGTAGACGCCCATCCGGTGCATCGCTCCGGGCATGTGGGTCCTCCAGTATTCGCGTTCCGCGCGGGGCGGAGCGGGGTGAAGCGGTCGCTGGCTGCGACGCTAGCTGAACTTGGTGGTGCGACGACCGAGCAACGCCGTACCGACACGGACGTGTGTCGAGCCGGCGGCGACGGCCGCCTCGAGGTCGTCGCTCATCCCGGCGGAGATGGCGTCGGCCTCAGGGTGCGCGGCCCGCACGCGGGCCGCCAGATCGGCGAGACGGGCGAACGCGGCGGCCGGGTCGGCCCCGATCGGGGGCACCGCCATGACGCCGCGCAGCCGCAGCGCCGGGGCCGCGGCGACGGCCTCGGCAACCGAGGGCAGGTCGGCCTCGGTGGCTCCCCCGCGGGTGGGGTCGCCGTCGAGACTGAGCT
>NZ_JBQCEE010000381.1:0-10825 GCF_051960575.1 Jatrophihabitans sp.
GATCACGGGCAGCGGCACGGGACCCGAGACCATCCCGGCATCCGACGTTGGGTATGACCCCGGCTCCATCACGACCACAGGGACGATCACCGTGACCGGGACTCCTATCACCCTGTCAGGGACCGCCACGCCTGTCGTAACGGGAACCTCCGGAGTCGGCGACAACACCGCGACGTGGAATCCGGCTATCTCGGTCGCGGTTCCCGGCACCGCGCTTGGCGGCGTTTACACGGGGACGCTTACCCAGTCGGTGTCGTGACAGCACCGCCGTAAAGCACGGCGAAACCGAAAGGTCCAGCGCATCAGCGGCCCGGCCAGTTCTGGTCATGGCCGTGTGGTCCGTGCTGCGGCGCGCGGCCCGGACCAGTGACCATGGGGGGAGAACGTGCGCCGCTCGATCAACGCCATCGCGCTTGCGCTGGCCGCGGGTATCTTGAGCATGTCTGGCCCGGTGGCCGGCGCGGCGACGTCGGCCCGTCCTGCCGCCGCACCGAGAGCGCAGGGGCGCTTCGGCGTGCGACTGGTCGACGTGCCCGTCTCCGAGGCACGCAACCCGCGCGCTTACCGCTACATCATCGACTACCTGCCGGCCGGGGCGGTCATCCACCGCAGGATCCTCATCGTGAACGATGAGTCGCGGCCGGAGCGCTTCTCTGTCTATCCCGGCGCCGCGCACATCGCCGGCGGGCTGTTCGTTGGCGACGCCGGGGCGACGCGTAACGAACTGACCACCTGGATCAGCGTGCGGCATACGGCGGTCACCCTGGCCCCGGGGGCATCCGCCATGGACAGGGTGACGATAAAGGTGCCGCGCCGAGCCACCAGGGGGGAACACTACGGCGTTATCTGGGTGCAGCAGACAGCGAAGTCACGCAAGAAGGGCGGCTTCGGCATCACCGAGATATCCCGCGTCGGGATCCGCGTGTACCTGGCTGTAGGCCGCGGCGGCATGCCGCCGACCCGCTTTGACATCGCCTCCATCACCGGACGTCGGCTGGCTTCCGGCCAGTTGGTCATCACCGCCCATGTGGCCAACACCGGCGGCCGGGCGATCGACCTGAACGGTAGTGCCCGGCTTACCGACGGCCCGGGGAACACCCGTTCCGGGCCGTTCCTGGCGCAGAAGATCGTCACGCTCGCGCCCGGGCAGTCGTCGAACGTGACCTTCGCCGCGTCCAAGAGCCTACCCAGCGGATCCTGGCGTGCCAGGGTCAGCCTGGCGAGCGGCATGACTACGGCCGGCGGCACGGCTGCCGTCCGGTTCGCGGCGGTGCAGGCGGGCCTGTCGCCGCTGCGGTGGATCTGGCTCGCACTCGGCGGCCTTGCCCTAGTCCTCGTGCTCGTCATGGGGCGGTACGCCTGGCAGCACCGCCACTTTTCTGTAGCTCGTTGACTGGAGGGCGCTGGCCCTAGCCGGGGGGGGGGCGCCCGCCGCCCCCCCCCCCCCCCCCCCCCCCCCCCCCCCCGGCGCCACCAGGCCCGACGATCGGCCGGCCCCGAGCCGTGCCCCGCAGCTGCGGGCAGACCCTATCGGTCAGCACCACGACACTCGCCGTCCCGACCGGCGGAGCGAAGTCGATCTTCGGGTGTGACATGCCCCGGCTCGTCATGTGACGCGAGGGGCCGACGCGTAGGCTGATTGGTTGGCGCGACACCGACGACGAAGTGCCGGGCCGAAGCCGAGACAGACGAGGACGGGCCGCACGTGGCGAGCAATGTGGAATCCTTCGGGGCGAACGAGTGGCTCGTCGAGGACATGTACGAGCGCTACCTCGCCGATCCGTCGAGCGTCGACGAGGCGTGGCACGACTTCTTCGCCGACTACAAGCCCGGCGCGCCGTCGCAGAACGGCCACGGCGCCGGCAACGGCGTCGCGCACGACGACGAGCCGGCCGCCCCGGTCACCCAGCAGCTGACCCCGCCGGCCACCCCGCAGACACAGGCCGCCGCCGCGAGCGCGCCGGCCGACTCCCCCGCCGCGACCGCCCGGGCCGCGGTCGAACGCACCCCCGAGCCGAAGGCCGCGGCCGCCACCGAGCAGCCGGCCAAGGGCGGCGCCGCCCCCGCCGCCGCGAAGCCCGCCGACGTCCCGGCGGAGAAGAAGGAGCCGGCCGCGCCCAGCCCGCTCAAGGGCGCCGCGGCCCGCGTCGTCACCAACATGGAGTCGTCGCTGCACGTGCCGACGGCCACCAGCGTGCGCGCCGTCCCGGCCAAGCTCATCATCGACAACCGCGTGGTGATCAACAACCACCTCCGCCGCGCCCGCGGCGGCAAGATCAGCTTCACGCACATCATCGGCTACGCCGTGGTCAAGGCCGTCGCCGCGTACCCGGTGATGAACAACAGCTACACCCAGTTCAACGGCAAGCCGGCCGTCGTCACGCCCGAGCACGTCAACCTCGGCATCGCGATCGACCTGGTGAACAAGGACGGCAGCCGCTCGCTGGTCGTCGCCGCCATTAAGGCCGCCGAGACGATGGACTTCGCCGAGTTCTGGACGGCCTACGAGGACATCATCCGGCGGGCCCGCAGCAGCAAGCTGACGATCGACGACTTCAGCGGCGTCACCATCAGCCTCACCAACCCGGGCACGATCGGCACCAACCACTCGGTGCCGCGCCTGATGGAGGGCCAGGGCACGATCATCGGCGTCGGTGCCATGGAGTACCCGGCCGAGTTCAGCGGCATGAGCGAGGACCAGCTCATCAACTCGGCCGTCAGCAAGATCATGACGCTGACCTCGACCTACGACCATCGGATCATCCAGGGCGCGCAGTCGGGCGAGTTCCTGCGCAAGGTGCACGAGCTGCTGCTCTCGGACGACTTCTACGACGAGATCTTCGCCGCGCTGCGCATCCCGTACGAGCCGGTGCGCTGGCGGGTCGACCGCGCGTGGGCGCACGAGGGTCAGATCGGCAAGAACGCCCGCGTCATCGAGCTGATCAACGCCTACCGCACCAACGGCCACCTCATGGCCGACACCGACCCGCTCGAGTTCACGGTGCGCAGCCACCCCGACCTCGACATCACCCGCCACGGCCTCACCCTCTGGGACCTCGACCGCGAGTTCCCGGTCGACGGGTTCGCCGGCGAGAAGCTGATGAAGCTGCGCGACATCCTCGGCGTGCTGCGCGACGCGTACTGCCGCCGGGTCGGCGTCGAGTACATGCACATCACCGACCCCGAGCAGCGGCAGTGGATCCAGGACCGCATCGAGGTGCACCACGCGCAGCCCAGCCGCGAGGAGCAGCTGCACATCCTCGGCCGGCTCAACGTCGCGGAGGCCTTCGAGACCTTCCTGCAGACCAAGTACGTCGGCCAGAAGCGCTTCTCGCTCGAGGGCGCCGAGACCGTCATCGCGCTGCTGGACGCCGTGTTGCAGCGCGCCGCCGACCAGCACCTCGACGAGGTCGTCATCGGCATGCCGCACCGCGGCCGGCTGAACGTGCTCGCCAACATCGTCGGCAAGCCGTACGCCAAGATCTTCGACGAGTTCGAGGGCAACATCGACCCCTCGACGGCGCAGGGCTCGGGCGACGTCAAGTACCACCTCGGCGCCGACGGCACCTTCCGCAGCCCGAGCGGCAACGAGATCGAGGTGTCGCTCACCGCGAACCCGTCGCACCTCGAGGCCGTCGACCCGGTGCTCGAGGGCATCGGCCGGGCCAAGCAGGACGTCCTGAACAAGGGCGACGGCGGCTACACCGTGTTGCCGGTGATGCTGCACGGCGACGCCGCGTTCGCGGGCCAGGGCGTCGTCGCCGAGACGCTGAACCTGTCGCAGCTGCGCGGCTACCGCACCGGCGGCACCGTCCACGTCGTCGTGAACAACCAGGTCGGCTTCACGACGTCGCCGTCGAGCTCGCGCTCGTCGCTCTACGCGACCGACATCGCCCGCATGATCGCGGCGCCGATCTTCCACGTGAACGGTGACGACCCCGAGGCCTGCGTGCGCGTCGCGAAGCTCGCCGTCGACTACCGCCGCGAGTACAACAAGGACGTCGTCATCGACATGGTCTGCTACCGGCGGCGCGGCCACAACGAGGCCGACAACCCGTCGTTCACGCAGCCGCTGATGTACGACATCATCGACAAGAAGCGCAGCGTCCGGAAGATCTACACCGAGGCGCTCGTCGGCCGCGGCGACATCACCCTCGAGGACGCCGAGGCCGCGCTGAAGGACTTCCAGTCGCAGCTCGAGAAGGTCTTCGTCGAGACGCGGAACGCCACCGACAAGTCGCCGGCCGGCCCGAAGATCGAGCAGGACTCCCCCGCGCAGAGCGTCACGACCGCCACGACCCTCGAGGCCATCAAGCGGATCGCCGACGCCTACGCCAACCCGCCCGAGGGCTTCACCGTCCACCCGCGCCTCAAGCCGCAGATCGACCGGCGCGTGGCGATGGCGAGCAGCGGCGGCGTCGACTGGGCGACCGCCGAGCTGTACGCGTTCGGCTCGCTCGTGCTCGACGGACGCACGGTGCGCCTCGCCGGCCAGGACTCGCGCCGCGGCACGTTCACCCAGCGCCACGCCGTGCTCATCGACCGCGCCACGGGCAAGGAGTACAGCCCGCTGCGCAACCTGAGCGACGACCAGGCGAACTTCTTCGTCTACGACTCGCTGCTCTCGGAGTACGCGGCCCTCGGCTTCGAGTACGGCTACGCCGTCGAGCGGGCCGACGCCCTGGTCGCGTGGGAGGCGCAGTTCGGCGACTTCGTCGACGGCGCCCAGACGATCATCGACGAGTTCATCTCGTCCGGTGAGGCGAAGTGGGGTCAGCGGTCGTCGGTGACGCTGCTGCTGCCGCACGGCTACGAAGGACAGGGCCCCGACCACTCGTCCGGCCGCCCGGAGCGCTTCCTGCAGATGTGCGCCGAGAACAACATGACCGTGGCGATGTGCTCGTCGCCGGCGAACTGGTTCCACCTGCTGCGCCGCCAGGGCCTGTCGCCGGTGCGCCGCCCGCTGGTGGCGTTCACGCCGAAGTCGCTGCTGCGGCTCAAGGCGGCCACCAGCGAGATCGCCGACTTCACCGGCGAGACCCGCTTCCAGCCGGTGCTGCCCGACACGCACGTCGACCCGGCCGGCGTGCGGCGGGTGCTGCTGTGCAGCGGCAAGGTCTACTACGACCTCGCCGCCGAGCGCGAGAGCAGCTCGCGGCAGGACGTCGCGATCGTGCGTGTCGAGCAGCTGTACCCGCTGCCGGCCGACGAGATCAAGGCCGAGCTCGCCAAGTACCCGAACGCCGAGCTGGTGTGGGTGCAGGAGGAGCCGGCGAACCAGGGTCCGTGGCCGTTCATGGCGCTCAACCTGCCCGAGCATCTCGGCGGACGCCCGCTGCTGCGCGCGTCGCGTCCGGCCTCGGCGTCGCCCGCCGTCGGCTCGCACCACGTGCACGAGCAGCAGCAGCGCGACGTCGTGGCCACCGCCTTCGCGTGATCCGCTGGGGAGTGCTCGGCGCCGGCGGCATTGCCTCGACCGTCGGCGCCGACATCGCAGCGTCCGCGGACAGCGAGATCGTCGCCGTCGGCGCGCGTGACGTCGGCCGGGCGCGGGCGTTCGCCGACGCCCGCGGCATCCCGCGCGCCTACGGCTCGTACGCCGAACTGGTCGCCGACCCGGACGTCGACGTCGTCTACGTCGCGACGACGCACGCCCAGCACCACGAGCACGCGCTGCTCGCGCTGCGGGCGGGTAAGCCGGTGCTGGTCGAGAAGGCGTTCACCCTCAACGCCGGTGAAGCGCGCGAGGTGGTGGCCGAGGCCCGCGCCCGCGGGTTGTTCTGCATGGAGGCGTTGTGGACGCGCCTCAACCCGACGATCCAGCAGGCGGTGCAACTCGCCGGCTCGGGACGCATCGGTGACGTCGTCGCCGTGCGCGCCGACCTGTCGAAGCTCTTCCCGTACGACCCCGGCCACCGCCTGTACGACCCGGCGGCGGGCGGCGGCGCCCTGCTCGACCTCGGCGTCTACCCGGTCACCCTCGCCACGCTCTTCCTCGGCCGCCCCGACCGGATCGAGGCGATGGGCACGCTGGCACCGACCGGCACCGACGTCACCGTGCTGCAGCAGTGGCACTACGACGACGGACGCCTCGCCCAGCTGTACTGCAGCGCCGCCGGCCCGAGCCCGTTCGGCGCCCTGGTCAACGGCACCGACGGCTGGATCGGCATCGAGCCGCGTATGCACCGCCCGCAGCGGCTGGTCGTGCAGTCGGGTGACGAGCAGGAGGTCATCCCCGCCGTCCCGTCACCCGGCAACGGCTACCGCTTCCAGGTCGCCGAGGTCGAACGGTGCCTGCGCGAGGGACTGCTCGAGAGCCCGGCGATCCCGCTCGACGACACGGTGATGATCATGGAGATCCTGGACGAGGTGCGTCGCCAACTCGGCGTCCGCTACCCCGCCGACGACGCCCCCAGCGAGGACGGCTGATGTACTTCACCGACCGTGGCATCGAGGAACTGGTCGAGCGGCGCGGCGACGAGCAGGTGAGCCTCGAGTGGCTCGCCGCGCAGCTACAGACCTTCGTGGACGTTCACCCCGAGTTCGAGGTGGCCGTCGAGCGCTTCGCCACCTGGCTCGCCCGCGCCGACGACACCGACGACTGACGCATCCTCGGCCGCCACGGACGGGCGGCCGAAGACGCCGAGGAACAGCTGCGCCAGCGGACCGATGCCGAGGGCGTAGAGCACGGTGCCGACGCCGACGACACCGCCGAGCAGCCAGCCGGCGACCAACACGGTGACCTCGATGCCGGTGCGCACGAGCCGGATCGAACGGCCGGTGCGCCGAGCCAGCCCCGTCATCAGCCCGTCGCGCGGCCCTGGGCCGAAGTCGGCGCCGATGTAGAGCCCGGTGGCCAGGCCGGAGAGGACGACGCCGAGCACCATCCAGGTGACGCGCAGCGCCATCGCGTGCGCCGACGGCAGCAGCTCGAGCGAGACGTTCAGCGACAGGCCGATGATCACCAGGTTGCTCAGCGTGCCGAGCCCCGGCCGCTGCCGCAGCGGGATCCAGCCGAGCATGACGACGGCACCGACGATGATCACGACGGTGCCGATGGCCAGGTGGACGCGTCCGGCGAGGCCCTGGTGGAAGACGTCCCACGGGTCGAGCCCCAACCGCGACCGCACCATCAGCGCGGCGGCCAGCCCGTAGATCACCAGGCCGACGTAGAGCTGGACGAGCCGGCGGGTCAGCTGCATGCCATCACGCGGTCGCCACGCCGTCCGCCCGTGCCTGGGCCGCGACGGCGGCGGCGACAGCCGGTCCGACGCGAGGGTCGAACGGCGTCGGCACGATGTACTCGGCGGTGAGCGCGTCGGCGACGACGTCCGACAGCGCCTGGGCGGCGGCGAGCTTCATACCCTCGGTGATGGCCGTCGCGCCGGCGTCGAACGCCCCGGCGAAGATGCCCGGGAAAGCCAGCACGTTGTTGATCTGGTTCGGGTAGTCGCTGCGGCCGGTGGCCACGACCGACGCGTACTTGTGCGCGAGCAGCGGGTCGACCTCGGGCGTGGGGTTCGCCAGCGCGAAAATGATCGCGTCGGGGGCCATGCGCCGCACGACGTCCTCGTCGACATGGCCGGCGCTGAGGCCGAGGAAGACGTCGGCGCCGTCCATCGCATCGGCCAGCGAGCCGCGCAGGCCGCTGCGGTTGGTGATCGCGGCGAGCTCGGCCTTCACCGACGTCAGGTCGCTGCGCCCGTCGTGCACGACCCCCTTCGAGTCGGCGACCGCGATGTCGCCGATGCCGGCCGCCAGCAGGATCTTGGTGCAGGCGACACCGGCCGCACCGGCACCCGAGACGACGACGCGCAGGTCGGCCAGCGTGCGGCCGGTGACGGTGGCGGCGTTGCGCAGGGCGGCCAGCGTGACGACGGCGGTGCCGTGCTGGTCGTCGTGGAAGACCGGGATGTCGAGCCGCTCGCGCAGCCGCTGCTCGATCTCGAAGCAGCGGGGCGCCGAGATGTCCTCGAGGTTGATGCCACCGAACGACGGGGCCATCCGCACCACCGTCTCGACGATCTCGTCGACGTCGGTGGTGGCGAGGACGACGGGCACGGAGTTGAGGCCGGCGAACTCGCTGAACAGCGCCGCCTTGCCCTCCATGACGGGCAACGCGGCCGCGGGGCCGATGTTGCCGAGCCCGAGCACCGCGGTGCCGTCGGAGACGACCGCGACCAGCCGCGACCGCCAGGTGTAGCGCCGGGCGAGCGACTCGTCGTCGGCGATGGCCAGGCAGACGTCGGCGACGCCCGGGGTGTAGGCCAGCGACAGCGACTCGCGGTCGGTCAGCGGGAGGGTGCTGCGCAGGGCCAGCTTGCCGCCCTCGTGCACGCGGAACACCGGGTCGTCGGGGTCGAACTCCACGGCTCCGAGTGTCCCACGCAGGCCCGAAGCGTTACGGTCTCGCGCAGGACCACGTGACGCGACCGTCACCGCCGCGACATTTTGCGGTGATTTCACCTCTGGACATTTCGGTCGGCACAACGGAGGGTGATCCCACCCTCGTCCATCGATCGCGGAGGTTCCATGAAGCACACCGTCCTGGCTGCAGCCGGCGGCACCTTGCTGCTCGCAGCCACGACCGTCGCCGGTGCCACCAGCGCCGGCGCGGCCGCGTCGGGCAATGCCATGACGCACCGCTCGGCGCACACGTGCGCGGCCCCGAAGGCCGGCTCTGCGTCCTGCACGGCGCTCGTGCGGGTCGACAAGGCGGGCAAGCCCGCCGCGAGCGGCACCCCGTCGGGCTACGGCCCGGCCGACATCCAGGCCGCCTACCAGCTCGGCGGCGGCAGTGGTCAGACCGTCGCCATCGTGGACGCGTACAACGACCCCACGGCCGAGGCCGACCTCGGCGTCTACCGCGCGCAGTTCGGCCTGCCGGCCTGCACGACCGCGAACGGCTGCTTCAAGAAGGTGAGCCAGACCGGCAGCACCACCTCGCTGCCGCAGACCAACGCCGGCTGGGCGACCGAGATCAGCCTCGACCTCGACATGGTGTCCGCGGCCTGCCCGGGCTGCCACATCCTGCTCGTCGAGGCGAAGTCGGCGACCAACGCCAACCTCGCCACGGCGGTCAACTACGCCGCGAGCGTCGCCGGCGTGGTCGCCATCAGCAACAGCTACGGCGGCAGCGACACCACCGAGTCCAGCGCCTACAACCACCCCGGCATCGCCATCACCGCCTCGACCGGTGACAGTGGCTACGGCATCGAGTCGCCCGCCAGCTACCCGCACGTCATCGCGGTCGGCGGCACCAGCCTCACCAAGTCGGGCAGCTCGTACAGCGAGAAGGCGTGGAGCGGTGCGGGCAGCGGCTGCTCGACGATCAACCCGAAGCCCGCCTGGCAGACCAGCGCGACCAAGTGCTCCGGCAAGGCCAACGCCGACGTCTCGGCCGTCGCCGACCCCAACACGGGCGTCGCGGTCTACGACAGCACCCGATACCAGGGCGCCAGCGGCTGGCAGGTCTACGGCGGCACCAGCGCGTCGTCGCCGATCATCGCGAGCGCCTACGCGCTCGGCGGCAACCACGGCTACAGCTACCCGGCGCAGTACACCTGGAGCCAGACGAGCAGCCTGCACGACGTCACCAGCGGCTCGAACGGCACCTGCTCGACCACCGTCTGGTGCACCGCGGGCACCGGCTGGGACGGCCCGACCGGCCTCGGCACGCCGAACGGTGTCGGCGCCTTCTAGGAACACTGCCGCAGTGCACTGAACACAGCCTCACCGGACGCCCCGGTGTCGACCTCAACCAGTGGTCGGCACCGGGGCGTCGTCCATGCGACCGGTGCGCTCGAGCTTGTGCCAGCGCAGCCGGGCGCCGTAGAGCGCGGACGCCGCCGACTGCACCACCACCAGGTACATGAGCTGCCGATAGACCACCTGCTGCAGCGCGAGCACCCAGAGCACGCCCGGCTTCTCGCGGTCGAGCACGAACGCGTACACGGCGGCGACGTACTGCACGGCCAGGAAGGCCAGCCAGGCCCAGAGCAGCGTCCAGCCGCGTCCGGTCAGCGCACCGGCGATCGTCGCGACGTCGACGACCGGGGCCAGCAGCGGCAACAGCACCTGGAAGACGAACAGGTAGGGCAGCCCGCGGCGACCCAGCTTGCCGCCGGCACCCCGCTCGCGCACCGCGCCGCGGTGCTTCCACATCGCCTGTAACGTGCCGTAGCACCAGCGGTAGCGCTGGCGCCACAGCGCGCCGAGGTCCGCCGGCGCCTCCGTCCAGGCTCGGGCGTCGGGCACGTACAGCACCCGCCAGCCGGCCCGGATGATCGCCATCGTCAGGTCCGTGTCCTCGGCCAACGTGTCGTCGCTGACCCCGCCGACCTGGTCGAGCGCGCGGCGCCGGAACGCACCGATCGCGCCGGGCACCGTGGGCATGCAGTGCAGCGCGTCGAACATGCGCCGGTCGAGGTTGAACCCGATGACGTACTCGACGTGCTGCCAGCGGCCGATGAGCCCGCCGCGGTTGCCCACCTTGGCGTTGCCGGACACCGCGCCGACCGCCGGGTCGGCGAACGGCGCGGCGATGCGGCGCAGGGTGTCGCGCTCGAAGACCGTGTCGCCGTCGACCATGACGACGACCTCGTGGCGCGCGACCGCGATGCCCGCGTTGAGCGCGGCCGGCTTCCCCGCGTTGGCCTGCCGCACCAGCCGGACGCCGGGCAGCCCGAGCGCCTCGACGAGGTCGCCGGTGCCGTCGGTCGAGCCGTCGTCGACCACGATCACCTCGAAGTCGGGGTGGTCACCGGCGAGGATCGACCGAAGGCAGGCCTCGATGCCGGCCGCCTCGTTGTAGGCCGGGACGATC
>NZ_JBQCEE010000382.1:0-19309 GCF_051960575.1 Jatrophihabitans sp.
GGCAACTCGTCGAGGTCGAGCAGCGTCTGTCCCTGCCAGCGGTGCTCGAGCCAGGTGTGGAACGCGGTGCCGCGCCGGGCCCAGGGCGCCGGCGGCCGGGGCAGCGGACGGCGCAGGCTGCGCGCGAGGTCGGCGGGCGCGCGCCGCAGCTCGACCAGCTGCGACACCGACAGCTGGCGCGGCAGCTCGACCGCGGTGCGGTCGACGGACGCGAGACGGTCGCGCTCGGCGAGCAGCACCTCGACGTCGTGCCGCCAGCGCGCGACGTCGTCGGACTCGGCCGTCGGATCGACGATCTCGAGCCCGGGCAGCACCTCGGCGGCCGCGCGCACCAGCGCCGCCCCGGCCTCGACGGCGGCCCGGCGGCCCGCGACGCCACCGTGCAGCGCCGTCGGCACGAACGGGTCGACCGGCCAGCCGGCCTGCACCGGCTCGACGGTGCGCGGGTTGACGGCGTCGGGCTCAGGGGTGAACCACTGCTCGGGGGTCACGTGCTCGCGCAGCGTCTCGAGGTACGGCGACGGGGTGCGCGGCTTCTTGGTGGTGTCCCACGCGTAGCCGCTGGCGAGCAACACGTGACGGGCACGGGTCAGCGCCACGTAGGCGAGCCGCCGCTCCTCCTGCCCGTGCTGCGCGAGCACGGCGTCGTGGTGCTCCTGCAGCAGGTCGGCGACCTCCTTGCGCGACGCTGCCGCCTCGAGCCGCAGCGGCGGCAGCCCGTCGCTGTCGCCGCGCAGGTCGGCCGGCAGCTCCTGCCGCGCGCGCGTCCAGTTCACGCCGGTCGGGCGGCCCGGGAAGATGTCGTCGGCCAGCCCGGGCACGGCGACGACGTCCCACTCGAGACCCTTGGCACCGTGCACGGTGAGCACCTGCACGCGCTCGGCCGCCACCTCGACCTCGCCGGCCTCGAGCCCGTTCTCCTCGTCCTCGGCCGCCTCGAGGAAGGCGAGGAAGGCGCGCAGGCTGGCGTCACCGGCCTCGGCGGCGAACTCGGCCGCGACGTCGAGGAAGCGGTCGAGGTGCACCCGGCCGACGCGCGCGCGGTCGGGGCGCGCCGCCACCTCGATGCCCACCCCGATCGCCGTCTCGACGTCGGCGACCAGCTCGGCGAGCGGCGCCCCGAGCCGACGCCGCAGCCGGCGCAGCTCGTCGGCGAGGCGGGTCATGCGGCGGTGGCCCTCGGGCGAGTAGCGGCCGGCCGGGCCGAGGTCGTCGAGGGCCTCGAGCAGGCTCACCGGCTCGCGGTCGTCGGGGTCGACGACGGCGTCGTCGGGCGGCCGGACGAGCGCCGCGGCCCGTGCCTGCAGGACGGCGAGGTCACGCGGACCGATGCGCCAGCGCGCACCGGTGAGCAGGCGCAGCAGGGCGCCGCCGGGGCGGACGTCGGCGAGCACGCGCAGCGTCGCCACCACGTCGACGACCTCGGGCGTCGTGAGCAGGCCGCCCAGGCCGACGATCTCGACCGGCAGCCCGACGGCGAGCAGCGCATCGGCCAGCGGCGTCATCTGGGCGCGCCGGCGCACGAGCACCGCGGCGGTGCGTTCGCCCGCGGGCAGGGCGCGCCAGGCGGCCAGCACGTGATCGGCGACCCAGCCGGCCTCGTCCTCGACCGTCTCGAGGAAGGCGGCGTGCACCTCCCCCGCAGCGCTGTGTGGGGCGGCCCGCAGCGGGATGGTGCGGGTGCCGCGACGCAGCGGCTCGGCGACGGCATTGGCGACGTCGAGCACCGCGCGGCCGTTGCGGAAGCTGGTGGCGAGCGGGAAGACCGTCGCGGCCCGCCCGTCGCGGTGGCGGAACCGGAGGTCGAAGGCGGTCATGTTGCCGGCGCTCGCGCCGCGCCAGCCGTAGATCGACTGGAACGGGTCGCCGACGGCGGTGACCGGGTGGCCGTCACCGAACAGGCCGTGCAGCAACTCGATCTGCGCGTGGCCGGTGTCCTGGTACTCGTCGAGCAGCACGGCGGCGAACCGCGCGCGTTCGACGGCGCGCACCTCGGGCAGCGCGGCGAGCGCGGCCGCGAGTCGCATCTGGTCGCCGAAGTCGACGGCCGACTGTTCGTGCTTCGCCCGCTGGTACTCGCGCACGAGCGGGATCAGCGCCTGCCGCTGCCGCAGCGTGCCGATGTACTGCTTCGCGCCGCTGGGGATGTCGTTGCGCACCCGGGGGCCGAGCGGCAACGCGAAGAAGTGGTCGAGCGCGGCGGCGCAGTGCTGCTCGACGGCGTCGGGGTCGACGAGATGGTCGGCGAGCTGCCCGGCGAGCGCCAGGACGTAGTGCACCGTGGACGAGACGGCGCCGAACTCGGGCAGATCGCCCTCCCAGCGCCGCACGACGGTGTCGGCGAGCTGCCACAGCCGGGCCTGCGACAGCAGCCGGGCCGACGGCTCGGCGCCCACGCGCAGCGCGTGCTCACCGACCAGCCGGCCGGCGAAGGCGGCGTAGGTCGAGACCGTCGGTTCCAGCGACTGCAGCGCGGCGAGCTGCTCGTGGTCGTCGGGACGGTCGCGCTCGACGATGCGGCGCCACTGCGCGAGACGCCGCCGGATGCGCGCGCCCAGCTCGCCGGCCGCCTTGCGGGTGAAGGTCAGGCCGAGCACCTCGTCGGGCGCGACGAGGCGGTTCGCGACGAGCCACACGACCCGCGCCGCCATCGTCTCGGTCTTCCCCGAGCCCGCACCGGCGATGACGGCGGCGGGCTCGAGACCCGACTCGATCACCGCCGCCTGCTCGTCGGTCGGGCGCGGCTGGCCGAGCAGGTCGGCGAGCTCGACCGCGCTGATGGACGCCGGCTGCGCCGGCCGGTGCACGTCCGCCACGCCCTCGATCATGTCGGTCACTGCGGCACCTGCCGACCGACGGGCTGCAGCGGACAGCACGACCGCACCTCGCAGACGTGGCAGCGCGAATTGTCGATGGCGAGGAACTCGTGCCCCCGCATCCGCTCGGCGACGTGCTCGACCGTGCGCCGGGCCCACTCGGGGTCGTCGTGCTCGGCGAGCGGGCGCTGCACCTGCTCGATCGCCCCACCGGTACCGAGCTGCACCAGCCGGGCACCGCCGGCGACCTCGCCGTCACCGAAGCCGCCGGCCTCGATCGCGAGCTGGTAGACGCCCAGCTGCGGATGGGCCGTCGCGTCGGAGGGCTTGTTCCGGCCGGTCTTGAGGTCGATGACGACCAACCGCCCGTCGGCGTCGCGCTCGAGCCGGTCGACCCGTCCGGCGATCACCGCGTCGCCGACCTCGGCCCGGAAGCCGCGCTCGACGTCGACCCGTTCGAGCGTCGCGCGGCTCTCGCGCAGCCAGGTGACCAGCCGATCGAGCATGCCGCTCGCGGTCTCGCGCTGGTTCTTCGCGTACCAGGCCGCGCCGAAGTCGAGCGTCGACCACTGCTCGTCGAGCTGTCGCTCGAGCTCGGCGAGGTCGAGCGGGTCGGCCTCGGCCGCCGCGAGCGCGTGGACGAGGGTGCCGAGCCCGGCGGCGGTGCCCTGGTCGTCCTGCCCGCCGAGCTGCTGCAGGACGGTGCGCAGCTCGCAGTCGAGGAACGGCTCGACCCGCGAGGGGCTGATCGGCACCGGCCGGTCGGGATCGGCGACACCGGCGGTCGTCGACAGCGGCGCGAGCCCCCACCACTCGTCCGGGTCGGCACCCGGCACGCCGGCGTGGGCGAGCCGCGCGAGCTGGCTCGCGGCCGCCCGGCGCTCACCCTCCGGTGCATCCGGTGCCGTGACGACGGCCCGCAGTTCGGCGACGAGCCCCGGCAGGTGCACCCCGCTCATCGGTCGCGTCGGGCTGCGTGGCTCGTCGCGCGGGTCGAGCTCGTCGAGGAACCGCGACGGCTGCTCGTCCTCGCCGGTCACCGCCGTCACCACCAGGTGCCGGCGCGCCCGCGTCGCGGCGACGTAGAACAGCCGCCGCTCCTCGGCGAGCTGGCGCGAGACCGACGCCGGCGCGGCCGTGCCGGCCCGCCCCTCGATGGCGTCGAGCAGCTCGTCGGTGCCGAGCAGCGACCCCCGCCGCCGCAGGTCGGGCCAGCCGCCCTCCTGCACGTGGGCGACCGCGACGACGTCCCACTCGAGACCCTTGCCGGCGTGCGCCGTCAGGATCGCGACCGCGTCGGCCTCGCGGCGTGGCAGGGCCATCGCGTCGCCCGGGATCTGCTGCGCCCGCAGGTGGTCGGCGAAGCGCGCGGGCGCCTCGCCGGGCAGGCGGTCGACGAAGTTCGCGGCCTCGTCGAACAGCCGCAGCACGGCGTCGAGGTCGCGGTCGGCGGCCGCCCCGGCCGGGCCGCCGGCGAGGCTGGCGGTCTCCCACCGTCCCGCCAGGCCCGACGCAGTCCAGACGGCCCAGAGCACCGCCTCGACGTCACCGCCGGACTCGACGGCGGCACGCCCGGCCGCCAGCGTGCGCGCCACTCGGGTGATCGCGCCGGCGCCCGCGGGCGGCAGCAATGCCGCCGCCGACGGGTCGAGCAGCACGGGTACGAGCGCACCGCCGTCGTCGGGGAAGGTACGGCGCAGCACGCGGCGCACCCGCCGCAGCGTGAGCGAGTCGGCGCCGCCGAGCGGACCGGTCAGCAGGGCCTCGGCCTGCGCCTCGTCCAGCCGCCCCGGGTCGGCGGCACAGCCGAGCAGGTCGAGCAGCAGATCGACCGCCGGCTGCTCGGCGAGCGGGATGTCCGCGGCGCGGACGGCCACCGGCACCCCCGCCGTCGTCATGGCGCGCCGCAGCACGCCCAGCGTCTGCGCCGTCGAGCGCACCAGCACCGCCATGCGCTGCCACGGGATGCCCTCGAGATGGGCGCGCCGCAGCACACCGGCGAGGTAGGCGGCCTCCTCGCTCGCGCTGCGGAAGACGTGCACGTCGACGCGGCCGGGGTCGAGCCCGGCCGCGGGTGTCACCGCGCGCTGCTCGGCGCGGCCGGGCAACCGGTGGGCGATCCGCCGCGTGGCCTCGACCAGGTCGGCCCCGAACCGGCGGCACTCACGCAGCGCCACCACCGGGACCTCGCCGCCACCGCCGAACCGGTGCGACACGTCCCGGATCGCCGACTCGTCCGCACCGCGGAACGCGTAGATGGACTGGTCGGGATCGCCCACCAGCACCAGCTCGTCGGCGCCGTCGGCCAGCAGTTGCACGAGCTCGGCCTGGGCCGGGTCGGTGTCCTGGTACTCGTCGACGAACAGGTGCCGCCGCCGCTCGCGCTCGGCGGCGAGCAGGGAGGGATCGGCGTGCAGCGCGTTGAGGGCGCCGGAGATCAGCTCGGCGGGGTCGTAGCCGCCCGGGTCGCGCAGCACCGTCACGCCCTGGTACTCGGTGAGGAACGCGCCGGCCGCGAGCCAGTCGGGGCGGTCGTACACCCGGCCGAGATGCTGCAGCGTCGGCCCGTCGAGGCCGCGCTCGACCGCGCGCATGAGGAAGTCGCGCAGCTCGTCGGCGAAGCCGAGCGTGCGCAGCGCCGGCCGCAGCCCGACCGGCCACCGCTCCACGTCCCCGTCGGCGAGAAGGTCGCGGATCAGGACGTCCTGCTCGGCCGAGGCCAACAGCCGCGGAGCCGGGGCGCCGTCGCGGACCGCCGCCATCCGCAGGATGCCGAAGGCGTACGAGTGCAACGTGCGCGCGATCGGCTCGCGCACGGTGCGGTCGAGACGGGCGGCGACACGGTCGCGCATCTCGACAGCCGCGCGCCGGCTGAAGGTCAGCATGAGGATCGACTCGACCGGCACCCCGCGCTGCACCCGGTCGACGACCGTCTCGACGAGCGTGGTGGTCTTGCCGGTGCCCGGGCCCGCCAGCACGAGCAGCGGCCCGCCCGGGTGGTCGACGACCCGGCGCTGCTGCGCGTCGAGCACCGGTGCCGTCGCGGGCGGCGGTGCGGTGCGCAGCAGGTGGTACGACCGGGCTGATGTCACGCAGAGGATCCCATCACGACCCTCTGACAGTTTCCGCGCGACACTGGCGCGCATGCCCGCCGAACCCGACCCGGCCGGTCTCGACCCGGCCGCCGAACGCCGCCTGGCCGTCGCCCTGTTCAACCGCACCTGGACGCTGCTCGAGCGCATGGACCGGAGCCGCGACGAGGACGACGCGATGCTGCACATGGCGCACGCGTCACGGCACCATTGGGGCCAGGTGGGCGAGCCCGTGCACCGGGCCCGCGGCGAGTGGCAGGTGTCGCGGGTGTACGCCGTCCTCGGCCGCCCCGAGCCGAGCCGCCACCACGCGCAGCGCGTGGTCGACCTCTGTCTCGAGCACGGCATCGCGGACTGGGACCTCGCCTACGGCTACGAGGCGCTCGCCCGCGCCGAGGCCGTCTCCGGCTCGCCGGAGCAGGCCCGCGCGTGGACGCAGCGGGCGCTCGACGTCCCGATCGCGGAGCACGACGACCGGGAGCACCTGCTCGAGGACCTCGCGACCGTCCCGGGCCAAGCGCCGTTCTGGTGACCGCTGCGGCTCACGCGGAAGGACGCCGCCAGTGCGGGTCGCGGCCGGTGAGCGCGAGCAGCCGCTCGAGCACGGGCGCGTCGTCCGGCACCGGCACCGGCCGGTCGAAGACGCCGCTGGACGCGAGGTCGCCGAAGCCCAGGGCGTCCACCCAGACCGCTTCGACCAGCTCGTCGGGCAGCCGTTCGGGCGAGCCGATCGCCCGGCCGAGGTCCCAGGCGTGCACGCAGAGGTCGAAGGTCATCTCGGCCAGGTAGTCGCGCGCCGGGGTCCAGCCGCGGCTGAGGTCGACCTCGCGGTCGAGCGCGCCGGCGGCGAAGAAGGCGGCGTGCGAGAGGGTCGCCGCCTCCTGCCACGCGCCCACCCGGTCGGCGTCCGGCGGCGGCATCGCCGACACGCGGGCGTCCGCCTCGGTGAAGGTGAGCCCGGCGAGCAGCGACGGCGCCCAGCGGTGCTCGTCGATCAGGTGGTCGACGAGCTCGGCGACCGTCCACTCACTGCACGGGGTGGGGGCGTCCCACTGCGCGCTGCCGATCTCGGCGACGCGCAGCGAGAACGCCTGCTGCCCCTGGACGAAGAGCGACGCCCGCTCGTCCATCAGGCGCTCGCCATCAGTACGACGGCAGCGACGGGTCGATCTGGTTCACCCAGGCGGTGACGCCGCCCTGCACGTGCACGGCGTCCGAGAAGCCCGCGTTCTTGACCGCCGCGAGCGTCTCGGCCGAGCGCGCACCCGTCTTGCAGTACATGACGATCTGCTTGTCCTGGGGCAGCGAGGCGAGGGCGTCGCCGCGGAGGATCTCGTCCTTCGGGATCAGCGTCGCGCCGGGGATCGAGACGATCTCCCACTCGGCGGGCTCGCGCACGTCGACCAGGTAGATCGGCTTCTCGGAGTCGATGAGGTCCTTGAGCTCGCTCGCGGTGATCGTCGAACCGATCGCGGCCTGCTGCGCCTCCTCGGACACGACGCCGCAGAAGGCCTCGTAGTCGATGAGCTCGGTGACCGTCGGGTGCTCGCCGCAGACCGCGCAGTTCGGGTCCTTGCGCACCTTGATCTTGCGGTAGTTCATCTCGAGGGCGTCGTAGACCATGAGCGACCCGACGAGCGGCTCACCGATGCCCGTGAGCACCTTGATCGCCTCGTTCACCTGGATGGAGCCGATCGACGCGCACAGCACGCCGAGCACGCCACCCTCGGCGCACGACGGCACCATGCCGGGCGGCGGCGGCTCCGGGTAGAGGCAGCGGTAGCACGGGCCGTACTCGGCCCAGAAGACCGACGCCTGGCCGTCGAAGCGGTAGATCGAGCCCCAGATGTAGGGCTTGCCGAGCAGCACACAGGCGTCGTTGACGAGGTACCGCGTCGCGAAGTTGTCGGTGCCGTCGACGATGAGGTCGTACTGGCTGAACAGGTCCATCACGTTGGACGCGTCGAGGCGCAGCTCGTGGATGTTGACCTGGATGAGCGGGTTGATGTTGCGCACGCTCTCGGCGGCCGACTCGGCCTTCGGGCGGCCGACGTCGCTCTGCCCGTGGATGATCTGGCGCTGCAGGTTCGACTCGTCGACGGTGTCGAACTCGACGATGCCGAGCGTGCCGACACCGGCCGCGGCGAGGTACATGAGCGCGGGCGAGCCGAGGCCGCCGGCGCCGACGCAGAGCACCTTGGCGTTCTTCAGCCGCTTCTGCCCGGTCATGGCGACGTCCGGGATGATCAGATGGCGGCTGTAGCGGCGCACCTCGTCGACGGTGAGCGACTCGGCAGGATCCACGAGCGGCGGCAACGACACAGGACGTTCCTCACGACGGCAGTTCGAGTTGGACGCAGGTGCCAACCACGTCGACGGGGCGGGCATTCCGCCCTCCAGTCAACCAGCCGCCGTCACGGCCCGCTCAGCCGGCGAGGTAGTACTCGTTGTTCGCGTCGGTGTCGGTGTCCTCGGCGCCGGGGGCGTCCGTGGCGCCGACCGGGTACGGCCAGACGTTGAGCGTGCAGGCCCGGTGCGTCGTGGCCGAGATCAGGCCGTAGGTCTGCTGCATCATCGCCGGCGCCATGCCGTTGGCGAGGCACGAGTGGGCGTGGTCGTGGCCCAGCGCGTGTCCGTCCTCGTGGTTGATCATGTAGACGCGGTACTCGTCGAGGTGGCCCTGGTAGGCGACGGCGCCTCGCACCCAGCGGGCCACGTTGAAGACCACGCGGCTCTGGCCGGGGTCGTAGCACGACGTCTCGACGGCGATGTCGTAGCCGCAGAGGCTGCGCACCGTCATCGCCGACGTGAGCGAGACGTGGAAGGTGGCGTCGGCCGCGTTCGCGACCCGCTGCAACTGCACACCGTGCCCGGACCAGCTGCGCTTGTCGTCCAGCGTCGTGTCGACCAGCTTGGCGAAGGCGGTGAGGTCGACACCGGTGATGCCGTTCTCGACCTCGATGTCGTAGGTGAAGCGCTGGCCGCTGCCGACGGCGCGCGTGGTGCCCGGCAGCACCCGGAAGGTGCCCTTGCCCTGCAGCGTGTACGGGGCGCCCGGCGGGAGGTCGTAGGACTTCAGCGTCGGAGCCGACGGCTGCGCCGACGCCGACGCCGACGCGGCCGGGGCGCTGCTCGTCGACGGCGTCGTGGCGGGGGTGCTCGGGGCGGCGGCTGTCGGGCGCGTCGGCACAGCACCCGTCGCGGCGGTCGCACGCCGCGGCTCGGGGCCCTTCGCGGTGGCCAGCGCGACGACGGTCAGCACGACCAGCACGGGCAGCGCGTACGCGCGCCAGCCGTACTTGCGCACGAACTCGCGCACGGGCGACCGGAACCGCACGGGCGGCGGCAACTCGTGCGGGTTCACGCGATCGAACCCGCCGCGCACATAGGTGACGTCGGCGTAGGCGCCGTCGTCCCAGCGCTCGTCCCAGTCGTCCTCGGCGACGTACGGCAGGCGCGTCGCGAGCTGCGGATCGCGCACGACGGTGACCGTCCGGCCCCAGCCGTCGGCGCCGCCCTCATCGCGGTCGCTGTGCCGTCCGTACTCGCGCAGGTACCAACCGTCCGCCACGGTCCGAGCGTGGCACAGGGCGGCCCGAAGACGGCCGAAGCAGCGCGCGTGTCAGCGCACATGATCGGCAGGTCGGCGGCTGGGCCCATCCGATCAGCCTACGAAGGTCACGTCCGGGCGGCGCGACGAGCGGGCGCCGGTCGCCCCCGACCATGATCGAGACGGCGCGGTGGACCGCCGGCGGTCCAGCACACCGCCTCGATCACGCGGTCTTGCGGTTCGCCGCCTTCTTGGCCGGCGTCTTCGCAGCCGTCTTCTTCGCCGTCGCCTTGGCGGCGGTCGCCTTCGCGGCGGCCTTCTTGGCCGGCGCCTTCGCAGCCGCCTTCTTCGCCGGCGCCTTGGCTGCGGCCTTCTTCGCCGCTGCCTTGCCCGCCGAGGCCTTGGCCGGGGCCGTGGCCGACGAGTCGACCGCCTCCCCGCGGTCGCGCTTCGCCGCCTCGACCGACGCCCGCAGTGCGGCCATGAGGTCGACGACGTTGTCGGCGCGGGGCTGCACGTCCTCGGGCTCGACCACCTCGCGTCCCTCGATCTTGGCCTCGATCACCGACTGCAGCGCCTCGCGGTAGTTGTCGCTGAACTCGCCCGGCTCGAAGTCGCCCGCCATGCTCTCGACGAGCGAGCGGGCCATCTGCTTCTCGGCGGGGCGCAGCTCGACGTCGGCGTCGAGGAAGCCGAACTCGGGCGTGCGGATCTCGTCCGGCCAGAGCATCGTCTCCATGACGATCACGCCGTCACGCACGCGCAGCGTCGCCAGCTGCTCGCGGTTGCGGATCGCCACCTTGACCAGCGCGGCCATGCCGCTGTCCTCGAGGGCGTCGCGCAGCAGCACGTACGGCTTCACCGCGGTCGTCTCGGGCTCGAGGTAGTAGCTCTTGGCGAAGTAGATCGGGTCGATCTGGTCGAGCGGCACGAACTGCACGACGTCGACGACGCGCGCCGTGGGCAGCGGGAGGTCCTTGAAGTCGTCGTCGGTGAGCACGACGGTCTCGCCGCTCGGCAGCTGGTAGCCCTTCGCGATCTCCGAGTAGGGCACCTCCTCGCCGTCGGCCTCGGCGACCCGCTTGTAGCGGATGCGCGAGCCGTCGCTGCGGCGCACCTGGTGGAAGCTGACGTCCTTCTCCTCGGTGGCCGAGTAGAGCTTGACGCCGATGCTGACCAGCCCGAACGAGACGCTGCCCTTCCAGATGCTCCGCATCCGTTTAGTTTGGCGGGGTGGAACCCATGCTGGCCACCCCGGTCGCGAAGCTGCCGGTCGGCGAGCAGTGGGCCTACGAGTTCAAGTGGGACGGCGTGCGGGCGCTGCTCGACGTCCGCGACGGGCGGGTGCGCATCACCAGCCGGAACGGCAACGACGTGACGGCGGGGTACCCGGAGCTCGTCGCGCTCGCCGCCGACGCGGGCGACGCCCTGCTCGACGGCGAGTTCGTGGCCTTCGTCGACGGCCGGCCGTCGTTCCAGCGGCTGCAGTCGCGCATGCACGTGCGGGCCAAGGCGGAGGTGCAGCGACTGGCCGCCGAGTGCCCGGTCGCGTTCGTCGCCTTCGACCTGCTGCGCCGCTACGGCGTCGACCTCACCGGGCGTCCGTGGCGCGAGCGGCGGGCGACGCTCGAACGCTGGCTCGCCGACGCCGACGGCTGGACGATCAGCCCGTCCTTCGACGACGCCGCCGCCACCGAGCAGGTCGCCCGGGCCGCCGGGCTCGAGGGCGTGGTGGCCAAGCGGGTCGACGCGCCGTACCGGCCGGGCGCGCGCAGCGACGACTGGCGCAAGCTGCGCTTCGGCCACGCCGACGAGTTCGTCGTCATCGGCTGGGAGGCGCCGACCGAGCGACCGACCGACCTCAGCTCCCTCGTGCTCGCCACCCGCTCCGGGGACGGGTGGGAATTGGCCGGGAAGGTCGGCAGCGGGCTCTCGGCGGCGGCGGTGCGGGTGCTGCGTCCGCTGCTCGTGCCGCGCGACGAACCCGTCGTCACCGGCGTCCCGCGCTCGCCCGGCCGGGTCGTGCGCTGGGTCGAACCGACCGTCGTGGTCGACGTCGCGTACGCCGCCCGCACGGACGACCACCGGCTACGGCACCCCGTCTTCCGCGGGGTCCGCACCGACAAACGCCCCGAGGAGGCCACCGGCGATGGCTGACCGTATCCCCGTCGAGGTCGACGGACGCCGGCTGACGCTGTCGAACCTCGAGAAGGTGCTCTATCCCGAGCACGGGTTCGCCAAGGGCGAGGTGATCGACTACTACACCCGCATCGCGCCGGTGCTGCTGCCGCATCTCGTCGACCGGCCGCTGACGGTGAAGCGCTACCCGAACGGCGTCGACAGCCAGTTCTTCTACGAGAAGAACGCGCCGCGCGGGACCCCCGACTGGGTGCGCACCGTGCGGCTGCCCGCGCCGGGCTCGACCAAGGACCGCGAGTCGATCGACTACACCGTCGTCGAGGAGCTCGCGACGCTCGTCTGGCTCGCCAACCTCGCCGCGCTCGAACTGCACGTACCGCAGTGGCGCGTGCCCCCGCGTGCCCGCAGCGCTCATGCTCGGGTCGCAAGCTCCCCTCGGCCCCGCACCGACCTCATCGTCTTCGACCTCGACCCCGGCCCGCCCGCGACGATCGCCGAGTGCTGCGAGGTCGCGGTGCTGCTGCGCGACCTCGTCACCGCCGACGGCCTGCACCCGGTGCCCAAGACGTCCGGGTCGAAGGGCATGCAGGTCAGTGCGCCGGTGAGCGCGGCCGACCCGATGCTGACCTCGGCCTACGCGAAGCGGGTGGCGCAGAGGTTGGAGCGCGACCACCCGGACCTCGTCGTCTCGCGCATGACCAGAACGCTGCGGCCCGGCAAGGTGCTGGTCGACTGGAGCCAGAACAACCCGGCCAAGACCACCGTGGCCGTCTACTCGCTGCGGGCCCGCCCCGAACCGACGGTCTCGACCCCGCTCACCTGGGACGAGGTCGAGGCCGGCGGCGTGCTGCGGTTCACCGCCGCCGAGGCGCTCGAGCGGGTCGAGCGGCACGGCGACCTGTTCGCCCCGGTGCTCGACGATGCCCACCGCGTGACGATCACCGAGGGGCTGGCTACCGGCGGGTAGGATCGCTGGGTCCTGAGCCGTCGTCGTCGAGGGGAGCGCCGATGTCGAGTTCGGTGCGGCTCCCCCGCTCGGCCCGCCGCCAGCAGTTGCTGGCCGCGGCGCAGGAGGTCTTCGTCGCCAACGGCTACCACGCCGCGGCGATGGACGACATCGCCGAGCGCGCCGGGGTCTCCAAGCCGGTGCTCTACCAGCACTTCCCGGGCAAGCTCGAGCTCTACCTGGCGCTCATCGACGCGCAGGCCGAGGCGCTGCGGCAGACGGTGAACGACGCCCTGCGGCGCACCACCGACAACCGCGAGCGCATCCACAACGTGCTGTCGGCCTACTTCGGCTTCGTCGACCGCGACGGCCACGACGGCGCGTTCCGGCTGATCTTCGAGAACGACCTGGCCAACGACCCCGGGGTGCGCGAGCGGGTCGAGCGGGTCACCCAGCAGACGATGGAGGCCGTCGCGGACACCGTCGCGGCCGACACCGGCCTGAGCCGGGACGAGGCCGAGCTGCTCGCGACGGCCCTCACCGGCGCCGCCCAGGTCGCCGCGCGGTGGTGGCTGTCCAACGAGCGGCCGATGTCGCAGGCCGACGCGGTGCGCCTGCTCGAGTCGCTGCTCTGGCGAGGGATCTCGAACTTCCCCCGCCAGTGAGGCGCCCGCTGTTCGCCGACAGCGGAGCGGTGCCATGCGCCCCGGTCGCCTCGACTAGCGTGGACGCTGCCCGCAACCCACCGGCCACCGTGCCGGTGCGGGCCACGACCGTGTCGACAGTGCGAGGAGGCTCCCCGGTGGAGGTCAAGATCGGTGTTCTGCACACTCCCCGGGAGATCGTGCTCGAGAGCACCCAGAGCCCGGACGAGGTCGAGGAGCTCGTCGCCACGGCGCTCAAGAGCGTCGACGGCCAGCTGAGCCTCACCGACGAGAAGGGCCGGCGGGTGATCGTCCCGGCCAATCTCATCGCCTACATCGAGATCGCGCAGGCCGACGTGCGCCGCGTGGGCTTCATCCAGTCCTGAGCCGGCCGCGGCACGCCCGCGGCACCACGTCCCCCGACGGCGGGGCCCCCCTCACGGTGCCCCGCCGTCGTGCTGCCGGGGCTGTCCGGAAGGTCCGGAAAAGTTCGACGACCGCGCGTCACCTCCGCGGCGTCCGCTCGTTTGACAGCGGAAGGTTGATTGTCAAAACTAGGACGTCCCAGCAACATGCCTGAAACCGCACCGTTGCCCGGGATCGAACCTGTTGGCAGTCCGAAGGTCGGTTCGGGACCTTCGTCGCGCCGGTCACACCGCAGTCCGCGTCACACACTCGATGCCCGTCCCAGCCGAGGAGCCCCCTGTGACAGCAGTCCGTCCGCGTCCCACCCCGCACCCCGACCCGACCGAGCCGGCGTCGACCGGCGGCACGAGCCGCCGCTCGTTCCTCGGCTTCCTCGTCGCCGCGCCGACGCTCGTCGCCGCGGGCGGTGCCCTGCTCGGCGGGAAGGAGGCCGGCGCCGCCGTCCCGTCGCTCCCCGAGCCGTCCGACCTGTTCGACCTCGGTGACCTGCAGAACCTGGCCGCCCTGCCGACGTCCAACCTCATCACGGTCGTCGTGAACCCCGACGGGACCGTGTCGTTCGCGCTGCCGCGCGCCGAGGTCGGCCAGGGCATCCAGACCGCGATCGCCATGCTGATCGCCGAAGAGCTCTCCGTCCCCATCGAGCGGGTCGACGTCACCCTCGCCGACGCGCGTCCGGAACTGGTCTGGAACCAGCTCACGGGCGGGTCGAACAGCATCCGCTCGATGTACACCCCGGTGCGGGTGGCGGCTGCGGCCGCCCGCGAGCGGCTGGCGGAGACGGCGGCCGCGCAGTGGGGGGTGTCGCCGTCGTCGGTCACCGCCGCGAACGGCGTGCTCACCGGCCCGGGCGGGCAGCGCGCGACCTACGGCTCGCTCGCCTCGGCGGCCGCCGTGCGCACCACGATCTCGGTGCAGCCGACGTTGAAGCCGATCAGCCAGTTCACCGTCGTCGGCAAGCCGCAGAACCGGCTCGACGCCCGCGACATCGTCACCGGACGCAAGCTGTTCACCAACGACCACCAGGTGCCCAACGCGCTGCCGACGATGATCTGCCGGCCGCCGACCGTCAACGGCACGCTCACAGGCGTCTCGAACCTGGCGCAGGTGCGGCAGATGCCCGGCGTCACGCACGCCGAGATCATCAGCAAGGGCGTGGCCGTGCGGGCGCGCACCTTCGGCCAGTGCATCGACGCGATCCGCGCGCTGCAGTGCACCTGGAACTTGGGCCCGAACGCCGGCAAGTCCGACGACACCCTGCGCGCCTCGCTCAAGCAGGCCGAGCTGCCGGTCGCGGCGGTGCAGCTGCCGCTGACCAACGTCATCGACCAGCGCTTCACCTTCGCCTTCGCGAGCAACAGCCCGCTCGAGACGGGTACTGCGATCGCCGACGTGCGCAAGGACAGCGCCGAGATCTGGTCGTGCATGAAGGTGCCGATCGTCGCCCAGAACGACATCGCGAACATGCTCGGCCTGCCGGTGAGCAAGGTGACCTGCCACGTCACCCAGGGCGGCGGGTCGTTCGGCCGGCACCTGTTCTCGGACGCCGCGCTCGAGGCCGCGGAGGCCTCACAGAAGTTCGGCGTGCCGGTGAAGCTGATGTGGCACCGCACCGACGACTTCCGCCAGGGCCGCATGCACCCGATCGCGACCTCGCGCGTGCGGGCGGTCTACGCCGGCAACAACGTGCTGAGCTTCGAGCAGCGGCACACCAGCGTCAGCACCGACTTCGGCCACGGCTTCGGCGAGATGCTCACCGAGTACGCCGACAAGATCCCGCTCGCCAACACCCTCGGGTACGCGCAGACGATCTTCGAGCTCACCGCGAACGTGCCCTACAACTTCGGTGTCACCGACCAGGCGCTCAGCGAGATCGAGGAGGGCAACTTCCACACCGGCTCGCTGCGCAACATCTACTCGCCCGACGTCTGCACCGCCATCGAGCTCGTCGTCGACCAGTTGGCGGCGGCGATGAAGATGGACCCGTTCACCTTCCGAAAGAACTTCCTGAAGGACGACCGGTCGCGGGCGGTGCTGCAGCGGGCGGCCGACCTCGGGCAGTGGGGCAAGGCGATGGCGCCGGGCACGGCCCAGGGCATCGCGTTCCACGCCGAGTACAAGGCGGTCGTGGCCTGCGTGGTCGAGATCGACTGCACCTCGGCGACGGTGAACCGGCAGATCCGCGACGCCCGCACCGGCCCGCGGGTCACCCGGGCGACCTTCGTCGTCGACCCCGGGCTCTGCATCAACCCGACCGGTCTGAAGGCCCAGATGCTCGGCGGCATCATGGACGGCATCGCCCACGCGCTGACGACGAGCATGCACCTCAAGGACGGCACGTTCCTCGAGGGCAGCTGGGACAACTACTTCTACACCCGGCAGTGGAACGTCCCGCCGCAGATCGACATCGAGATCATGCCGACCACGACCGGCCAGCCCTCGGGCGCCGGCGAGCTCGGTGTCGCCGCCTCGAAGGCCGCCGTGGCCTGTGCCTACGCCCGCGCGACGGGCACGGTGCCGACGACCTTCCCGATCAGCCACACCGACCCGAACCTCGGCTTCGATCCGTTGCCGACCACCCCACCGATCCCGCAGTCCCCCACCAACGGTTTGGAGTACGAGCGCTGATGGGCACCCACACCTTCATCCTCAACGGCGAGCGGGTCAGCGTCGACATTGAGGACGACGTCCGCCTGCTCTGGGTCCTGCGGGACGTCTTGGGCGTCACCGGGCCGAAGTACGGCTGCGGCCTGAACGTCTGCAAGGCCTGCACGAGCCACATCAACGGCAAGGCCTTCAACCCGTGCAGCGTGCAGGTGGGCGACATCAACCCCGACGACGAGATCACGACCATCGAGGGTCTCGCCGACGGCGACACCCTGCACCCGATGCAGCAGGCCTGGCTCAACCGCGACGTCGCCCAGTGCGGCTACTGCCAGCCGGGCCAGATCATGGCGGCGGTGGCGCTGGTGCGCCGCGTCAAGGCCGAGGGACGCGCCATCACCGACGCCGACCTCGACACCATCCGCAACGTCTGCCGCTGCGGCACCTACGGCCGCATCCGCGAGGCGATCGTCGAGGGCGCCGCCAACATGTAGTCCCCCCGCGAGTTCACCGGCCAACGGCCGTCGCCGGCGGTTCCCCCGCACCCCGGCGGCGGCCGTTGTCCGTTCCGGGGCGACGGGCAGGCGGTCAGGGGTCGAGGCCGAGGTCGCGCATGCGGGCGCGGTGCCGTTCGGCGATGCGGCCCATGATCGCCGACAGGGCGCCGAGGTCGCCGGCGCCGGACACCAGCCGCAGCAGCGACTCGCGGTCGGCGAGCACGTGCTGGCTCTGGCTGATCGCCTCGCCGAGCAGCCGCCGCGCCCAGAGCGCCAGCCGCCCGGCCAGGGCGGGTTGCCTCGCCAGGGCGGCCTGCACCTCGGCCGCGGCGAACTCGGCGCGTCCCTCCTCGGTGAGCACCTCGCCGATGAGCCGGCCGGTGTCGCCGTCGACGACGCCGGCCATCTCGCGGTAGAAGTCGGCCGCGATGCCGTCACCGACGTAGGCCTTCACCACCGCCTCGGGCCAGGTCTGCGGCTCGGTCAGCGTGTGCCACGTCTCGATGGCCGCGACGAACGGGGCCATGGCGGCGACCGGGTCGGCGCCCAGTTCGCGCAGCCGGTCGGCCAGCGCCCGGTAGTGACCGAACTCGGTCGCGGCCATCGCCGACATCGCCGCGCGGGCCGCGAGGTCGGGGGCCATGCGCGCGTCGTCGGCGAGCCGGTCGAAGGCGCACAGCTCGCCGTAGGCCAGCACGCCGAGCAGGTCGACGACGGCGGCCGCCGCGCTGTCCTCGTCGGTCGGGCGCGCCATCCGGCGACCCTATCCCGCGGGCCGGACCGGCGCGGGCGGCGCGGCAGGTAGGGTTGGGGCCGAACCTGCGCGTTGACCACGCAGCCGCGGTGCCTCCCTCCATTCGGGTCGCAGGCGCCCGGTACCGGAAGTCGGTCGGCGCACCGTATCCGAGGACGCCGAATGACCGATGCAGTGACCGAACCGACCGACGAGCAGACCGTCGAGATCGACGGCGAGCCCGTCGCCCCGCTCGCAGCCCGCGCCCCGGTGAAGCCGGACAGCCCCGCGTTCAGCGACTTCCCGATCAACCCGGCCATCGTGCAGGCGCTCGCCGATGTCGGCATCCACCGCACCTTCGCGATCCAGGAACTGACCCTGCCGATCGCGCTCGAGGGCAAGGACCTCATCGGGCAGGCCCGCACCGGTACCGGCAAGACGCTGGGCTTCGGCGTGCCGCTGCTCAACCGCCTGCCGACCGACCGCGGGCCCGGCACCAAGCCGTACGCACTGGTGATCGCCCCGACCCGCGAACTCGCCGTGCAGGTGTCCGGCGACCTCGCGGCGGCGGGGAAGCGCCTGGGCGCGCGGGTGCTCACCATCTACGGCGGCCGCGCGTACGAACCGCAGATCGACGCGCTGAAGAAGGGCGTCGACGTCGTCGTCGGCACGCCCGGCCGGCTGCTCGACCTGACCCAGCAGGGACACCTCTCGCTGGACGAGGTGCGCATCCTGGTGCTCGACGAGGCCGACGAGATGCTCGACCTGGGCTTCCTGCCCGACATCGAGCGGCTCATGGGCATGATCCCGGCCGGCCGTCAGACGATGCTCTTCTCGGCCACCATGCCCGGGCCGATCGTGGCGCTGGCGCGGAAGTTCCTGCAGCAGCCGATCCAGATCCGCGCCGAGCAGGAGCAGTCGCAGCCGAGCACCGAGCACATCGACCAGTTCGTCTACCGCGCCCACGCGATGGACAAGCTCGAGATGCTGGCCCGCGTGCTGCAGACCCGCAACCGCGGCCTGGCCCTGATCTTCACCCGCACGAAGCGCACGGCGGCGAAGGTGGTCGAGGACCTCGAGGACCGCGGGTTCGCGGCCGCCGCGATCCACGGCGACCTCGGCCAGGGTGCCCGCGAGCAGGCGCTGCGCGCCTTCCGCTCGGGGAAGGTCGACGTGCTGGTCGCCACCGACGTCGCCGCCCGCGGCCTCGAGGTCGAGGGGATCACGCACGTCGTGAACTACCAGGCGCCCGAGGACGCGATGACCTACGTGCACCGCATCGGGCGCACCGCCCGCGCGGGCGCGTCCGGCACCGCGGTCACCTTCGTCGACTGGGACGAGATCCCCCGCTGGAAGCTCATCTGCGACGAGCTGAAGCTGCCCTTCCACGAACCGGCCGAGACGTACTCGACCTCGCCCCACCTCGCGCTCGACCTCGACATCCCGGACGGCGTCACCGGCACCCTGCCGCGGGCCGCCCGGACGCGTGCCGGCCTCGACGCGGAGGAGATCGAGGACCTCGGCGGCAGGTCGCCGGCCAAGGACCGCGGCGGACGCCGTCGCGGTGCGGGCGGCGAGCAGGACGACAAGCCGGTCGAGCGCAAGCCCCGGCCCGCCCGTACCCGCGCGCGCCGCCGCACCCGTGGCGGCCAGGACGCCGACGGTGGCGTCGAGCAGTCGGTCGACGGCCCGGACGCCGGCGAGGTCAGCGGCGATCCCGGCGCGAACCCGGTCGCCGACGCGGCGGCCGTCGCGGCCGAGACCGGCACGCCGACCGCCGGCGGCACGACCGACGACGGGGCCGCCCGCAAGCCGCGGCGCCGCCGCCGCGGGGGCCGTGGCCGCGGCGCGGGGGGCCCCGC
>NZ_JBQCEE010000383.1:0-9282 GCF_051960575.1 Jatrophihabitans sp.
GGGCAGCACGTCGGCGTAACTCCAGCCGTCGTTGCCTTCTGCGGCCCAGTCGTCGAAGTTCTTCCGGTTGCCGCGGACGAACACCATGCCGTTGATCGAGCTCGACCCGCCGACGACCTTGCCGTGCGTCTGCGGGATCTTGCGGCCGAGCGCGTGCTTCTGCTCGACGGTGTAGTGGTCCCAGCTGACCGTCTTCTTCAGCTGCGGCACGGCGTGCATCGGGCCGATCATGCCGGGCTTGCGCACCAGGATGGTGTTGTCGCGGCGGCCGGCCTCGATGAGGATGACGCTCGCGCCCGAGTCGGCGAGGCGGCGGGCGACGATCGCGCCGGCGCTGCCGGAGCCCACGACGATGTAGTCGGCGGAACGGGTCATGACTGTCCTCTACAGAAGTTGAGCGTCAGCGGAAGCGGCGGCCGTAGCGGAGCTTGACGACCTTGCGGACGATGTCGAACTGCTCGTCGGTGCGGGGGAACTCCTGCATCTCCTGGCCCATCCCGAACCGCTTGAAGGTGGTGGCCTTCGCCCGGGTGAACTCGCGCAGGCCGTCGTCGCCGTGGAAGCGGCCGAAGCCGCTGTCACCGACACCGCCGAACGGCACCGACGGCAGGCCGACGAAGGTGAGCACCGAGTTGATGGTGGTGCCGCCGGCGCGCAGCCGCGCGGCGATCTCGCGGCCGTGCTCGCGCGAGAACACCGACGAGCCGAGGCCGAAGACGGTGCCGTTCGCCTTCGCGATGGCGTCGTCCACGTCGCGGGCGGAGTTGATGACGACCACCGGGCCGAACGTCTCCTCGCGCACGGCCGCGCTGTCCTCGGGCACGTCGACCAGCACGATCGGCTCGACGTACGGCGGCCTGATCGAATCGAGGCCGCCGACGAGCGCCGTCGCCCCGCGCTCGAGGGCGTCGGTGACGTGCCGGCGGATGATGTCGATCTGGTTGGGCACGATCATCGGGCCGTAGTCGCTGAGCGGGTCGGTGCCGACGGTGACCTGCTCGGCGCGCTGCTTCACCTTGGCCAGGAACTCGGACTTCACCGCGTCCACGACGTAGACACGCTCGACACCGACGCAGGCCTGCCCGGCGTTCCAGAGCGAGCCCCAGACCACCGATCGGGCGGCCTCGTCGAGGTCGGCGTCCTCGGCGACGATGGTGGCGTCCTTGCCGCCGAGCTCGAGCAGCACCGGCGTGAGGTTCTCGGCGCAGGTGGCCATGATGCGGCGTCCCGTCGGTACCGAGCCGGTGAACGCGAGCTTGTCGACGCCCGAGCGGCACAGCGCCGCGCCGGTGTCACCGAAGCCGGTCACCCAGCCCGCGAGACCGGCCGGCGTGTCAGGGTTGGCCTTCGCGAACGACTCGACGCACCAGACGCCGGTCGCCGCCGCGAGCTCGGACGGCTTCACGACCACGCCGTTGCCGGCACTCAGGGCGTAGGCCATGCCGCAGAGCACGGTGTACACCGGCGCGTTCCACGGGGTGATGACGCCGGCGACGCCGAGCGGCTCGTACGCCACGCGCGCGTCGAAGTTCAGCATGGCCAGCCCCGGCGCGACCCGCTTCTCGCCGAGCACCCGCTTGGCGTGCGCGGCCGACCAGCGGATGTCCTCGAGGCCGGCGAGCAGCTCGAACTGGATGTCGCCCTTCGGCTTGCCGCCCTCCCGGTGGCCGAGCTCGTAGAGCTCGTCGCAGTGGCGGGCGAGCCACCGCACCCAGCGCTGCATCCGCTTGCGCCGCCCGGCGAAGCCGAGCCCGGCCCACCACTGCTGGGCGGCCCGCGCCCGCGCAACCGCCGCGACCACGTCGTCGGCGGTGTGCACCGGGAAGGTCCCGACCACCTCGCCGGTGGCGGGATTTCGCACCGCGAGGGTGTCGGCTGCGCCGGTCACCGAGTGCAGCTGTGCAGTCACCTGTCGCGTCCCCGTCCTGTCGGCTGCGTCGACCAGAATGAGAACACGTTACAGTTTTGCGCGCCAGTGGCATAGAGGGCCGAGGACGACGATGCCCCGCCGTGACCCGTCCGCGCAGCAGCAGGACGGGGCACAGCGGGGCAAACCGGCGGAGCCGGAGCGGACGTCAGAGGAAGCGGGAGATGATCTCCTTCATGATCTCGTTCGTGCCGCCGTAGATCTTCTGGATGCGCGCATCGGTGTACAGCCGCGAGATCGGGTACTCCTCCATGTAGCCGTAGCCACCGAAGAACTGCAGGCACTCGTCGGCGACGTCGCACTGCATCTGGGTCGTCCACCACTTCGCCATGGACGCGGTCGCCACGTCGAGCTGGCCGGCGAGGTGCTGCTGGATGCAGTCGTCGATGAACACCCGCGCGATCTTCGCCGTCGTGGCGACCTCGGCGAGCTTGAACCGGGTGTTCTGGAACGAGAAGACGGTCTTGCCGAAGGCGTTGCGGTCCTTCGTGTACTTCAGCGTCTGCGCCAGCGTCTCCTCGATCGCGGCGACGGCCCCGACGGCGAGGACGAGCCGCTCCTGCGGCAGCTGCGACATGAGCTGGATGAAGCCCTGCCCCTCCTCGTCGCCGAGCAGGCAGTCGACCGGCACCTTGACGCCGTCGAAGAACAGCTCGGCGGTGTCCTGCCCGTGCTGGCCGATCTTCTTGAGCAGCCGCCCGCGCGAGAAGCCCTCGAGCCCGTCGGTCTCGACAGCGATGAGCGAGATGCCCTTCGCGCCGTTCTCCGGGTCGGTCTTGGCCGCGACGATGATGAAGTTCGCCAGGCCGCCGTTCGAGATGAACGTCTTGGCGCCGTCGATGACGTACTGACCGCCCGACTTCAGCGCCTTCGTCTTGATGCCCTGCAGGTCGGAGCCCGTGCCCGGCTCGGTCATCGCGATCGCGCCGACGAGCTCACCGGACGCGAGCCGCGGCAGCCAGCGCTGCTTCTGCTCCTCGGTGCCGTAGGCGAGCACGTAGTGGGCGACGATCGTCGAGTGCACGGCCGTGCCGAGGCTGCCGACCATCGCGCGGATCTGCTCCTCGGCCATGACCGCCTCGTGCGCGAACGTGCCGCCGCCGCCGCCGTACTCGGTCGGGATCGACGGGCAGAGCAGGCCGAGTTCGCCGGCCTTGTTCCAGATCTCGCGGTCGACGTGCTGCTGCTGCCCCCAGCGCTCCTCGTGCGGCGCGCACTCCTTGGTCAGGAACGATCGGGCGAGGTCGCGGAACGCCTCGATGTCGTCGTCACTCCAGGCCGGGCGGGCAGGGCGGGTTGCGGTCACGGGGTGCCTCCTTCGATGCAGGAGGTCAGCCTACAGGTGGTTCCGTACAGCCCTGTATGTATGTGACCGCTCGCGCGTCACGCCTCGGCGGCCAGCGCGGCGTCGGCGACCGCGCTGAGGGATTCGTCGATCTCGGCGAGCGAGGCCCCGGACGCTGCAGCGAAGAACGGCAGCACGTAGCCGAGCACCTGCTCCGGCGCGTCCAGCTGGGGGCAGTGGCCGCAGTTGCGCAGCACGACGATGTGCTCGCCGCCGCGCGGGGCGTGCCGGGCCGGGACGAGCGGGTCGAACCGACCCCACATCTGCATCACCGGCATGGGCAGCTCGGTCAGCACCTGGTGCAGGCGCACGCGCAGCAGGTCGCGCATGAGGGCCCGAGCCAGCGGGTGCAGGTCGAACAGCCGGCCGCGGTCGGGGTAGCTGGCGCAGTAGCTGAGCACGGTGGCCGGGTCGATCGAGCGCGAGTGCGGGACGGCGGCGTGGGTGTAGGTCCAGGCGAAGGCGGCCAGCAGCGGGGCCAGCGGCACCGGCTTGGTGACCGTGCGCAGCCAGAGCTCGGCCGGTCGCGAGGACGCCAGCCGCCATGCCTTCGGCACGCCGCTCACCCCGGGCATGCCGATGAGCACCACGGCGTCGACCCGGTCCGGGTTCTGGTGGGCGTACAGCGCCGCGACGGCGCCGCCCATCGAGTTGCCCATCAGGCTGATCGGCCCGTCGATGCCCTCGTGCGCCAGCACCTCGTCCACCACGTCGACGTAGGTGTCGAGCAGCGGATGCCTCCACGAGCGTTGCGACAGCCCGTGCGACGGCAGGTCGATGGCGATGACGCGGTGGTGCACGGCGAGCGCCGGCACGACACGGCGCCAGGTGGCCAGATTGTCCGAGAAGCCGTGGATCAGCACGAGGGTCTGCTCGCCCGAGCCGGTGACCTGGTAGTGGACACCGTCGACCGTCTCGTCGCGCAGTGCGTCGTCCGTCACAGCCCTCATATCGGCTGTCTACCCCGGAACCTGCGACGTCGCACGTCGGCAACGCCCGGATGTCCGAACTGTTACAGGCGCTGAATCAACCCGTGACGGCCGCGCGCAGCCTGCCGAGCGAGCGCTCGCGTCCCAGGATCTCCATCGACTCGAACAGCGGCGGCGACACCGTGCGGCCCGTGACGGCCACCCGCACCGGCCCGTAGGCGTTGCGCGGCTTGAGGCCGAGGCCGGTGACGAGCGCCTGTTCGAGGGCGGACGAGATGGCGTCGGTCGTCCAGTCGGTGAGCGCCTCGAGGGCCGGGACGGCGACGGCCAGCACCGCCTGCCCCGACTCCCCCAGCTGCTTCGCGGCGGCCGCCTCGTCGACGGTGAAGTCGGCCTCGTCGACCAGCAGGAACCGCACCATGTCGGCGCCCTGGACGAGCGTCGCGACCCGCTCCTGCACCAGCGGCGCGGCGGCGGTGATGACGGCGTCGTCCTTCGGCAGGCCGACGCGCGCGGCGTGCGCGATGAGCCGGGACGCGAAGTCCTCGGGCGCGAGCGCGCGGATGTACTGGCCGTTGAGCCAGTCGAGCTTGGCGAGGTCGAAGACCGGGCCGACGGTGTTGACGCGGCTCCAGTCGAACGTGGCGCTGAAATCGGCGAAGGAGAAGATCTCGCCGCCGTCGGTGTCCTCGGTCCCAGGCTGCCCGTAGCCGAGCAGCGCGAGGAAGTTCAGCAGCGCCTCGGGCAGGTAGCCCTGCTCGACGAACCAGGTGAGCCGTGCGGCGGGGTTCTTCCGCTTCGAGATCTTCGACTTGTCGGTGTTGCGCAGCAGCGGCATGTGCGCGAAGCCGGGCGTCTCGAAGCCGAGCCAGCGGTACAGCAGCAGATGCTTCGGCGTCGACGAGATCCACTCCTCACCGCGCACCACGTGGGTGATGCCCATGAGGTGGTCGTCGACGACGACGGCGAGGTGGTAGGTCGGGAAGCCGTCGGCCTTGAGGATCACCTGGTCGTCGGGCCGCGGCGCCGACACCTCGCCGCGGATGAGGTCGACGAACGTCGTCGGCACGTCGTCGTCCGGGATGAGCATGCGCACGACGGGCGTCTCGATGGTGCCGCCGAGGGCCGCTCGTTCCTCGTAGGTCTTGCCGAGGCAGAGCCGGTCGTAGCCGGTGGGCAGCTTGTTCGCGCGCTGCTGCTCGCGCATCTCGGCCAGCCGCTCGGTGCTGCACCAGCAGAAGTACGCGTGCCCGGCGGCGATGAGCTGGTCGACGAAGGGGCGGTACGTGTCGAGCCGCTCCGACTGCCGGTACGGCGCATACGGGCCGCCGACGTCGGGGCCCTCGTCCCAGGTCAGGCCCAGCCAGCGCAGGGTGTCGTAGATCTGCTGCTCGCTGTCGGCCTGGAAGCGGGCGCGGTCGGTGTCCTCGATGCGCAGCACGAACTGCCCGCCGTGCCGCCGCACGAAGCCGAGGTTGAACAGCGACATGTACGCCGTGCCGACGTGCGGGTCGCCGGTCGGCGACGGCGCGACACGCAGGCGGGGTGCGGTCATGACGCCACCACCGGGTTGCTCAGCACGCCGATGCCCTCGATCTCGACCTCGACGGTGTCGCCGGCGACGATCGGGCCGACGCCCGCCGGCGTGCCGGTCAGGATGACGTCACCCGGCAGCAGGGTCATGACGCCCGACATGAACGCGATCTGGTGGGCGATGTCGTGCACCATCTGCGAGGTGCGGCCGTCCTGCTTCACCTGGCCGTTGACCCGGGTGACCAGCCGCAGGTCGGACGCGTCGAGGCCGGTGACGATCCACGGCCCGATCGGGCAGAACGAGTCGTAGCCCTTCGCCCGGGTGAACTGCCCGTCGCTGCGCTGCTGGTCGCGGGCGGTCACGTCGTTCGCGGCGCAGTAGCCGAGTACGTAGGACAGCGCGTCGTCGACCGAGACGTTGCGGGCCGGGCGCTTGATGACGGCGGCGAGCTCGCCCTCGTAGTGCACCTCGCTGCTCGACGGCGGCAGCCGGATCGCGTCGCGGTCGCCGATCACGGACGTCGACGGCTTGAGGAAGATCAGCGGCGTCTCGGGCGCGTCGCCGCCCATCTCCTTCGCGTGGTCGCTGTAGTTCTTGCCGATCGCGACGACCTTGCTCGGCAGGATCGGCGACAGCAGCCGCACGTCCTCGAGCGCCCACCGGTCGCCGGTGAACGCGATCGGGCCGAACGGGTGGCCGTCGATGGCGGCGACGGTCAGCGCCGAGCGGTCGGCGCCGGACGGCCCCTCCACCGTGCCCCAGGCGACACCGGCCGGTGTCTCGCCGGAACCGGTATGGACGAAGCGGGCGATGCGCACGGTGATCGAGCCTACCGAGCGCCGGGCGTACGCTGCGGCTCGCCCGTGCGGGGCCGCATAATCGAGGGGTGAGCTCGCAGCTGTCCGGCATCCCGGTCCCGAAGCGCCGTCAACTCGCCGCCACGATCGGCCTGTTCGCGATGCTCTTCCTGGCCGTCGGCGCCGTCTCGCTGACCCGCTCGGGCGGCGGCGCCGGGTACACCGTCTTCCAGGTCGCCGCGTTCGTCATCGCCGTGCTGCTGGCGATGGTGTCGTGGGGCGTCGTCACCTCGGTGAAGAACGACCTGGCCGAGCAGAAGCTGGACGCCGCGATCGCCGAGGTCGTCGGCAGCCGCCCCGACTCGCTGTGCAGTTGCGGGCACGAGCACGACCCGACCGAGCTGCACGTGGTGGACGCCGAGCCCGGGGCCGCCGCCGACGCCTGCGCGCACGACGGTGGCGGCGCGGCGTGCGCCCACGACTGCCAGACCTGCGTCCTCGCCGCCCTGCGCCCGTCGGCGGCCGCGAGCACGGCGACGGCCGAGCGCCCCTCCCCGCGTCCGCGCCCCCGGCCGACGCCCACCCGCTGACCGCGGAACCCCCTGCTCTGGCCCAGATTCCGGCTCGGAAATGGGCCGGAGCGGGGGGGTTTCGCGTCGTCCGGGGTCAGTTGATCTGCAGGTCCGTGCCGTAGGACATCGACGACTGGGCGGTGCGCGGGTCGGCGTTGATGGCGCTGAACAGCCACTGCCAGGCGTTCACGTTGGACGCGGACGAGCAGCCGCCGGCCTGGTCGCAGGCCGTCCACTCGGTGAGCGGCCCGGCGAAGGCGATGCGCTGCGCCGCGGCCGAGATGACGTGCCACTGCTTCGGCATGGCGGTGTTGTAGATCTGCGGCAGGCCGAGGATGCGGGTGGGCGCCGCGCCGCCGGACAGCCAGTTGAGGTCGGTGGTGTGCCAGCCGTTGTTGCAGACCGTGCCGGACGACGTCGGGCAGCCGTCGGCCGAGCCGTTGAATACGAACTGCGCGGTGGTCGCGCCGAGGTAGCCGGTCAGCCACGCCCTGCTGGCGCTGACCGTCGCCGAGAAGCCGGGCTCGATGTCGTCCGCGCCCGCCACGGTGATGTTCGTGTACTTGGCGGCGTACGCGCGCACCGGGTCGACGACCTGGTCGGCCCAGATGGCGCCCTGCGCGCTGCTCACCATGCCGTCGTTGTTCGTGCCGATCGCCAGCAGCATCGGCGCGCTGACCTTCTGGGTGCTCGCGTAACCGTCGACGTACGCCTCCAGCGCCGACACCAGTGACGCGTACGAGATCCACTTCGTGGTCGCCGAGAGGATCACGCCGCCGTTGGCCTGGGCGCCGATGTCCTGCAGCACCAGGTACCGGTGGCCGGACGGGTTGTAGCCGGCGTCGGTGGCACCCATCGCCCGCAGCGCCGGCACGTCGTGCGACGCGACGCCGGTGAGGGCGCGCAGGTAGTGGCTGGTCGACACCGGCGCCGGGGTGGTCTGCGGCGGGATGCAGGTGGCCGTCGTGACGTTCGTCGTCGCGCTCGCTCCGGTGCCGACGACGTTGGTCGCGGCGAGGGTCACGGCGTAGGTCGTCGAGCACGCCAACGAGCCGATCGTGGTGCTGCGCGTCGTCGCGGCGAGGCTCACCGGGCTGCGTCCGGGGCTGGTGAGCACGTACCCGGTCACCGGCACGCCACCCGTGCTCGACGGCGCCTGCCAGGTGAGCGTGACGCTGGTCGCGGTCGCCTTCGCCGTCAGCGCCTGGGGCGCTGCCGCGAGCGCGGCCGCGGTGGTGCCCTGCACAGTGGTCGCGGGTCCGGCACCGATGCTGTTGACCGCGGCGACGCTGATGGTGTGCGCGGTGTTCGGCAGCAGGTTCACGACCGTGAACGCCGTGGGGGTCACCGGGACGGTCTGCGGCGCGGTGTCGTCGATGCTCACCCGGTAGCCGGTGACCGGCGCGCCGCCGTCGAAGTCGGGTGCCGCCCAGCCGGCCGTGATGGTGCCGGTGCCGGTGTTCGTCACCTGCAGCTGCTGTGGCGCGTCCGGCACGGTGACGTAGGGCGCGAGCGAGCGGCAGCCGAGCAGCGTGTCGACGCCCGGGCCGACGTTGACGACGGTGACGCACACCCGGTGGGCGAAGCGGTCGGTCGGCACGGTGAAGCTGTAGGCGTGGGCGCTACCGTTCGCCGACCACCATGCCGGCAGCCCGGTGGCCGGTGCCGCCGCGGTCTGCGGCGTGACCGGCATGCCGTCCAGGGTCGGCCGCAGCTGCACCGGCGCCGTCACGTTCGGGTCGAGGGCCCAGCCGCTGACGACGATGCCGGCGGCGGTGTGGGCGGCGGTGAGGCGCCCGACCGGGTCGTTGCGTCCGCTCACCGTCACGCAGCGCAGGGTGGTGTCGCGGCCGGCCCGCACGTTGCGGGCCACGGTGCAGACGGTGTGCTGCCCGTCCGGCACGTTCACCGAGGTGGCGTAGCCGTGGTGGCCGCCGTACGCGCGGTACGGGCCGGTGAGCCAGCCGAGCCAGTTTCCCGCCGTGACCGCGCCGGCCACGCGTCCGTCGACCGTCACCGCGACCCGGATCGGTGCCGTCGTGTCGGGGTCGATCGCGTACCCGTGCAGCTGCAGCGACCCGAGCCGCCAGCTCACCGGGGCGAGCGTGCCCCACGGGCTGCCGGTGGCTGCCGAGGCGGCCGGGGCCACCACGGTGAGCGCCGCGGCGGCGACGAGCC